>JBEKTJ010000259.1:0-8766 GCA_049516155.1 Bryobacteraceae bacterium
CACGTGGCCACCTACGCTCCGTCGTCGCAGGTGCTGCCCGTGGTGCAGAAGGCGCGGGCTCCGGTGCTGGTGCTCAATCTGCAACCATGCGCGGCGCTCGATTATGAAACGGTGGATACAGCCGAGTGGCTGGCGAACTGTTCGGCCTGCTGCGTGCCGGAGATCGCGAACGCTTTCATGCGCGCCCGCGTCGATTTCCATGTAGTCTCGGGCCAGTTACACGAGGATGCCGCCGCGTGGCGCGAAATCGAGGACTGGTGCCGCGCCGCGGCCGTCGCGCGCGCCATTCGCCAGTGCCGCATTGGTTTCCTGGGCCATACCTATCCGGGCATGCTGGACATGTATGCGGACTTCACCGCGATGCACGCGGAGCTTGGCGCGCATGTCGAGGTGCTGGAGATGGACGACTTGGCCAAACGGGTCGCGGCCGCCAGCGCGGATGAGATCGCCGCGAAGCTGGCCGTCGCGCACGACGCCTTCGCAATCGATGCGGGCGTGCCGGTGGACGACCTCGATTGGGCCGCGCGTTTGGCGGTAGGCCTCGACCGGCTGGCCGCGGATTTCGCGCTCGACGGTCTGACGTATTACTACCGCGGACTGGACGGCAACGAATTCGAGCGCTTGGCCGCGGGGATGATCCTCGGCAATACGCTGCTCACTGCGCGCGGGATTCCCGCCAGCGGCGAAGGCGATCTGAAGACGTGCCTGGCAATGCTGATACTGGATCGATTCGGGGCCGGCGGCTCCTTCACCGAATTCTACGCGATGGACTTTTGCGATAACTTCGTCCTTATGGGGCACGATGGTCCAGGCCACATCGCCATCAGCAACGCACGCCCCGTGCTGCGCGGGTTGGGCCTGTATCACGGCAAACGCGGCGCCGGCGTCTCGGTCGAGTTCAAGGTGAAGACCGGGCCAGTGACTTTGCTGGGTTTGACGCAAACCGCCGATGGTGCGCTGAAGCTGGTGGCGGCGGAAGGCGAATCGCTGCCGGGTCCGATTCTGCGCATCGGCAATACAAATTCGCGGCTGCGCTTCGGGGGTGGGCCGGCGGAGTTCATCAACCGCTGGTCGATGGAAGGCCCCACGCACCATTGCGCCCTGGGAGTGGGGCACATCGTGGCGCGCATCGCGAAGCTGGCGTCGCTGTTGAAGATCCCCCTGGCGGAGGTGAAGTAATGGAGCGCGTGTGCTTTTTGTTGAAGGTGAGGCCTGAGCGGCTGGCGGAATATAAGGAGCGGCACAAGGCGGTGTGGCCGGAGATGCTGCAGGCGCTGCGCGAAACCGGGTGGCGGAACTATTCGCTATTTCTGCGCGCCGACGGGTTGTTAGTGGGGTATCTGGAGACGCCCGATTTTGCGGCGGCGCTACGCGGGATGTCGGAACGCGAGATCAACGCGCGGTGGCAGCGGGAGATGGCGCCGTTCTTCGAGGCGCTGGATGGGCGGCGTCCGGACGAGGGGATACTGGCGTTGGAAGAGGTGTTCCACTTGGAGTGACTGCTATGACGTTATGTATTACGATTTATCAAGACGAAGACGGGGCGTTTGTTGCGGAGTGTCCATCCATACCTGGCTGTGTGAGCCAAGGGACGTCGGAAGCTGAGGCGCAAGCCAACGTCATAGATGCAATTCGCGAGGGCCTCGCGGTTCGGATGGGCCTGCCTGCGACCGCGACAACGCCATGAGTATAGCGAGAAGATAGGTCTCCCTTAGCGGACGGTAAGGGGCCGCAAGCAGAGAAAAGCCATGGAGGCGCGCCTTCGACTTACTTTTTCGGATGCGGAATCACGTCTTCAATCTGATACGTGTTGCCAGTGATCGTGAAATAGAAGCGCCAATCCTTGTTGACGCGAGCCTGCCAGAGGCCGACTGATTCACTGTACTTCTTGGCGTGGAGGGAGGGATGCTGCAAGTTGCCGGCGAGAAACCGTAGCTGTTTTTCAAAGGCCCGCTGCACGTTCCGTGGAGCATCTTTCAATGCCTCAATGGAGCGGTCGGACAAGACAACCTTCATAGCTTGGTCGTCTTGCGCTTGGTTGCTTTGCGGCTCCTGATCTCCTTATGGAGAAACTGGATGGCTTCGTCCGCTGTATCGAAAGGACCGTGGTAGGGACCTTTGCGGGCCTTCGCCAACCGGGCATCAATCACGCTGCGTTGCTCTCGGGTATACTCGCTGTCGGCGTTGGCGACCTTGACGCCGCCAATCGCCAGTTTGGGCGTCAGCACGATTTTGCCGCGTTGCACAGAGGCCTCGACCAGATCTCCTTCGGCTATGCCGATGGCGGAGCGAAGCCGGCTAGGCAGAGTCATCTGGCCCTTGTGGTGGATTTTAACGAGACTGGTCATAGGCCCCGCCTTCTAATGTTCAAGAAGCCGGAAAGTCGGACTTCTGCTGAAAAGTATAGCAGGAAAGTCAGACAGTTTCGAGCAGGCACGTTCGTCCAGTGTCGGTTCATTCGGGTCTCTGCCGTCCAGCCCGCTGTGAATTCCGCAACGGCATCCGCCGCAGCCGCGATGTCCTCCAGGAGCACCTGGTCACGCCTCATAAAGCCGCGCCTGCGGAATGATTTCTCCCCTGAGCGGCTCTCGCAAAGCGCGCTTCGAAACCAGATCTACCTTGCGGCTCAAAAGCTCGCTCAGCTCAAGTTCCCCTGTGAAATGGCGTAACAAGCCGCAATCTCGGTTTCGTGCCGACGAACGACCGCTGGTAAAGCACTGGGCATTAGTTCCCAGATTACAGCACCTCCTCCGACCAGCCCTCCAGCACCTGCTTCACCTTCGCCGTAAACTGATCGGCCAGCGCGCCGTCGATCAGCCGGTGATCGAAGCTCAGCGACAGATACATCACCGAGCGAATGGCAATCGCATCGTCGATTACCACCGGCGTCTTCTCCACCGCGCCAACACCCAGGATGGCTACCTGCGGCTGGTTGATGATCGGCGTCGCGATCACACTGCCGAAGCCGCCGAAGTTGGTGATCGAGAATGTCCCGCCCTGCACTTCGTCGGGCTTGAGCTGACGCGAACGGGCGCGTGTGGCCAGATCCACGATGGACCGTTGCAGGCCCAGCACGTTCTTCTCGTCGGCCTGGCGGATCACCGGCACAATCAATCCGTTTTCGAGCGCCACCGCAATGCCGATATTGATCTCGTTGTGGTGGATGATGTTGTTGCCTTCGAGCGACGCATTCAGCAACGGATAAGTGCGCAGACCCACCACCGTGGCGCGCACCACGAACGGCAAGTAAGTAAGGGACAGGCCGTAGTTCGATTGGAAATCGGCTTTGTGGCGATCGCGCATGCGGGCCACTTTCGTCATGTCCACCTTATGAATGGTAGTGACATGCGCGGAAGTGCGGCGGCTGGCGAGCATGTGCTCGGCGATGCGGATGCGCATCGTGCTCAGCGGCTCGATGCGCGTTTTGGCTTGTCCGGCTGCGGGCAGAGGCGGCGGCGCGGCTTGCACGGGCGGCGGCGGTGGAGCAGGTGCGGCTTGCACGAGCACAGGAGCCGGCGCGGGTGGAGGTGGTGGCCCCGGCACCGGCGGCGCTTGCTGCTGGCTGGCGATAAAGCCTTCCACGTCCTGTTTCGTGATGCGGCCACCCGCACCGGTGCCCTTCACCTTGGCCAGGTCGATGGAATATTCGCGCGCCATGCGGCGCACCAAGGGCGACAGCGGACCAGTCGGCTCGGCGGGTTCGGCAACCTCTTCTGCGGGTGGGGCAGCCTCTACAGCGGGCGGCGGCGCCGGCGGAGCAGGCTCTTGCTGCGGCTTGGGCTCGGCAGCGGCTTCGGCCGGTGCGGCAGACGGGGCCGCAACGGGCGCTGCCCCGCCGCCCTCGTCGATACGCGCCACCACCGTCGCGATGCCGACCGTCTTTCCCTCTTCCACCAGGACCTCCGACAGCGTGCCCGCCGCCGGCGACGGAATTTCCGTATCGACTTTGTCCGTGGATATCTCAAACAGCGGTTCGTCCCGCTCCACGTGGTCGCCGGCCTTCTTCAGCCACTTGGTCAGCGTCCCTTCCACGATGCTTTCGCCCATCTGGGGCATCACCACATCCGTCATATGCATCTCTCCATTTCGCGTTCAAACACGCGGCCAAAGTGCGCGGCCAGCCGATCCGCAACCTCCGCCCAGGAATTGCCGCACCCCAATTGCGCCATGGAAGTCACCGGCTTCGCGAGGCCGCAAGGAACAATGTACTGGAAATACTGCAGGCCGGTCGAGACATTGAGGGCGAAACCGTGCGATGTAACCCATCGGCTGATATGCACACCGATAGCGGCGATCTTGCTCTCGCCCACCCAAACACCGGTCAACTTCGGAATGCGGCCCGCCTGGATACCAAAATCCGCGAGAGTATCGATCAGCACCTGCTCGATCGCCCGCACGTACGCACCCACGTCGCGTTTCCATTCGCGCAAGTCCAGGATAGGATAGCCGACAATCTGTCCCGGCCCGTGATACGTCGCGTCGCCGCCGCGGTCGGTGGGATGGAAGGCAATGCCCGCGCGGGTCAGGATTTCCTCTCCTGCCAAAACGTTTTCCGAGTGACCGTTGCGCCCCAGGGTGATGGTATGCGGGTGCTCCAGCAGGATGAGCTGGTCGGGGATGGCGCCGGCCTTACGCTGGGCGACGAGTTGTTGCTGCAATGCGAACGCGCTGCCATACTCCACGCGGCCCGGTTCCTGCCACTCGCACTTAAGCATTGATGGCTAGACCGTAGACGGCGTTGAACCCCTCGCCCATCATTTCGGAAAGCGTGGGGTGCGGATGGATAGTGTGCATCATGGTCTCCACCGTGGATTCCGCTTCCATGGCCGCTACTGCTTCGGCGATCAATTCGAAAGCTTCCGGGCCGATGATATGCACGCCCAGGATTTCGCCGAGCTTTTCGTCGGCCACCACCTTGATGAATCCACCGTGGCTGTCCAGAATGCTGGCGCGGCTGTTGCCTGCGAACGGAAACTTGCCGATCTTCACCGGGTAGCCTTGCGCGCGCGCCTGCGCTTCCGTCAGCCCGACGCTGCCGATGCCCGGCTCGGTGTAGGTGCATCCCGGGATGCGATTGCGGTTGAGGGGTGTGGCCGGCTTGCCCGCGGCATGCGCCACCGCGATCATGCCCTCCATGGTGGCCACATGCGCCAGTTGTGGCGTGCCCGCGACCACGTCGCCGATGGCATAGACGCCCGGTTCGCCGGTTTGCTGGTACGGATCCACCTTGATGAAGCCGCGGTCCAACCCCACGCGCGTGTTTTCCAGGCCGATATTTTCGGTGTTCGGTTTGCGACCGACGGCTACCAGCAGCTTCTCCGCCTCCACTTCTTCCGTTTTGCCGCCGGCCAGGGTGACGGTCATCTGCACGCCCTTGCCGCCCTTGCGAACGTTTTCCACCTTGGCGCCGGTTTCCAGGCGGATACCAGCCTTACGGAACGCCCGGTCCAACTCCTTGGAGATCTCCTCATCCTCCACGGGCACCACACGCGGCAGCATTTCGAAAACCGCGACATCGGTTCCGAAACGATTGAAAATGGAGGCGAACTCTACGCCGACGGCGCCCGCGCCGATGATGGCCAGCGACTTGGGCACCGCAGTCAGGTTCAGAATCTCAATGTTGGTCAGGATCAAATCGGGATCGGGCTGCAATCCCGGCAGCATACGGGCTTCCGAGCCGGTGGCGATGATAATGTTGCGCGCTTCCAGCGTTTGCGGACCGTCGACTGCCTCGACTTCGATGCGCCCCCCGCCCTTCAACCGAGCGTAGCCTTTGATCCATTCGACCTTGTTCTTGCGCAGCAGGAACTCGACGCCCTTGGAATGCTTATTGACAATGCGGTTCTTCTTATCGATCACCATCGGGTAATCGAGCACCGGGCTCTGGCAATGGATGCCGTCGCCTTCTGGGTTCAGGAAGTGGTCCCAGACATCCGCCGTATGCAGCAGGGCCTTTGTTGGAACGCAGCCGACCAGCAGGCACGTCCCACCTAGTCGGGGCTGCTTCTCGATCAGGGCGGTCTTGAGGCCGTATTGGCCGGCGCGAATGGCGGCCGAATATCCACCGGGACCGCTGCCGATAACGATCAGATCGTAGGGCACTTTTCCCATTCTACATCGCTCCTACAATAAACATATGATTTGGCTTTTGCTTTTACTGATGTGCGGATCGGGGGCCGGGATTCCGAGCGCCTTCGCGCAGTCGAGCCGTGCCAAGAAAACCACCGCGCCGCCGGCCCAACCGCGCCAGTTCCCCATCGAAAGCCTGAAGGTAGAAGGGAATCGAAACTACACGGCGGCCCAGATCCTGGCCGTGGCCGCCTTGAAGGTCGGGCAACTCGCGGGCAAATCGGACTTTGAAGCCGCGCACGACCGGTTGGTGGCCACCGGCATGTTCGAAACGGTGGGATACAAGTTTGCGCCGGGCGGCGACCAGCATGGCTATGCAGCATCCTTCCAGGTGGTGGAAGCGCAGCCGGCCTATCCCATCCGTTTCGACGATTTGGGGGCGGCGGATAAAGATCTCACGGACTACCTGCGGAGCAAGGATCCGCTGTTCGCCCCGCGGCTCGCCGCCACCAAAGCAGTGTTGGAACGGTACCGGCAGTGGGTCCAGGAATATGTGGCGGCCCACAACAACAAGGACACCGTCATCGCCAAGGTGGTGCCGGCTGGGGCGCCCGCCGCGCCGGGGGAGTTTGTCATCCTATTCCGGCCGGCGCGCTCGGATCCGGCGGTGGCGGAGGTCGCCTTTGAAGGCAACCAGACGATCTCGACTTCGGCGCTGCAAAACGCCATTGCAGAGGTGGCGGTGGGGCTGCCATATAAGGAAGAAGCCTTCCGCCAGTGCCTGGACTCCAGTATTCGCCCGCTATACGATGCGCGCGGCCGGGTACGAGTCGTGTTCACCAAGCTCACCGTCACAAAAGCCACGGATGTGCAGGGTTTGGCCGTGAAGGTGACGTTGGAGGAGGGTGGCACGTACGATCTTGGCGCCGTGCGTATCGAAGGCGCGTCCCACTTCGAGCCGGCGCGATTGTTGAAGACCGGGAAGTTCAAGACCGGCGATCTGGCCGACTTTGACGAAATCGGAAAAGGCGTGGACCGCATCAAGAAGGTGCTGGCGCACGAAGGCTACATGCGGAACGACGTGCAAATCGTGCGCAAGATCGACGATGCCAAGAAGACCGTGAGCCTGGTGATGCACATTGAGGAAGGCCCGCAGTTCCTTTTCGGGAAGCTGCGCATCGAAGGGTTGGACCTGAATGGCGAAGCGGCTATCCGGAAAATGTGGACGCACCAGGAAGGCACGCCGTACAACCCCGATTATCCGGACTATTTTCTCAAACACGTTCGCGAGGAAGGCCTCTTCGACAACCTGGGCGAGACCCGCGCCGAGACCAAGATCGACGACAAGATGCACATCGTGAACGTGACGCTGAATTTTAAATACGCCCCGCCTGTTAACCGCAAGAAGACCTCACCGTTTTAGCCAACGAGGAGGATTGAAATGCAAGGAAAAGATATTGCGGTAATGATGGTATTCCTGGCCTCGTTGCTCACGGCTGGGTGGATGTTCTATCTCGTCGCCGACGCGAGAAAGCGGCAGCGGCGGCTCAAAGCGCAGACCGAACTGCATGGGCGGTTATTAGACAAATTCAGCTCGGCGCACGAAGTGGTCGAATTCCTGCAAACGCCCAGCGGAGCGCATTTCGTGGACAGCTTCTCCAGCGAGCGGGAGGAGCCCACGAACGGAATTCTGCGCTCCACGCATCGCGGGATCGTCCTGGTGATAGTGGCGGCGGGTTGCTTGTTCCTGAACTGGTACTATCGCTATTCTGGAGATAACCCGCTGCTGGTCATTGGTGTCGTTCTGTTGTGCTTGGGCATCGGCTTCCTGCTTTCGGCCGCGGTCTCCCACCGTCTGTCGCAAGCGCTGGGCGTGACAGGGCGCACCCACACTCAACAGTGATGCGCCGATGGATCAGAATGAGTTCACGGCGTTCTATCGCGAGACAGCCCCGGCATTGCACGGCTATATCCGGCGTGTGTCGGGGGACGGGCAGGCGGCCGACGATCTGCTGCAGGAGACATACCTGCGATTCCTGCGTGCCAAGCCCGCGGTGGACGACCGCGCGGCTATGAAGGCCTACCTTTACAAGACGGCAACCGCGGCGATCTACGACCGGTGGCGCAGGCAAAAACGCGAGCGGCTGTGGTCGCTGGCGTTTCGCTTCCGCGAAGAGGCGCCGCCGGTCGCCGGGTCCGGCGATGTGACGCGCTGCTTCGAAAAATTGAAGCCGCGCGAGCGTGCGCTGCTGTGGCTGGCGTACGTGGAAGGTTATGCGCACGACGAAATCGCCGGAACGCTGGATCTGAACGAAAAGAGCATCAAGGTGCTGCTGTTCCGGGCGCGCCGCAATCTGGAGCGTGTTCTGAGGCAGAATGGTCTTAGTGAGGTGCAGCCGTGAACGAGCCTGAAGCAGCAGTCTGGATGGGCCGGTTGCAGGAGCTTTCCCGCGACGATGGCGCGCTGCCGGATCCCGCATTGATCTGGTGGCGGGCACGATTGTATGAGAAACAGGCAGCGCAGGCGCGCGTTACCCGCCCGATCGAGATCGCGCAATGGGTGTCACTCGCGGTCGCGGTGGTCACGGCGAGCGTTCTTTGCGCGGCTAATTGGCCGGGCATTCAGGGCATGCTGGCGCCCGCCGGTTTCATACTGTGGGTAGCGGGCGCCGCGGGCATCATTTTGATGGGGACGGC
>JBEKTJ010000260.1:0-9623 GCA_049516155.1 Bryobacteraceae bacterium
GGGTTCGACGCGGTTGACGCGCGATCGGGCGAAACCCTATGGCACTTTGCAACGAACGTGCGAATGAAGGCTTCGCCGATGACGTTTAGCGTGGCGGGAAAGCAATATGTGGCGGTAGCGGCTGGGCCGAATATTTTGTGCTTCGGCTTGTGAATGGCTGCCGGCACAATTCGATCGGCTTTTTCCGCAATCCTTCCGGGGAATCGGGTTGCGCGGAGAGCACAACCGAATTGCCTAACTGGGGCCTGGAGGATTGGCTGGAATAGCGGCCCGGCCGTGCCCGTTGGACGCGGGAGAGTCTCGAATCTGCGTGCGTTAGGCCGTTCCTGCCAAACTACCGAGTAAAGCCCATCCCATACGTGCGCGTAGTGCGGTGATATGCGCCACGTGATGATCGCCATGCCAGGCGTACAGCGCCAGGTTGCGATCCAGCGTTACCGGACCCAGTTCGGAATGCAGGAAAGTGCGCGCGAAATCCGCGGGTGTAGCACCCAGCGGCGATGCAGCGAGTCCAGCAACGCCAGCGAAACCTCGACCGGCGCAGTACGCGAATCGAAAAGCTCCGCCCACGCCGCCTCATCGTATCCTTTGGCGTTGGGGGTATCTTCTGTAAGCGCCAGGCGAAAGCGGCAGTAACTGTTGATATGGCTGTCGGGGACGTGGTGCACCACCTGCCGGACAGTCCAGCCGCCGGGGCGATAGGGGGTGTCGAGTTGCTCCGGGGTTAGGCCTTCCACGGCGGCGCGCATGCGGGCAGGCGTGTTTTTGATGCGGTCGATGAAAGCACGGCGCTGTTCTTCAGTGCTCTCGCCGGCGTAAGTGAACCGGCCAATAGGATAGCGGAGGTCCATTTCTCCAGACTATCAGGAAAGCGATTGAGAGATCGGGCTACTCGGGTGAGGATTTGAACATCCCTGGCCGGACCAGGGCGACCAGCCCGAGAGTAATCATGCTCTGGTGGTCCACGGCCTGCGGCGTCGAGCCGTTCTGGAAAAACGGTTTATTCGACCAGTCGCGACGCCATTCCAGCCGGGCGATGAAACTAGCGGTCAGCTTGCGTTCCCCCGTCACCGTGACTTCTTTCAGGTGCTGCGGGATGCCGGTCCAAAAGCCGTCGCAGTCGCAGTAATATTCCAGGCGCGGGCTGATGGCGAGGGCGTGGCGGAGACGGTAGCGTCCCGCGGCGGCGATGCCGCGGAAGCGTGAAGTGGTTCCGTCGATATTGTGGTTGCTGCCGATATCCACGTTCAGATAACTGGAAAGTCTCCTGGTTTCGTCGGCAGCAACCACCAGGTCGTAGAAGTTCCTCCAGCCGATATTACTGTCGTCGTTCTCAGGACCTGCGTAATAGTTGTTGGCAATCGTTACTTTACCCTTGGCCAGGGTATTGGTGCTGGTGAGTCCGATGGTCTTGCCGGAGTTGTTGTCGCGCACTAGGTTCCACCCCGTGACCACCTGAGTGCCGATAGTCCAGTTGGAAGTGAGCGGCATTGTCACGCGCAGGCCGGTGTGGTAGAGCGGTTCGAACTCGAATAGCAGCGAACGGGAGTAATTCCAATTTAAGTACGTCTCGGCGACCTCGGCGCCGGCGCTGGTGACGAACTTCCCGAAGTCGAATTGGATGCCTTTCCACTTCTTGACCTTGTAACTGACAAAGGCATTCAGAAAATACTGCGCCCAGTCCGTGTGCCTCGGCTCGCTGTTATAGAAAGCATCGTACGTACGCCCGTAGCCCACATCGACGCGAAACCCGAACGGCGCCGGATCCACTTGGAAAGATCCCGTGGCGCTGTTCAGGCTGAGCTGGTTGGAGGTGGTGTTCAGGGCCATGTCTTGGGAGATCCGGCTGGATGGATCGTTCAAGTTGAAATTGTAGTACGTGTCGACATAACCGCTGGCGGAAAACCCTTTATAAACCCATGCGGTGGCTGGCGCCGGCGGCGGTTCCGGGGCAGATAAGGCTATCGGTAAGGGGCCGTCGCCCTCCACGCCTTGCGGAGCTGCGGCCAGGGTGGCGGCGTAAATGCCGAGCAGGACGGTGAAACAGCAGAATGAAGTGCGCACGTCCGGCTAAGCCCTCCCATTCCATATCGACCGAAGCACGCCATCCGGCGCGAATTTGTTTTGCGCGCCAGTGTCTGCCCCACGAAGCAAATTTGGTCCATAATACGGAAAGCACCTCACCGATGGCTAAGAGAATCGCAATTGTGGAAGACGAAGCGGAATTGGCCGCGTTGCTGGACTACAATCTGACTCGCGGCGGCTACCAGGCTTACGTGCTCTCCGGCAACAAGGGCGCACTGAAGGACCTGGAAGCCTGGAAGCCGGACTTGATCGTGCTGGACGTGATGCTGCCGGGAGACGATGGGTTCGAGCTTTGCCGGCAGATTCGTCAGTCCGCAATTCTGGCGCG
The DNA here is from genome assembly GCA_049516155.1 of Bryobacteraceae bacterium. Classification (GTDB taxonomy): domain Bacteria; phylum Acidobacteriota; class Terriglobia; order Bryobacterales; family Bryobacteraceae; genus Bog-159. Next base: position 2,414 of record JBEKTJ010000260.1, read on the forward strand.
CACGCCCGTGCTCTTTCTTACCGCCCGCTCCGACGAGGTCGACCGGGTTTTAGGGCTGGAAATCGGCGGCGACGATTACATGACCAAACCGTTCAGCCCGCGCGAACTGGTGGCGCGCGTAAAGGCGCACCTGCGTCGCTCCGATCGCGACGAGGAAGAGAATACCGCGGTGCAAGCCGGGCCGTTCAAGCTGGACCGGGGCGCACACCGCGTTTTTCTGGACGACCGGGAATTGAATCTCACGTCCACTGAGTACAAATTACTGGAATTCTTCTTGACGCACGCGGGGCGCGCATACAGCCGCGACCAGCTCTTGGAGGAAGTTTGGGGCCAACAGCGTTTCGTCACTCCGCGAACCGTGGATGTACACATCCGGCGTCTGCGGGAACATATCGAAGCGGAGCCGGATAATCCGCGGTATTTGACCACAGTAAGGGGATTTGGGTACCGGTTCGAAGGGCTTTCGTAAAATGAAGCAGGCGTCCCGAGGAGTCGGGACGCGGCACGCAAAGTGCGTGCGCCACGCCAGAACTTAATCCGCAGTTCATGCTCCCGTAACGTCCCGGTAACCATTTGTTGTTTACCCTCTAGGGAAGGACGTCAATGAAGAAAATCCTTCTGATCGAAGACGACACCGATCTGTTCGCCTTGCTGAAATACAACCTCGAGAAGGAAGGATTCGTTCTGGCGGGCTCCCAAACCGGGAAAGGCGCGCTGGATCTCTGCCGCCAAACGCGGCCCGACCTGATTCTGCTGGATATCATGTTGCCGGACCACGATGGCCTGGAGATTTGCAAGGCGATACGCAAAGATCCGGACCTGCTCAGCACGCCCATCATCTTCCTGACCGCGCGGGCCTCTGAGACCGACCGCATCGTGGGCCTGGAATTGGGCGCCAACGACTATGTGGTGAAGCCCTTCTTCGTGCGTGAGCTGATCGCCCGCATCAAGCTGCAGTTCCGCAACCAGACCGCCCCGGCGCGCGTGTTGGAGGCCGGTGGGGTGCAATTGGACCGCGGCAGTTGCCAAGCGCGCCTCAACGGGATTCCGCTCAACCTTACCGCCACGGAGTTCCGGCTTCTCGAATTTTTGATGAGCCGTCCGGGCGTGGTCTTCAGCCGCGAGCAATTGCTGAACGCGGTGTGGGGCCAGGATCGCGCCATCACGGACCGCGCCGTGGATGTTTATGTGCTCCGGCTGCGGCAGAAGATCGAAACCGATCCGGCCAATCCGGGGCTGATTCACTCGGTGCGGGGATTCGGCTACACGTTCGAGGCGCGGGCTTCCAACGCCACGTCCGCGGCCTGATGGGCGACGGCGTAATCGGTAGTAATCTCCACCCCCTGCCGTTTTCATGTGGCGCAAGGGCTCATCCTACTGCGGTGGCGCTCTATGCGAAAACTGGGCCGGCGCCGTCGCTTAGAATCGCAATTTTTCGCCACGGCCCTCGCAGCAGGTTTCATCGGTCCGCTGGTGCCCGGGGTTAGGGGTAGCGCGTTTCGGCGGTACCGGCCAGCTACGCCGTGGGAGGAGCCTGTAACCGCTCATAGACATCCCGCGCGGCCTTTTGTGCGGCGCTTTTCTTGGTATTGCCTTCGGCTTGCCCCACCCATTCGCGGCCCACGCGCGCTTCGACCGTGAAGGTCTTGGAGTGCTCCGGTCCGCGCTCCCGCACAATTACGTAACGCGGCGGCGGCAGGCGGCGTGCCTGCGCGAACTCCTGCAGGGCGCTCTTGTAGTCGGTCAGGTTCTGGGGGACCTGCTCGCCATCCTGCCCGGCTTCGGAGATACCTGGCGCCACTACGAAGCGTTTGATAAACTCGCGGGCCGGCTGGATACCGCCATCCAGGTAAATAGCCGCGATGAGCGCTTCCAGTGCATCCACCAGGAGCGTTTTCTTGGCTCGTCCGCCGCTCATCTCCTCGCCGCGGCCGAGTTCCAGATATTCTCCGAGGCGCAGCCGCTGGGCGGCCTCGTGCAGCCATGCGGCGCTGACCAAGTGCGCCTTCAACTTGGATAAGCGCCCTTCGGCGGCCTCCGGATGGCGTTGCAACAAGTCCTCGCTGATCAGGAAACCTAACACGGAGTCGCCCAGGAACTCGAGCTGCTCGTTGTCGCGCGCGATGGCCTCGGCGGCCGCCAGCGCCTGTTCGTGAACGTGCGAGCTATGGGTCAGCGCGCGGCGCAGGATATCCCGGTCGGCAAACCGGTGGCCGGCGGCGGCCTCCAGAGCGTCCAGATCCGCGCCCATACCGGAATCTACGGTTTCGTGGCCGGCGGAGTTGGCTGCGCAGGGGCAGCGGCCGGGCTAGGTGGGTTCGCCGGACCCGCCGGTTTGGGGTTCTTCTTCTGGATAGTCCGCACACGCTCAGCTTGCGCAATCTGTTTAACCGTCACGTTGACCTCCGGCATCGCCATCACCTTGTCGTACTCCGCAATGGCTTCGTCGTACTTGCCGTCGTCGCTGTATACTTTACCCAGCCGCACCATGGTTGCCGGATCGGGCTTGTCGGCGCCCTCAATGGCGAGCTTGAACTCGCTTTCGGCGACGTCGTACTTCTTGCGCGCCATTGCGCCCATGCCGAGAGCGGTGTGGGCTTGCGAGGCCATATCCTTCTTGGCTCCGGCCCATTGGTCGTCCGTGATGTTGGGGTTCGGCTTGGGGGCGTCCTTGATCAACTCGATCGCGCCCTTAGCGTACTTTTCCACCTGCGCCAGCTTCTCCTCGCGATCCAGGTCGAATTCCTTAGTGTGCTGCGCGATCACCCCCGCCAGCAACAGCATGGCTTCGTAATACTTCGGATCCGCTTCGAGCGTTCGCTCGCCGAAGACCACAGTGTGCTCGTAATCGTGCTTTTGGTCGTAAGCGACGGCCTCGAAGTAGAGCGCCACGGCTTTGAATTGCGTGTCGGCGAACTTCGTCAGCACATTCTCGGCGGCGGCGATGCGCGTATCCGGCGTGGTCGCGCCGAACATGACTTTGAGCGCTTCATACTCTTCGGACGATTTCGGCTTGGGCTGCGCCTGCAGACCCGGTGCGGCGGCGGCCAGGTAGATCGCCAGAGCCGGGATGCCGTATAAGACGATTTTCTTCATAATGACTCCTCTTAATTCGATTTTTTCTCAAAGCTTCGCTGCACGCCTTGCGCAGCGGCATCATGCGCAGCCGGAGACGCACCCTCGACTGCCAGTGCTTCCTGGTAATGCTTGGTGGCCTCTTGCCGATCGCCGGCCGCGTCCGAAAGCCGCGCCAGATACACCAGCGCCCAGGCCTTCATCTGCGGTTCGGGGTCGGATTCGAGCGTCTTCTGGAACAGGCGCTCGGCCAGTTCCGGATTCTTTTCCAGAGCCGCGATGCGCGCCAGGCCATAGTAAGCCTGGGCATGCAGCGGACGTTCACCAGTCTCCTCCAGCGCCTTCAGAAAAAGCTGCCGGGCGCCTTCCAGGCTGCGCTCGGTGTAAAGCTGTTCGGCCTGCGCCAGGGTTTTGCGCGCGCCCTTCGGCTCGGGAGGCCGGGGCGGCTCTACCACCTTGACTTGCCGCACGGGCGCCGCGGAAACAAATTCGATCTGCGCCAGGCGCGCATCTTCGCGCTTCAAGTCGATGGCCGCGATCATTTCCGGGTAGTAGAACCGCATGGCCTGCTCCTGCTTCAGGTAAGGCTGCAATTGTTCGGCGAAATATGCGGTCAGGATGTAACCCTCGCGCATGGCCTGGTTCACCGCGGCCGGCTGCCTGTCGAGCCTCGCTTCGATGGCCTTGATCAGCGACTCGGTGACCAGCAGCAGATAGTCCGATTTGAACGATTGGTCAAGCGCCGGAGCGCGTTGTGCGTGGTCGGCCAGGCCGCGCTTGCGCATGACGGTCTCCTCATGGCGGGTGGCCAGGGGATCCAGCAGATAATGCAGATAGGCGTGCCGCACATCGCGGATGCGCGGCTCTGCCGAGGGCGTAATCACCACGTAATAATTCCGGCCATAACTGCGCGTTTGGATTTGATTGGGAGCGCCCAGCAAGTCGATGTAGATCTGAAACCAACCGGACGATGTGCCGGAAGTCTCGTTGCGTAGAAAGCCGTTTACCTGCAGCACGGCATCCGAGACCGGTTCGTGGTACCGTTCGATAGTCTGCTCAAAGGCTGGTTGCGACCGGTTCCAGAGATCTTCGATGCCGGCCTCCCGGTAAAACGTCGCGAGCAACGGGCCGAACCCATCCAGTGCCGCGGCATCCGGCGGAGTCTCCACTGTGCGGCCTTTCACCGCGAATGCGGGAGGGCCACTCACCGACAGGGCGAACGAAATGTATTGGCTCAGATTGGCGGTGGCATCGCTTTGCCGGTGTTCGAGGTAGAAATCCTTGAGCGCGCCCAGGCTGGGGATCGGCTTGGCCGCCAGTTCTTTGCGGATAGTTTCGCGCAAGGGACTGTTGTTGGGTGAAGCGATGTCGGCGTCGTAGCCCGCCGCATTGATCGCCGCCATTACGGCGAAAAGTGTGGAACTGGCATCGAGTTGGCCCCGTTCGGGGGCGGCCTCGGCAAGCATTGCCAGCAGGGCCAGCATGATGGTGCACGGTAAGACGAGTCGGCTCAGAATAAGACCAGTTTAGCTTATAGCGCGTGCCTCTTGCGCTTGCTGGGACCCGGATGGATCAGCGCATTTCTCACCAGCGTCAGCGCCTCAGGGGCATCTGATCTCTGGTAAGTCTTGAAGAAACGCCAGCATTCGATCCAGCCCGGCTGGGACGGACTGAGGGATCGAGCAGCTCTCCAGAAGTCGCCCAAACTTCTTCGAAAATGACATGGACTTATCTCCCCAGGTCTTCTTGGTGACAGCGTGAGTCTCTTCAACCAGGCGCGTCCACGCGAGGAGCTCGAAGGCTGCCTGCGTGAGCATGATGGATTTCTAGACGGCGCCAGTGTTGCTTTCGACGTACTACTGTGCAGGAGTTCGAAGGGCGTCGCCCCATGGGGGAGAAGCGCACCGACCGGTTCGTCCCTGGGCAGCCAAGGGAGCGTCTGTGTGAATCGGTCAATGGTATTACTCAATTCCCAGCGCTGGCCGATCACACGTCCATCGGCCTCGGCGCATAAAACGGGGTGTGTCCAAGATCCCCGACAGAAGGAGATTGGCCGAGGCAGTCCAGCAGCGGCTCACTCTCCTTTAGAAGGAACGTTGAGCCATCAGTGCGTTCGACCGTGCCAATATGAGCGATCGCATAGCCGCCGTTCCTTAGGATCTTATCCTCGAGCGGGTCGCCGAAAGGTATGGCCCTATCGATGCTCACACGAAAGCCACCATGCTCCTAGAGGGCGCGCCGCAGCTGGAGGAATTGGGAGCGTCGCGTACCGGCGCACCGTGAAAGAATAGGAAGATCGGGAGGTGAAATCGGACACGGGTACACTGAAAGATTTCGCCGAACTCGATTCGGCCAACTCGCCCCGCTACCGATCGTGTCTCGTTTGCGAAGGGCAGCATGGCGCGCTTGTGACAAACGCTTCGGCGCGCGTTCCAAGTCGGGGTATGTCGAACTCCGCGCGCCCGAGCCCGATCCTCACTGCTGGTTCGTCCGAGGGGAAGAACCGCATGGCTATGCGTGGCTGTGGAAGCCACTCCAGGTGAATGGATCCGTTGCCATTGAAGCACGATGTTGGCGGCTGCGGTTTTGTACAGAGGCAACAGCTTTGCCGGAAATCTTCGAACATTACTTTGATTATGCTTGGAGGAGGATACCAAGTTGGCGAACCGTCGGAGTGCGGCCGTCGAATGCTTCGGTTTAGGTTCGATCCGGATCGCGTACCATATGAGGGGGGACCACATGCCCGACGTTTTCATTTCGTATTCCGCCGACGCCAAGAAGTTGGCGGAAACGCTAGCCAGTTCCCTGCAAACAGAGGGTGTAGCCACCAGAGCGATTTCGAGAACATCAGTCCCGGTGAGCGGTGGTACGACCAGATTCAACACGCGCTCGACCAAGCCGAGGTCTACGTGATCGTGGTGGGATCCCGCAAAGTTATGCGGGATTGGTAGGACCGCGAATAGCAGGGTGCCCTTGAGCACACGTGGGCGGATCCCGACAAGCGATCATACCCGTCCTCGTCGGGCACGCGGAAGCGCCGGCCGGTTTCGAAGAATGGTTCGAGCGCGCGGTGGATTGCTGCGCGTTCCTAGCCTGGCGGCTGGCGGACGGGTCCGTGCGGATTCATTTCCGCACGCAGATTTTGACTTTCGGCTGCCGGAAGAAGGCGACATTTAGACCATTCTGAAGTATCCGGCTCTGGTTGCGGCAAAGCCCGGGAAGCCGCCGGAGGCGCCTGACGAGGAGACCTGCTTTCCGATCATGCTGACTGCGTCGCCGGGGAGGTTGCGGGATGGGTGGGGACGCGGGTGATTGGGCCGGAGGTATTGGCGGCAGCGCAAAAATAATCTGCATGTGGGGCGCGACTAAGGTATAATCCTGTACATTTAGACCCCGATGACGCCGCAGCCCGACCGCCTGGATCGCGCCAACCAACTGTTTTCCGACGCGCTGGAGTTGCCCGCCGGTGAGCGGCAGTCCTTTGTGCAGCCGATCTTTGCGGGAGCGTCCTGAAACTGCTGGCGCGCTTCGAAACCTTGGGCAGCTTCCTGGAACCCCCTGCCGGCGGCCACTGCGAACTGTCCCCCGGCGACGTGCTGGACAGCCGTTTCAGGATTATCGAACTCCTGGGGCGCGGCGGCATGGGCGAGGTCTACCGAGCCGAAGATCTGACGCTGGGCGAGCCGGTCGCCTTGAAGATGGTGCGTGCGGAATGGCGGTCGGACCCTGCCATGCTGGCCCGCTTTCGCGATGAGGTCCGGCTGGCGCGGCGGATCTCGCATCCCAATGTGTGCCGCGTGTTCGGGTTTCGCACCTGCTCGGTGAATGACCGCGACTTGGCGTTCTTCGAGATGGAGTACATAGACGGCGATTCGTTGGCTAAAGCGATTTCAACGCGGGGCAAGTTCGACGCGGCCTCCGTGCTGCGGATTGCCGCAGGCATTGCCGCCGGCCTGGACGCGGCTCATCGCGAAGGGGTGATCCATCGCGACTTGAAACCGGGCAACATCTTTCTGGCCCGCGACCGGCACGGAGACGAGCGTCCCGTAATAGCGGACTTCGGCCTGGCGCGCAGCGTGGAAGGCGTCGATGGCGCCCGCACGCAAAGCGGGATGCTGGCCGGCTCGCCCGACTA
>JBEKTJ010000261.1:0-8609 GCA_049516155.1 Bryobacteraceae bacterium
AAGAACACCTGCACTATCTTCTTGTTCACCGAGTTCAGCGTATAAGTCAGGATCCGTTGGAACGTCACCCGGCCTTCTTTTACCGAAGCGACGATTCCGCCGAGTCCCGGCTTGGTCAACACGATCCCGGCCGCCGATTTGGCCACATCCGTGGCGGTGGACACCGCGATACCCATCTGCGCCTGGCGCAGCGCGGGTGCGTCGTTGGCGCCATCGCCGCACATACCCACCGTGTGGCCGCTCTTCTGGAATGCCTTTACGAGATTGTACTTGCCCTCGGGAAGAACACCGGCGAAGACCGCGAACTCCTCCGGTCGCACACCGTCCGGGATCGGACCGGGCGGACAGACCTTTCCGTCGAGACCTACCGCGCGCGCCACGATCGCCGCTGTGGCCGCGGCGTCCCCAGTCACCATCACGGTGCGCACGCCCAGCGTCTGCAACTCCGAAATCAGCGCCGCCGAATCCGATCGAGGCGGGTCGCTGAGAGCGATGATTCCGGCCAATTTCATCGACGCAGGCGGACCGATGGCGACGGCCAGTACCCGGTAGCCTTGCGCCTCAAGTTCGTCGGCCGTTTTGGATGCATCGGGAGCCGCCTGCGTCAGGCCGGCAACTACGGCAAAAGCGCCCTTCACAACTCGCACCGTGGCGCCGCCCGCATCCGTAGCAGCCGCCTCCGACATCTTCGTTGCGGGATCGAACGGAATGAACTGAATCGGCTTCGGCAGATCGGGGACCGATTTCGTGGCCGCGGCGGCCCGGATGGCGGTATCCACCGGATCTTGCCCGCCATCGGAACTCGCCAGGGCAGCCACTCCCAAGACATGCGATTCATCGAAGCCGGACATGGGGTGGACCGCCGTCACCGTCAGCGCGTTTTGCGTCAGCGTGCCGGTCTTGTCTGCGCACAGCACGTCGATGCCGGCGGCTTCATCCACGGCGGAGAGCCGCGTTGGAAGAACGTCCAGCTTTGCCAAAGCCTTTGCTCCGAGCGCCGCGGCGAGGGTAAAGGTAGCGGGCAGCGCTACCGGGATCGATGCCAGAATCGCCGTGAGAACCAGCGGAACAATTTCGCCCAGCGGCATCCTCAGTTCGTGGGCATACGCCACCAGCATCGCGATGACCACGCCGTTGAACACGGCGAGATTGCGCACCACGCGCAGGACGGCCTTCTGCTGCGAACTCTCGACGTGCGCAGTGCGCACCAACTCCGCGGTGCGCCCAAACTTGGTGCGCGTTCCGGTGGCTGTAACGTCCGCGACGGCTTCGCCGCGCCGCACCAGAGCGCCCGCATAGGTTTCGAAGCCGGGGCCGGCTTCGACCGGGATGGATTCGCCCGTGAGCATGGATTGGTCGAGCAGCACGGATCCTTCGGTTAGGCGCACATCGGCGGCAACCACGGCGCCGAGCGATAGCTTCACCACGTCCCCAACCACCAAGTCGACAGCCGGCACGGTGGTCCAGGCATTATCGCGCTTGACAGCCGCGTTCAGCGCGAGCCGCGACTTCAGCGCGGCGAGTGTTGCCTGCGCACGCCCTTCCTGGATAAACCCGAGAGCCGCGTTGAAAGCCAGCAGGACCGCGATGATGGCGGCCTCGACGTACTTGCCGAGGACCACTTCCAGCACGATGGCCGCCTCCAACATCCACGGAACCGGCGCCCAGAATTTGGTCAGCGCCCGGCGCAACGGATGCACGGCCGTGTCGGGCATTGCGTTTGGGCCGGATTTCTCGAGCCTGCGGCGCGCTTCATCGGCGGTGAGCCCGGCCGCGGACGGGGTGTCCTTAGTGGGAGATGGCGGAGCGATTGCCGTACTCATAATTACTCCGTGAGCAGCTTGCGAATCGATTCCAATTCCCGCCGCCGTTTTGGGCTGGTCTTGGGATATGCCATCTTTAGTCCGTTAAGCGTATCGAGGACGATTTGGGAAACGATCAGCCGGGCATTGTCCTTATCGTCGGCGGGCACGGCGTACCAAGGGGAGTGATGCGTGCTGGTCGCGCCCAGACAAGCTTCATATGCCGCCACGTAATCCTTCCAGTACTTCCTCTCGTGAATGTCCGCCAGACTGAATTTCCAGTTCTTGTCAGGCTCGTCGATACGTTCCAGGAATCGCTTGCGCTGTTCTTCCCGCGAAAGGTGCAGGAATATTTTGACGGTGCGCGTGCCGTTGCGGTAGAGGTGACTCTCCAGATCCACAATGGAACGATAGCGTTCCTCCCAGACGGTCTTCTCGTCGCGCAACTCTTCGGAAAGCCCCTGGTTGCGGAGCATCTCCGGATGCACGCGGACAACCAACACTTCCTCATAATAGGAACGATTGAATATGCCGATCTGCCCGCGCTCGGGAAGCCGGCGCGTGGTGCGCCATAGAAAATCGTGTTCCAATTCGGCGGCGCTCGGCTGCTTGAAACTGGAAACCTGGCAGCCTTGCGGATTGACCCCGGACATGACGTGCCGGATAGCGCCGTCCTTGCCGGCGGCGTCCATCCCTTGAAAAATCAGCAGTAAGGCATAGCGGTTGGATGCGTAGTGCAGGCGTTGCAGCGAACTCAACTCCGCGACGTGCGCTTCCAGGAGTAGTTGATACTCCTTCTTCGAATTGCAAAAGGGCTTTACGATTGTCGGCCACTTCTTGAGCTCGACCTTGTCTCCGGGCCTTACCCGGAAATGTTTTGAATTGATGGTCATGTTAAGCCACCGACACCGGATAGTCGTGTCCTTCCCAAGAGTTGCCTGCCGTCCAAAAGAAAGTAAAGCGAATGGGCGCTTGGAAGTAGCGTCCCTTCCGTCGTGACAGTCCAGCGCCCGTTATGGCATTCCAGGAGATCCAGCCGGGTGTTACGCAATTGTCAATGAGATTATCGCCGACCCGCACCAGGCCGTGATCCGGCACGAGTTCCACTTTGGACTTAAGGTCGCGCTTTTCATCGTGGAAAAAGCTCTTGCCGTCGGTGGCGGTAGGATAATAGACTTCGGTGACGACGCCATTCCAAAAGGCCTTCGTCTGGCAGGATAAGTGCGTCGATGCCACGTTCATCCCTTCGGTGCAACCTCGTGTTCCGCTTCAAGCCAGTCTTGATCCGCCTGGCCATCGTGGTGGCCGCGTTCCTCGTAAATTTCATAGGCCCGTTTGGCGATCCGCGGCTTTAAATCGAGCGGTTTCCTGGCCGGCAAAGGGGCTCCTTTAGGATCGAGAATCCGATAAGCGAGCAGTTTCACACGGTCGTTCACAAGGGCCCACGCTATTGCATAACCCCAAACGAATCCTGCCCAGCCCCAACCGAGTGGAGTCATAAACAGTCCGTAAACGGCAATCAAAGTCGCCACGGTTTGCGTGCCGAGCACCGCTCCCAATAGGATCTTCGCAGGGCGTATGGACCAGAACGGCCCGCGCGTCCGCGTCAGGAAAATCGTCAGGTGCCCAGCCACGGACAGCTTCAAATACATCAGCGTTTGGATGTGTGCGCGGTCGAGATGAAATACGCGTTCGCCAAGATAGAACAGTCCAAACGCAGCCACCACTCCGACGACGCCAAGCACCGTGGAGATGCCCAACACCAGGCGCATGTTCCAGGCCTCGGGCTTATCCTTGTAATGCACGTTGTCATAGGCAATGGACAGGATGGCGCCGTCGTTGAGCAGCGCCAGCATCACGATCATCACCGCGGTCACCGGATAGAAATTGAACACCAGGATCGCCAGCGTCATGAAGAACAGCACGCGCAGCGTCTCGGCGATACGGTAGATCGCGTAGCTGTTCATCCGCTGGAAAATGCGGCGGCTCTCTTTGACCGCGTCAATGATCACCGAAAGGCCGGGGGCGAGCAGAACGATGTCGGCCGCGGCGCGCGCCGTATCCGTCGCGCCGGAAACCGCGATGCCGCAATCCGCTTTCTTGAGCGCCGGAGCGTCGTTCACGCCGTCTCCGGTCATACCGACGATGTGGCCGCGCTGCTGCAGCACGTCCACAATATGGAATTTGTGTTCCGGGAAGACTTGCGCGAAACCGTCCGCTTTTTCGATGGATTCCGCCATCTGGGCCGTCTCGTGACGCTTGACATCGCCCAAGCCGTTGGCATCGAGGATGTTCGTGCCCATCCCCAGTTCTTTGGCGGTTTCCCTGGCGATGGCCATTTGATCGCCGGTAACCATCTTCACGCTCACGCCCATCTGACGGGCTTTGGCGATCGTGGCTTTGGCGTCCGGACGAGGCTCATCGAACAAGGGCAGCACACCGACCATCCGCCATTTGTTTTCCTGGTCGGCGCGGGTTACCCCTAACGAGCGGTAGCCTTTTGCCGCAAATTCGTCGACGGCGTTCTGCACGGCTTCTTTTACCTCGCCGGCATTGGTGGACATCTCCAGAATGACTTGCGGCGCTCCCTTGGCCACCCAGAACTGTTTTCCATCGGACCCTTTGACGGTGGCTTCGGTGCGCTTGTGAACCGGATCGAACGGCTGAAAGTGGAGCACCTGGCAAGCCTGCAGGGCCTTTGGGTCCTTCACGCCACCGATCACCGCGAGGTCGATGGTGTCCTTGTCCTCGGCACGGGATGCCAGCGCGGCGTAGAGGACGACCTCGCCGGCTGTTGTTCCTTTCAGCATGAAGGGATCGCCCAAGGTCAGCTTGTTGAGAGTCAGTGTGCCGGTCTTATCCGAGCACAGGATGTCCACGCCGGCCAGTTCTTCGATGGCCGAGAGCCTGGTGATAATGGCTTGTTTCTTGGCCAGCAGGCGTGCGCCCACGGCCATGGTCACCGACAAGACCGTGGGCATCGCCACTGGAATCGCGGCCACCAGGAGCACCAGGGCAAACTCCAACGTGCCCATGATCGGATCGTGACGGAAAAGCGCAATAGTGACGATCATCAACACCAGAACGACCGCGAGAATAATCAGGTAATCGCCGATCTTCAGCACCGCTTTCTGGAAATGGCTGACGGATTCCGGCCCTTGCACCATTTGCGCGGTCTTGCCGAAGTACGTGTCCGTACCGGTTGCGTACACGATTCCGTCGATTTCACCCTGGCGGATAATGGATCCGGAAAATACCGCGTCGCCCGGCTTTTTGGTGGCGGGCAACGATTCGCCTGTCAGCGCGGACTGGTCCACTTCCACCGGGTCTCCCGGGAGCAGCCGCGCATCCGCCGGCACAATGTCGCCCAGCCTCATGCGAATCACGTCGCCCGGCACCAATTCTTTGGCCGAAGGGTCGGTCCATTTACCGTCGCGTTTGACCTTGGCCTTGATCGCCAACTGTTTTTTCAGCGCGGCGATCGCATTGCCCGCCTGGTGTTCTTCCCAGAATCCGACGACTGCGTTGGACAACAGCAGGAGCAGGATGATGAAGAAGTCCGGCCAGTGACGAACCAGCCCCGACAAGATCACCGCACCTTCGATCATCCACGGAATCGGGCCCCAGAAATAAGTGAGGAATTTCAGGTATGGGTTTACCTTCTTTTCCGCAATCTCGTTGAGACCATACTGAGTCAGCCGTTTCTTCGCCTCGTCCCGACTCAGTCCATCCGGCGACGAACCCAGCTTTTTCTGCAACTCCTCCATGGGAATCGATTTCAAATTCTTCTGGGCATCGGACTGCGCGCCTGGCGCCGGCTTCGATTCGGGTTTATCCGCGGTTTGTTTCATGATGGCTATCGTGTCTGAATTCGCGGCGCTCGCTATCTTCGGACCGCGTCCGCCTGCGCGTGCCGCGGCCGCCCGCCAGGCATGCGCGAAAGATCTTCGCTCAGCACATAGATAATGATGGCCGCCAAACAGAAAAACAGGCCCACCCAGACGCGCCAATCGCGATGCGCCCCTTTCCAGTAGGAACGCTTTCCAATATGCGCACGGCTGTGCTCCGGCCCTTCGTTTCCGGGGTTACGGTAGTTACCCTCGCTCATCGTGGAGAACCGCCGGCGCGAGTTTTCACGAGGATTGGCCCTCGCTCAACCATTGCCGCGCCTCAGCGGCGTCCGCGTGGTCGAAGTATCGGATGGTTGCCTTCGTGAACGGCTTGCAGAAAGCTGCCATGCCTTGCTGCCACTTCGCCTCCCCGACCATCGCAAGACGCTCGATGTCGCCAAAGTGTTTGAGGTCGAACTTGATGTCATCCCACAGGGCGCCTGCTTCCCAACCGTGGAAACCGGTCATATCGAACAGCACGCTGAGCTTTCCATGCTGCCGGACCAATCGCTCAAATTCAGGCACAAAGTGAGCGTAATCCGCCGCCGCCAACTTTCCGCTCACGTGAACGACTAGAAGCTTCCCGCCATTTTCTTCATTGAGTTGAATTGCCATTGTCGCCCGAACTCCATTTCCAATTACGAATCTCCGGCATGTCCTCGCCGTGCCGATCGATGTAATGCTTGTGCGCGATGAGTTTGTCCTGCATCGTCTGCTTCAGGTATGCCCCGCGGGAGCCCAAATGCGGCAGCCGATCGATGACGTCCTGCACCAGGTGGAACCGGTCCAGATCGTTCTGCACCCGCATGTCGAAGGCTGTCGTGATGGTGCCCTCTTCCTTATAGCCCCGCACGTGCAGATTGCGGTTCGTTCGCCGGTAAGTCAGCCGATGGACCAGCCATGGGTAGCCATGAAAGCCGAAGACGATGTGTTTGTCTTTGGTGAAGAGCGAATCGTAATCCGCGTCGCTGAGTCCGTGCGGGTGCTCGCTGCACGATTGCAGCTTCATCAGATCGACGACATTAATCACTCGAATTCTCAGATCCGGCAGATGCTCGCGCAGGATGGAAACGGCGGCGAGAACCTCCAGCGTGGGGGTGTCGCCGCAACAGGCCATCACCACGTCCGGTTCGCTGCCCTGGTCGTTGCTGGCCCATTGCCAGATGCCAATCCCTTCCGTGCAATGCACCACCGCGGCGTCCATGGTCAACCATTGCGGAAGGGCGTGTTTGCCCGCCACCACCACGTTGACGTAATGCCGGCTGCGCAGGCAATGATCGAAGACCGACAGCAGGCAATTGGCGTCGGGCGGCAGGTAAACGCGCACGATGTCGGCCTTCTTGTTGATCACATGGTCGAGAAAGCCGGGATCCTGATGCGTGAATCCGTTGTGATCCTGCTGCCAGACATGCGAGGCAAGCAGATAGTTCAACGACGCGATCTTCCGGCGCCAGGGCAGTTCAGAAGTTACTTTTAGCCATTTGGCGTGCTGGCTGAACATCGAGTCGACGATACGAATGAAGGCCTCATAGCTGTTGAACAGCCCGTGCCGGCCTGTCAGCAGATACCCCTCCAACCAACCCTCGCACTGGTGCTCGCTGAGCATCGAATCCAGCACGCGTCCGGCCGGCGCCAGAAATTCATCGCCCTTAACTTCACGGGCGTCCCACTGACGGTCGGTGACTTCAAAAACGGCGCCTAGCAAATTTGATACTGTCTCATCTGGACCGAAGATACGAAAGTTACGCTCACCCAGATTCAACTTGGTCACATCGCGCAGGAAGCTGCCCAAGACCAGCGTATCCTGGGCATCGACGGCGCCGGGCGATGGTACGTTCACTGCGTGGATGTGGAAGTCCGGCATGCGCAGGTCGCGCAGCAGAATACCGCCGTTGGCGTGCGGATTGGCGCCCATGCGCCGGTCACCCTTGGGCGCCAGATCGGCCAACTCCGGGATGAGACGGCCATTTTCGTCGAATAGCTCCTCGGCCTTATAGCTCTTCATCCAGCTTTCAAGCTGCTGCACATGATCGGGATGATCGGCATCCACCAGCAGCGGAACCTGGTGCGCGCGGAAGGTGCCCTCGATTTGCAGGCCGTCGACCACCTTCGGTCCCGTCCAACCTTTCGGCGATCTCAGTACGATCATGGGCCAGCGCGGCCGCGTGGTGTCGTTCGTGTTCCGCGCATTCTTTTGGATTTGTCGAATGCTCTCAATGGCCCGTTCCAGAGTTCCGGCCATAAGTTGATGCATCGTTTCGGGATCGTCGCCTTCCACAAAGTGGGGCGTCCATCCGCAGCCTTGCAGGAATTGGTCCAGTTCGTCGTGTTCGATGCGCGCCAAGACGGTCGGGTTGCTGATCTTGTAACCATTAAGGTGCAGGATCGGCAGCACGGCTCCGTCGGTAATCGGGTTCAGAAGCTTGTTGGATTGCCATGCGGTCGCCAAAGGGCCGGTTTCCGCCTCCCCGTCGCCCACTACGCAGGCCACGATCAAATCTGGGTTGTCGAACGCGGCTCCGAAGGCGTGGCTCAGCGAGTATCCCAGTTCGCCGCCTTCGTGAATCGATCCCGGCGTGGTCGGCGCAACATGGCTGGAAATACCACCGGGAAACGAGAATTGCTTGAACAGCTTTTTCAGGCCGGCTTCGTCCTGGGTGACGTTCGGATAAATCTCGCTCCAAGTGCCTTCGAGATAGACGTTGCCGACAATCGCGGGGCCGCCGTGGCCCGGACCGGCGATGTAGAACATATCCAGGCCGTACTTCTTGATGACCCGGTTCAAATGCACGTAAATGAAGTTCTGGCCCGGTGTGGTGCCCCAATGCCCAACGACAAGAGGCTTCACATGCGACAGTTTCAGCGGCTCCTTCAGCAGCGGATTGTCATAGAGATAAATCTGGCCGACCGACAGATA
>JBEKTJ010000262.1:0-8606 GCA_049516155.1 Bryobacteraceae bacterium
CAGTCTGCCGGATGGCGTCTCGGTATCGCCAGGGGCAATTTCGATAACGTTCTCTTCGCCGAACGAGGCGCTGCAGAGACTGCTCGCTCTCGCCATGGCGATTGGAAACGATTTCACGGAGTTCGAGCGAATGGCCGGCGCATGATTCAACCCGTGAAGTCGTTTCAACCACAGGGGTTGCAGAGGGTGCTGTGGCCCGACGGCAAATCCTTCGCCTTCACCATCTTCGACGATCCGGATTCGCAAACGCTGGAAGCCGGCCGTGAAGTCTATGCCCTCCTGGCCGATCTCGGGTTCCGCACCACCAAAGGCGTATGGCCCATCCGGGGTTCGGGAACGCCCTCCGACCACGGCGGCACGTGCGCCGAACCAGCCTACCGCGCCTGGGTGCAAGACCTCCAACAAAAAGGGTTTGAGATCGGCCTGCACAATGCTACCCTGCATACGTCCATCCGCGAACAGACCCAGTTGGGCCTGGAGACGTTCGCGGAATATTTCGGCGGATATCCCGTCACCTTGGCGCAGCATTACTATTGCGATGAAAACATTTACTGGGGAGACCAGCGCGTCAGCGGCCTGGGCCGCCTCCTCTACAGGGCTCTAACGGGAGGCCGGAACCGTGATCGATCCCATGGGCACATTCCCGGACACGCGGAGTTCTGGGGCGACCTGTGCCGTCGGCATATTCGCTACGTGCGCAATTTCACTTTCGCCGAAACCAACACGCTGCGCGCCTGCCCCTATATGCCCTACCATGATCCGGACCGCCCGTATGTGAACTATTGGTACGCTTCTGCGGAGGGCGCCACAGTAGAGCCTTTCGTGGATAGGATCGGCGAAGCCAACCTGGACCGGTTGGAGGCCGATGGTGGAGCGTGCATCATGTACACGCACTTCGGCCTGGGTTTTTGGGACGGTCGCATGCACCGGCGATTCGCCGAGTCGATGACCCGCCTGGCGCGGCGCAACGGCTGGTTTGTGCCGGTTTCAAAACTCCTCGATTACCTGCTGGACCGGCGCGGCGGCGAATCGGTATTGCTGGCGGCCGAAAGGCGCGAACTGGAGAGGCGCTGGCTGCTACACAAGGTCCGCTTCGGCAACGCTTGAACCCGGCCTCTGCGTGCGCCACACAGCGAACCCAGCCAGGCAGATGAGCGCCGCCCCGGAGATCGCCGCCCCGGCCACAAAAGAAGCCGGTTCATATGCGAATCGCACTAAGTGCCTTCCGGGCTGCAACAGCACGCCACGAAATAAATAATTAGCCGTGATCCAGTGCGACCGCTGGCCATCGATGTACACCTTCCAGCCGGGGTAGTCGCTGTCGTTCAGCACCAACAAGGCGGGGCGCTCCACAGCCGCATCGATCTTCACTTCCTGCGAAGTGTACGACAGAATTCTGGCGGCGCGCACGCGCTCCGGGGGTAAGCTATGGAGTCTCCCGATCATCGCCATGTCCGCGGGATCCGGACCTGTTGCCGAAACTACCGCCGTCTGAAATATGTCGAAATTCGGAGATCCCAGGCGCGCCAGCGCCGCCCCGTCATCGCGCGCCACTTCCACGCTGGAAAACAAAGCCGCCCGGGGTAGGTAGTCGGGGTATTCGTAGATCTTGATCTCATGGTCGTACACCTGCCGAAATGCTGGTTGTGCAGTAACGTCGGCGTTGAAATGCGGGTCGCCCCAACCCGCCCAGGCCGCGCAAGTATCGCCTTTGGGTCCCGCTGTCGTCGTAAACAGCAGCTCCACGGTTTGCCCCATATACTCGCTCAGGTCGACCGATCCCGGAATCCAGCGCCGCTCCGCCAGATTATGCTTGGGATCGATATAACGATGGTAGAGCGGTCGAATTCGTCCGGCGCTGTCCCGGATCTCCAACCGAAACTCCACTCCGTCTCCGCATAGCGGCATAGAACCGTCATAAACCGCCGGCTGCATGGCCAGGCTGAAAGAGAGTTCGCGGCTGGACGGGGTGATGGTGGTTCTGAACGGCAGCCGCTCATAAGGTGGATGCTCAAACAGAACCGCCTTGGTTTCTCCTGAAATTGTGAATGTCCTGACTTCGATCAGGTTTTCCCGTCCCGGCAAGAGCCGGCCCGCATTCTGCCGGATGATTTCCTGCACACGCCCCGGCTCCGAGCCATAGGGTTGCATCGACAAAAGATACTTCACCGACGAGAGCTGGAGCAGCCGGCGCTTGAGAGGACTGTCCACGGATAGCCACCGTAAACCCGTGAAACGGTTGACCAGATCCCCATACGCGACCGGTGGTATCTCTTCCCGCAGGAAGAATCGGATAAACGCAAAGTACTTGCGGTAATACATGGCATCCACGCCGCGAATGTCACTGAGCTGAAAACTGCCCGCCCAGTCCGGATGCAGGATTCCATCCCGTCCGAAGATGCGCTCATGAGAGCCGGTCCCGGCTGTCAGATAATCGACGTAGGGGGCGCCTTGGTATGGATTCGCGGCGTCGCTGGCCGAGCTTGTGGTGACATAGTAAACCGGATATATGTAGTTACCGGCCATCTCGGCCGCCAATAGGATCACCAAGGCGGCTGGCAGCCACGCTCCGGACGCCGGCCGAGCCGGTCCAAGTAGAACCAGAGCAGCCAGGAACAATACTGCGCCGGCCCCGGCCAGGCTCAGATAGAATTCATGAGGTTGTGCTCTTGCCGCCAGGACCGGCGACAACGAAAATGCCAGGGCCGCGACGAGCACCGTTAAGACAATCAAGACCGACACGACCAGCCGCCTGCGGGTCAGCGCGCCGGTCAAGACCGCATGCATGCCATATGCACAAAGCACGGAAAGGGAGAAAGCCAGAAGCGGTTCATCGTACTTCGCAAATAGAATAAGCTGGAAGAACGGCACATGCCCGATCGAATTGATTACGGGCGCACCGTACCGCTTCAAAGCGATAGTTAGAGCAGACGCGAAGAAGAAGAGCGTGAGGCGCCGCTCGTCGGGAAAGCGATTTTCGCTTTTGCAGATTAGCCCTCCCACAGCCACCACTGCAAACAACGCCGGCACCACTCCCATGAAACCGCGGAGACTGTCATATCCACCAAGGCCGGGGCCGATGGACTTCCAGGCAGGTCCGAAAAGCAAGGGTACGATATAGGTGAACAGCGAGAGTCCGAATCCGTCGTGCGTCAGGCCCATAAGGAGTCCGTGCACGTTCGCCGGTTGATGCGAGTCGAAGGAAAGCTTCATGTACTCGAAAAATGGAATCAAAAGAAACGCCGCCAGCGCCAACCCTAAGCCTTGAGCGAACAGAAAGTACTTAAGTTGAGTGAAGCGCGCGGCGCGCGTGCGCGGACCCGCGGCGAGCCGGAAGAGGATGTAGGCACACGCAAATAGCAGAACTAGAAATGCACTTTCCGGCATGCCCCCCACTATACACAGGAAGGTGACGGCGGCCGACAGGATCACATTACCGGTGCTTTGCTCACGAAGCAGGCGTTCCGCAGCCAGAAACAGGGCGGGGACAAGCATTTCCACACTCAAATGCGGCATGTCGAAAAACAGGATGTAGTAGCCTGACAACATGCACGCGATCCCGCCTGCTATCGAAGGTACAAAAGGCAGGAAAAGATGCAGATAGAGATACGCACAAATGCCAGTTAGAAGAAAGCGTAAAAGGATGAAGAAATTGTACGTTCGCGGCCCGGGATTCAGGGAATATAGTGCGAAGAGCGGGCTGAACGGCTGCGACTGCATATCGGCGGCCAGTGGCGCTCCGTAAGACTGATAAGGATTCCAAAGAGGCAAATGCCTTTCGCGGAAGTATTGGTGGTGGATCGACGCGGCGTCCGCCTCCAGCAGCCAGCCCGAGGCGCCCATATCGTTGCCGCGAGAAAAGGCGGGTCCGTGGCTGTCACCGTACCAGGCGCCATTCGGCATGATGCTGGGGATAGGACCGCGGGACGCGGTGAGCAAAGTTTTGTTTCCCCAGATGAACGGAAAGAAGCACAGGTGCAATGCCAGTATGAGTAAGAGTGCGGCGGAGAAAGTCTGGCGTTTAGCCAGCCAAACGCCTACCTCCATGCGGCCGGCTCCGCAAGATCCTGCAATTCCAATCCGGCATCTTCCAGAGTGCGCCGGAGGTGGGGACTGTAAAACGGATCGCCACGCTCCAAACAGGCGGCCCAGCGCTGCTCGAATAAATAGCGTTCTTCCAGCCGCACGCCCGCCTGACGCGATCGGCACTCATAGTGGCGCAATAGAGCCGCCGGTTCCACGATCACTTCGTAGCCGGCTTGACGCGCGCGCAGGCACAAGTCCACGTCGTTATAGTTTACCGGGAACGATTCATCGAAGCCGCCCAGCTCCCTGAAAACGCTCTTGCGGATCCCCAAACACGCGCCGGTCACGGCGCTAACGTTGCGCGTGAACGGCAGCCAGTTCCAATACGGGGAGCCAAAGGTGTTGCGATGCAAATGACCGGCGCCTTCCATGATGCCGATGACCATGCCCGCGTGCTGGATGGCGCCAGATGGGTATACCAGCTTCGCGCCGACGACCCCCACCTCGCGCCGTCTGGCGTGCGCCAGCAGGGTGGTTAGCCATTCGGATTCGAGCGGCTCGACATCGTCGTTCATAAAGACCAACACGTCGCCAGTAGCCTGCCTGGCGCCCAGATTATTCATAGCCGCAAAGTTAAATGGCCCCGTATATGGCACGCGCGTGCAGACGCTTGTATCCAGAAGCCGATCCATTGCCGGGATGTCGCCTGCGCGGTGCTGCACTACAACTAACTCCCGGTATGTGTGGTCCGTGTGCTTGTCGATCGCCTCCATGCAACGCTTCAGGAGTTTCGCGTTCCGCGAACAAATAATCAGGCTGGCGCGCAACCCATCGGGGACGGACCAGCGGACGCGATAGGTATTGGGAAAAGCTCCTGCCGTAACCGACGCCTGCGCATCGCGCCGCGAGACGGTCTCCGCAAGGGCTTTTAATCCGGCAGCTTGCGTGTAGGGTTTGGCGGCGGTATCCAGGGCGGTCGAATCAGGGTGCTGCCGCCAGTGATAGAGTACCCGCGGAATGTGCCGGATGGCAGCCGTTCGCGCGGCCAGACGCAAGGCGAGATCGTAATCCTGGCTGCCGTCATACCCAGGCCGGAACCAGCCCAATTCCTGCAGCATTCGGTTGCGGACCACCAGTAAATGACCCAGATACATACCGCATCGCAGCAGATCCGGGGAGAATGCGGGCTTGAAAATCGGCTGCACCCGGCGGTCCTGGCTGTCCAGGTAATCCTCGTCGCTATACAACAGATCGGGTTGCGAATCCTGGACAGCTTGCGCCACGCAATCGAGCGCATGCGGCGCCAGCACATCGTCCTGATCCAGGAAACCCGTGTATTCCCCGCTGGCTAATTCGCCTGCCCGGTTCAACGCACCCGAAATACCCAGGGGATCGCTAGATCTTACGAAGCGTATGCGGGGCTCGGTCGACATCAGGGCGGTAAAATAGTCGGCCACCCAATCCTGTTCGGAGGCGTCGTCGCATACACAGAGTTGCCAGCAGCCGTAAGTCTGGCCGAGGACCGAGGCAAGCGCCGCCGCCAGCCAGTCCCGTTGGGGATTGTGTACCGGCAGGATCAGGCTGATGAGCGGTTGCCTGGTGCGTTTCCGCTCGCCCGGCGCCAGTTCGCTTTCCACCCACAGCCGGTAGCGATCCGCCGTAAAATGGGGATTCACCAGCTTCAAATAGAGTGGATGCAAGGGAGAATGCAGCAGCAATTGGCCCAGGCGTCCTTTCCAATCCCCCAGGAAACGTCCGGGCCACTGCAGGGCGCGCAGGAACCGGCTATTCTCAATGTCGAGCAGCCGCCGCTCTAACTCTGCGTAATGCCGGACCGCCTGCTTCTCCCCTGCTTCAATGTGCGAAAGGGCCTCTTCCAAAAATCCCGCGAGCGTCAGCAGTTCCTGCCGCGTCGGCGTAGAATCCGTGTGGCGCAGCAATTCCCGCAGTTCCGCGATTGCCCGGCGTAGCTGTGTAGTGTTTGCGGCCAGTCCTTCCTCACATTACGCAGTTGCGGTTTGCCGCCCCGCATAAGCTTCCAAGACTTCGTCTACCGTACCACTCAGGATCAATTCTCCATGGTCGAGCCATATGGCGCGGTCGCACAACTGCCGGATCATGTTTGAATGCGATACGCACAGCAGAGTTTTCCCCGCATTCCTGAATTCGTGTACCTTGTCGATGCATTTGGCCTGGAACGCCGCGTCGCCCACTGCCAGGACCTCGTCGATCAGCAAAATATCGGGATCTCTGTTGATGGCCACGGAGAACGCCAGCCGCATCACCATACCTGTTGAGTAAGTCCGCAAGGGCTCATCGATGAATTCCCGGATCCCAGAGAACTCCACGATGCAATCGAACGCCTTAGCCGTCTGACTGCGCGACAACCCCAGCAGCGCGGCGTTCAACCGGACATTTTCCCGCCCCGTGAGATCGGGATGAAAACCCGATCCCAATTCCAGCAAAGCCGCCAACTGCCCATTCACCGCCACCGCCCCTTCGTCGGGCTGCGAGATGCCCGCCACCAGGCCCAATAACGTGCTCTTGCCAGCTCCATTGCTTCCAATCACGGCAAGGCTTTCACCGCGCTCCACGGAGAAGGAGACGTGCTTTAACGCAAAGAATGGATCGTCTTTTTGCCGCGAAAGAAACCGCGTCACATGGTTGCGCAGCAGCATTTGCCCGGCGTGCCGGGCAAATTTCTTGGAGACGTTGTGAAATTCAATCACGCTCATGATTCGCTCACAGATGATCGGAGAAACGGGGCTTCAGAGATCGAAAGACTACCAAGCCCAGAGCTAGCATGAACATCGAGATCCCGGTGAGTTTGAGCAGCAGCACACCTCCCGGGCGGGCGCCCTCCATCAGAATATCGCGCATAGCCATTACCAGGGCCGCTACCGGGTTGAGTTGGTAAACGGCCCGGTAGCTCGCGGGGATAATCGCAAAAGAATAAACCACGGGCACCATCCAGAACAAAACGGTGTTGGCAGATTCCACCAGGTAACGCATGTCCCGGATATATACGTTGAGCGCGGACGTAATTAGCGAGAGGCCGCACACGAAGACCACTTCGAGCGACCAGATCAACGGCAGCCAGACCCAGTTGCGGTTGGGAAACTTTCCGAACAGGAACGCCAGCCCGATCAAAAGGCCGATCTGAATAAACAGATGCAAGCAATTTGAGAGCACGGCGGCTAACGGAATGATTTCGCGGGGCGCCGGCACGCGCTTGATGAGGCCGGCATTATCAACCAGTGAAGTTGTCCCGGAAATCCAGGCGATGCTGAAGAAATTGAAGGGCACCAGGCCGCACATCACGAACAGGGCAAACTCCGGGTTGGGGCTCTTGAGTATCTTGGTGAAAACGAACGTCAGTACGCCCATCATTACCAGAGGATTCAATAGCGACCAGAGTACACCCAGCGACATATTGCGATAGCGGATCTTAAAGTCCTTTGAGATCAGGCTGGATAAAAGGAAAACAGAATCGCCACGCCACATGATGGGAGCCGCATTGGAAACTCCCGAGTATAGCACACGCTGCGCACTACGTTCCTTGAACGAATTGAGGTAGACTTGATCGTTCGGTTCCCGCGCGACAGGTCTCCGGCCTGCCGCTATCCGGATATTCCTTGACATGTCGACGAGCGTCGCCCGCTACATAGAACTGGTCCTGCTGCCACCGCCGCCCAAAACCGTCGGAGTGCGAGATCTGCCATGACTGCCGGCGGGCGCCTGAAGGAAATTGCGTTCGACCTTTACGAGCGGTATATCCTGCTGGAACAGATAGGCGAGACGTTTCGGCCGGGTGAATCCAGGTACAAGGTCCTGGATGTCGGCGGATACACCGCGGCATTCTGGCCCGGATTCCCATCTCTAACCGGCTCCTTGATTCCGGACGCAAGGGTGGCTGTCGTTGACATCGTTCCGGGCGCAAGGCTGCAGAATTACGTGCAAGCCAGTGGAGTGCAGCTTCCTTTTCGCGATGGCGAGTTCGATCTGGTCTGTTCCCTGGACACACTTGAGCATATCCCCGGCGAATGCCGGCCGGCGTTCTTGTCGGAACTCCTTCGGGTCACTCGGGATGGCCTATATTTGGCGTTTCCGTTCGACTCCGCCAGCAATCGTTGGGCGGAGGCTATTGTCGTCGAGTATGCGACCGTCGTCCTAAAAGATCCTATTCCGGCTCTGCAAGAGCATTGTCAGTTCGGCTTGCCCGATCGGGATTCCGTGACGCGGCTGTTATCGCGCACCTCGTTCCCCTGGGTCGGCTTCGCGCAAGGCAACACGGACGTTTGGTTGCTGATGATGCTGACCTACCACAGCCTGCGAAGTCCCGGTACGGACTTCGTCCGGGAACTCAATCGCCGTTTTAACCAGGTATACGCCGCGCAGGACTGGGCTGAACCCCACTATCGAGCCGGTTACGTGCTTTCGAAGAGCCGCAGCATAGCTGAATTGGAAGCGGTACGCGCGTCTTTCGGATCCACTGGGAAGCAGGCCGATCTACAGGGCGTGCTGGCGTTCTGTCAACTTTTCTTGCATATAGCCCAGAACACCCGAGTGACCGTTGACAA
>JBEKTJ010000263.1:0-10956 GCA_049516155.1 Bryobacteraceae bacterium
GAAGAATGGGGCATCGAAGGCCTGCTGCGCCGGCTGCGCGGCATGTTTGCCTTCGCCCTGTACGACAACCGCGGTACGCAGCCGCTCTGTGTGCTTGCCCGCGACCGCCTCGGCATCAAGCCCCTGTATTACATCGCACGCCCGGATTCGATCGCCTTCGCTTCCGAGGTGAAGGCCCTGGTAGCATCCGGCTTAGTACCGAATCGGAAAAACCCTAGCGCAATGGCCGGCCTGCTCCTGTTCGGCTCCGTGCCCGCGCCCTCTACCGGCATCCAGGGCGTGAACTGCCTGCTTCCCGGACACTATCTGGTTTCGAGCGCCGCCGGTGTCGCCACGCGCAAATATTGGGAACCGGGCGCCGATACCGAGCCGCGCGCGTCAAGCAGCGGCCTCCGCGCGACACTTGCCGACGCCGTCAACCGCCACCTGGTCAGCGACGTTCCCCTGGGCGTCTTCCTCAGCGGCGGCGTGGATTCCGCGGCCCTGGTCGCCCTAGCCAGCCGCGCGCGCCCTGCCCTCACCACATTAACGGTCGTCTTCGACGAGCGGGAATTCAGCGAAGGCGCCGAAGCCCGCCGCATCGCGCAAGAGTTCCGCACCGATCATCGCGAAGTCCGCGTCACTAGTGAGGACTTCATGCGCGAGCTGCCCAACGTGCTGCGCGTCATGGACCAGCCCACCAACGATGGCGTGAACACTTACTTCGTCTCCCGCGCCGCACGCCAGGCCGGACTCACCGTAGTGCTTTCCGGCCTGGGCGGCGACGAAGTCTTCGGTGGCTACAAGCACTATCGATGGCTGGCCCGCCACGGCAATTCCATCCGGCGCTTCTCCGCGCTGCCCGGCTTCCTACGCCGCGCGGTGCTCTCCACCGCCGTGGGTTACGGACGCGCGCGCGGCCGCGAAAACTGGATGCGCCTCGCGAGCCTCGCCGAAGGCGTCAGCGACGCGGGCCTCTATCTGGCCCTGCGCGGCTTCTTCGCGCCCGAGCAGGTGCGCGCCCTGCTCGACGTGCATTCGAGCGAAGTCCGCCAGGCCGCCGGCGAGTACCTGGACGCCTTGCGCCCGCGCTCCGCCCCCGGTTCCAGCGAAGCCTTCCGCGATCTGGAAATGCGCCGCTACCTGCACGATCAGCTCCTGCGCGATACCGACGTATTCAGCATGGCGCATTCCATCGAAGTCCGAGTCCCGTACCTAGACCATATCTTGGTAGGACAGGCCTCCGGCCTGTCCAAAGAGCGTCTATCCGTCCCCCGCGCCGCCGGAAACAAGCCCCTGCTAACCGAGGCCACCGCCGAGCCCGCCGTCTTCGAAGCCGCCCGCCGCAGCAAGCGCGGTTTCTCCTTCCCCTTCGGCAAATGGATGCGGTCGAACAGCGGCGAGCTGCGCGAGATGGCCCTGGCCGGTGGCTGCCTGAACCGCCGTACCATCGGCAAGCTGTGGAACGAATTCGACCGCGGCCGCCTGCATTGGTCCCGCGCTTGGATGCTGGCCGTGATCGGGGCGGGGAAGTAGGCCATGCGCTTAATATCCAATCTGAAAAACCTGTGCATGCCCGCCGCGCGCAAGCCCCGCAAAATTCTCGCCGGCCCATTCCGCGGCATCGTCATGGGTCTGTCGCTGCGGACCCAATCCCAGTTTTATGCCGGCCTGTTCGAAAGGGAAACACACCCCTGGCTCAGCCGCCTGTCCCAGGACACTGCGACCGCCATCGACATCGGTGTCGCCCACGGCGAGCACACCATTTATTTCCTCACCAGGACCAAAGCCGCCAAAGTATTCGCCTTCGAGCCGGACGCAAGCTGCCTCCCATTCCTGCGCGAGAACCTGGCCTTAAACGGCGTCGCCCAATCCGAACGCCTGCAACTCTCCACCCGATTCGTAGGCGCATCCGACACCGCACAACAAATCCGCCTGGACTCGCTTGCCGAATCCGTACACGCCCCTTGCATCGTGAAAATGGACGTGGATGGCGCCGAAGAACAAATCCTAAACGGAGCCAACGCTTTCAATACCCTCCCCGGCGTTCGCTGGCTGATTGAAACGCATTCCAAAGAACTGGAGACCGCCTGCCAACGCATCCTGGCAGCCGCCGGCTTCCAAACCAGAATCATCCCCAACGCCTGGTGGCGCGCCTTCCTGCCCGAACAGCGTCCCAGCGACCATAACCGCTGGCTGGCCGCGTGGAACGATTCTGCCCCCGGTCTCCTGCATTCTGTCTCCTGACTCCTGTCTCCTGACTCCTGTCTTCTTCTTCTCCCCCATGGCCACCACCCAAGCCCCTCCCGTCCTGATCCTCCGCCCCTCCACCGGATTCCTCCGCCTGCACCTGCGCGACCTCTGGGAGTACCGCGAGCTGCTCTACTTCCTGGTCTGGCGCGACATCAAGGTGCGTTACAAGCAGACGGCGCTGGGCGCGGCTTGGGCCGTCCTGCAGCCCGTTATGACCATGCTGGTCTTCAGCGTCTTCTTCGGCCGCTTGGCGAAAGTGCCCTCCGATGGCGTTCCATACCCCATCTTCGCCTACGTCGCGCTGCTGCCCTGGCAGCTCTTCGCCTTCGCCCTCACCGAATCGAGCAACAGCTTGGTCGCCAGCCAGAACCTGATCACCAAAGTCTATTTCCCGCGCCTGGTGATCCCCATCGCCTCCGTGCTGGCCGGACTGGTGGACTTCGCCATCGCCTTCGTCATCCTGATGGCCATGATGCTGTATTACGGCATCGTGCCCACCGCCGCCGTGGCCCTGCTGCCGCTGTTCCTGCTGCTGGCCGTGGTCACCGCGCTGGCCGTGGGACTCTGGCTCTCCGCGCTGAACGTGAAGTACCGCGACGTGCGCTACACCATCCCCTTCCTGACCCAGTTCTGGATGTTCGCCACCCCCGTCGCCTATCCCAGCAGCCTGGTGCCGGAGCGCTGGCGCGTCTTTCTGGGATTGAATCCCATGGCCGGCGTGGTGGAAGGCTTTCGCTGGGCGCTGTTGGGCAAACAGCATGCGCCGGGTCCGCTGCTGTGGGTCTCGGTCGCAGCCGTGATCGTGTTGCTCATCGGCGGCCTGCGCTATTTCAAGAAGACAGAAAGCACCTTCGCGGACATCGTATGAAGACGTGGCGCAGGCACTCATGCCTGCCGCGTCGGCACTCTTGCCGACGCTTGGCGTCAGGTTATGGCGCCAGTACTGTATGCTCCCCCAACCACCCATGAGCGACATCGCCATTCGCGTCGAGAGCCTGGGCAAGCGCTATGCCATCGGCAAGCGCATCCGCTACCAGACCCTGCGCGACTCCATCTCCGAGACGCTGCTTGCTCCGTTCCGCCGCCTGCGCCGCGGCCGCACCGACGAAGGCAGCGACGAGGCGGAGCACATCTGGGCGGTCAAGGACGTCTCCTTCGAGATCCCCCGCGGCGAAGTGGTCGGCGTCATCGGCCGCAACGGCGCAGGCAAATCCACACTGCTGAAGCTGCTCTCCCGCATCACCGAGCCTACCGAGGGCTACGCCGAAATCCGCGGCCGCGTCGGCTCGCTCCTCGAAGTCGGCACCGGCTTCAACAACGAGCTCACCGGCCGCGAAAACACCTACCTGAACGGCGCCATCCTGGGCATGCGCCGCGCCGAAATCGCCCGCAAATTCGACGAGATCGTGGCCTTCGCCGAGATCGAAAAGTTCCTGGACACACCCATGAAGCACTACTCCAGCGGCATGTACATGCGGCTGGCCTTCGCCGTGGCCGCGCACCTGGAGCCGGAGATCCTGATTGTGGATGAAGTGCTGGCCGTGGGCGACGCCGCGTTCCAAAAGAAGTGCATCAACAAGATGCAGGACGTGGGCCGCGCCGGGCGCACCGTGCTCTTCGTCTCCCACAGCATGCCGGCCATCGCGCGCCTGTGTCCCAAGACCGTGCTGCTGGACGCCGGCCGCGTGGTGCGCTTCGGCGCGACGCATGAGGTGGTGAGCTACTACCTGCGCTCCGATACGGGCAGTTGCGCCGCACGCCAGTGGATCGACGCGCCGCGCCAGCCGGGCAATGAGCTCGTCGCGCTGCGGTCCGTCCGCGTGCGCGACGTCGCGGGCGACACGCGCGAAACCGTCGATGTGCGCGACCCGGTCGGCATCGAGATGGAGTACGAAGTGCGCAAGCCGGGATATGTCCTGGTCCCCAATTTCAACGTTCACGACGACCAGGGCGTGTGCCTGTTCACCGTCCACGATTTGGACCCGGCCTGGCGCGACAAGCCCAAGCCGCCCGGAATCTATTCCACCATCGCCTGGGTTCCCGGCGACCTGCTGGCGGAGGGCACGCACTATGTGGGCGCGGGCGTCAGCACCATGGTTCCGCTCTATACGCATTTCTACGAATCCGATGCGGTGGCTTTCCACGTGGTGGATGGCTGCCAGGGAGACTCCGCGCGCGGCGATTTCAACGGCGACATGCCGGGCGTGGTGCGGCCGCTCCTGGAATGGTCGACCCGGCTCCTTGGCCAGACGGAGATGGTGCACAGCGATGAGGTACCTGCTGGGGTGCGCACATGAAACTGATTCACGTTCCCTTCTGCTTCTATCCGGAACCCGTGGGAGGCACCGAGGTTTATGTGGCTGCCCTTGCTAACGAGCAGCAACGCAACGGCGATGACGTGATCGTGGCCGCGCCAGGTGAGGCAGACCTATCGTACGCGCACGACGGCTTGGCGGTCAGGCGCTTTGCGGTGAACCCGCGCGTGAGCAATTTGCGCGAATTGTATGGCGATGGCAGCCCGGACGCCGCCGCTTCTTTCGCGCGTATTCTGGACGACGAACGTCCTGACATTGTGCATCTCCACTCGTTTACGCGAGCGTGCTCGCTGCGACTGGTGCGCGAAGCGAAAAGCCGTGACATCCCCGTTGTCTTTAGCTACCTCACCCCGACCGTGAGCTGCCAGCGTGGGACGCTGCTCCGCTGGGGGTCCGAGGTCTGCGACGGTGCGCTCGACGTGCATCGCTGCGCCCGGTGCACTCTTCACGGTCAAGGATTGCCAAGGCTGGCCGGCAATCTCGTAGGCAGTCTTCCCGCGAGCATGGGACGCTCACTCGGCAGCCTCGGTGCATCCGGCGGTTTGTGGACTGCCTTGCGCATGACCGAGCTTATCGATTTGCGGCACGCCGCCTTTCGCGGCTTGATGCGCGAGGCGGATCGCGTCGTAGCCCTGTGCGATTGGGTGAAGGATTTGATGCTCCGCAATGGCGTGCCGGCCGGGAAGATTACCGTCTCCCGGCTGGGCCTGTGCCAAGTCCCGCGTCAGGCTCAACGCCAGGACAAGCCCTCTTCGTCGCTGCGAATTGCCTTCCTGGGACGCTTGCACCCCACCAAAGGAGTGCACTTGCTGATCGAGGCGCTCGCCAGAGTCCCTGAAGCCGCGCTCCATCTGGATATCTACGGAGTTGCGCAGGGCGAAGGAGCGAAGTCCTATAGCGACCGGCTCTCGAACCTCGCGTCCGGAGATGCGCGCATAGCGTTTCGTGAGCCAGTTCCCAGCGGCGAAGTAGTTGCACTGTTGCGGCAATACGATCTTTTGGCGGTGCCTTCGCAGTGGCTGGAGACCGGGCCGCTAGTAGTGCTTGAAGCGTTCGCCGCCGGTACCCCCGTGATCGGCTCGAATCTGGGCGGCATCGCGGAACTGGTCGAGCATGGCGTAAATGGCATCCTGGTCGACGCGGCATCCCCGGGCCTCTGGGCGGATGCCTTGCGGCGCGTGACGGAAAACAATGGCTTGATTGCAGCATTGCGCTCCGGCATCCGGGCTCCCAGGACGATGAAGGTGACAGCGGCTGAGCTGATGGCTGTATACCGCCAGGTCTTGCAGGGGGAACTGGTCGCATGAAGCGCAGGGCGCGTGAATCGTGAATAAGGTCGAGCAGCTCTGCGTGAGCGCGCGGCATAGCTCCTGGTTGAGCCACGCGGGTTGGCTTTGGGATGGTATACGGCCCCGTTACAACGAGGCAATCGCCCTGCTAGGCCGCAAGGGCCTCCAGCGCGTGATTAACGGAACGGATATACTGCGCGTGTCGCCTCCCTGCCGCGGCATCACCGAAACCTATGAGCCGGACGTCTGGAAGCACCTCATGGCCCACGTCCAGCCTGGCGACTCGGTTGCGGATGTTGGCGCTTTCGTTGGCCTGTATTCGATCGCCCTTGCCAAGCGCATCGGGGCGGGGGGACACGTCACCGCCTTTGAGCCGGATCCGGCTAACTTCGCAGCCCTGGTGGCGCATTGCCGTCTTAACGGCGTCGCCGACCGTGTCACCGTGATCCAAGCGGCCGTTGCCGACCAAGATGGGATAGCTGCCTTCGACTCGGGCAGATCCTCGGAATCGCGGCTTAGCCCCGTTGGTGAGGGCAGCCTTCCCGCCGTACCCTGCACGCGGATCGATACCGTTTTCGCGAACAGCCGGCTCGATATGCTGAAGATGGACGTCGAAGGCTGGGAGGAACCCGTACTGAAAGGCGGGATGGCCTTACTTCGAGATCGACGGCGCAAACCGCGGGCGATCTACATTGAGGTCCATCCCTACGCGTGGCCGATGGTCGGTACCTCCGCTGACTCACTGTTGGATTTGCTCTCTCGGTGCAATTACCGCGTCAGCGACCTAGAGGGTCATCCGGTAACGCAAATCAGATCCTATGGCGAAATAGTAGCGCTCCGAAAAGATTAGAACGCTTGGGACTCCTGGCCCTTCGATTAAAGATGGGAGCGGCGCCGGCGCCGAATAATTGAAACGCATCCTCTACATCCAGTACACTAACCCAGCCGGCTATCCGCCCCTGGAGCACAGCTCCCGCATTCTGGCGGACGACGGCTGGCAGGTGCTATTTCTCGGCACAGGCGCGCTGGGCGCGAGCGCGCTATGCTTCCCGCCGCACCCCAACATCCGCGTGCATTGCCTTGACTTCCACCCCCCCGGATGGCGCCAAAAGCTGCACTATTTCTACTTCTGCGCTTGGGTCCTCGGCTGGATCCTTCGCTGGCGTCCAAGCTGGATCTACGCGTCGGACCCGCTCGTTTGCCCGGCCGCCGTGGCGTTATGCACCCTCCCGTGGCACTGCGAAAGTAATTGGCTCTTTGGGAATGGCTCGAATCGCCTGCGCCAGTGCCGCTCTACCGGCCCTGTAAGCTTTCTTGATAGCGGATGTCACACTGGATCGGAAGCCCCCGAGCCGAAGTGTACCAGATCGCCCTGGGACTGAACCTATGACGGCGCCAAAGCCGCTGGATTATAGCTATACCGATGTGCTCCCAGGGTGGGACCATAGCATCATATTGCCGCCGATTGTGCAGGCTCTTCGATCCGTACCTGCCCATGGTGCCGTACTGGATCTCGGCTGCGGCAACGGCGCAATGCTCGCCGAAATCCGAAAACGCGGATCGTGGAAACTATGCGGACTCGACAGTTCCGAATCCGCCGTTTCGATGGCGCAAAGCCAAGGGTTCGACGTTCGGCTGGCTGACGCCACCGTCGACTCGGCGTCGCTCTTTGAACCGCATAGTTTCGACCTCATCGTCAGCGCGGAGGTGATCGAACATGTCTACGATCCGCGTGGTTTCCTGCGCCAGGCCCACCGCCTGCTCCGTCCACAGGGGCGGCTTCTGTTGACCACCCCCTATCACGGCTACCTCAAAAACCTACTGATCGCCGTCATGGGAAAGTTCGACCCGCATGTCAATCCGCTGTGGGACTGCGGGCACATCAAGTTCTGGTCCAGAGCAACGCTGTCGGCGGCCCTGACGGAAACCGGCTTCAGTCGGATCGAATTCTACGGTGCGGGCAGGGTTCCCTATCTCTGGAAAAGCATGGTCCTCACGGCCATCGCTCAACCATAAACGTCATCAGCATAGGTCCGCAGTCCAGCATTGCGCGCCCTGAAAATGAAGCGGATACTCTACATCCAGTACACTAACCCCGCTGGCTACCCGCCCCTGGAGCACAGCTCCCGCATCCTGGCGGACGACGGCTGGCAGGTGCTATTTCTCGGCACCGGCGCGCTGGGCGCCAATGCGCTACGCTTCCCGCCGCACCCAAAGATCCGCGTGCGTTGTCTCGACTTCCACCCCCCCGGATGGCGCCAAAAGTTGCACTATTTCTACTTCTGCGCATGGGTCCTCGGCTGGACGCTTCGTTGGCGTCCAAGTTGGATCTACGCGTCGGAC
The DNA here is from genome assembly GCA_049516155.1 of Bryobacteraceae bacterium. GTDB lineage: Bacteria > Acidobacteriota > Terriglobia > Bryobacterales > Bryobacteraceae > Bog-159. The sequence continues at coordinate 8,180 of JBEKTJ010000263.1, forward strand.
CCGCTGGTCTGCCCGGCTGCCCTTGCGCTATGCACCCTCCCGTGGCTGCGCGTGCTATATCACGAGCACGACTCGCCGGATGGCCCGCCCGCCGGCTCGTTTCAACGGCTGGTGCGTTGGGCGCGCAAGCAGGTCGCACGCCGCGCCGCTTGCTGCGTTCTTCCAAACGAAGCCCGCCTGGAGCGATTCAAGGCCGAAACAGGCACGCGCCAGGATGTGTTCTGCGTCGGCTCCATCGTGCCGGACAGATTGCCCCTCGCCGCGGTCAATGCTCTGGCTGCTCTGCCGGATCGAGTGAAGCTGCGCGTGATCGGATACGAGACGGTCGGCTGCGTCGGCTATGTGGGGCAGCTCCAGGAGCGCGCAAAGCAACTCGGCATCGGCCATCGCCTGGAGATCGTCGGCGCGATGCCCCGCTTCGAACTGATGGAGCGCTGCCAACAGTGTGATGCGGGCTTGGCCTTCATGCCCTTGGTTACGGCGGATATCAACCATCAGGCCATGACCGGCGCTTCCAATAAGCCCTTCGATTATCTGGCCTCCGGTCTGGCCCTGCTGGTTTCAGACCTCCCGGACTGGCGCGCGCTTTACGTCGACCCCGGCTACGGCTTCGCCTGCGATCCGCGGGACCCGGATAGCATCGCCGGATCCCTTCGCCGTTTCTTTGACGATCCGAATCTGGCGCGCTCAATGGGCGAAACAGGACGCCGGCGCATCCTCAACGAGTGGAATTACGAAACCTGCTTTCGGCCGGTCTATAGCCGGCTACAGGAATCCACGCGATGAAACCGCCCGTCACTTTCGTCATTCCGGTCTACAACGGCCTCTCGTTTCTCCACGAAGCGATAACCAGCGTTGTGAACCAGACCTCCACTCATTGGAATCTCCTGCTCATCGACGACGCAAGCACAGACGGATCGCGCGAGTCGCTGGCTGGCCACTTGGACGACCGGATTTCCGTGCATTACAATCCGCGCAATTTGGGACTCTACGCGACCCTGTCGATTGCCCTGCAGGCGGTGGAGACCGAGTGGGTATCGATCCTAATGCAGGACGACCGGCTAAAGCCGTCCTATCTCGCGGAAATGCTCACGCTCGCCGGGCGGTACGCCAATATTCCCGTGATCTGGGCAAACGAGGACATCATCGGCAGGCAGGGGCAACTGCTGCGCAGAGGCAAGGACACCTCCCGAATCGAACGCATCGATCCGGTGCCGGAGTCCTGGCGCTCGGTGCTGATGCAGGGCTGCATCTGGACGATTAGCGGGTCCTTCACCAAGGCCGATTTCATGCGGGCGCTGCCGTTCCGAACCGATCTGCCCCATTGCGGCGACTATGAATGGCTCCTGCGTGCCATTCGAATCTCGCCGCTGCTTTATTATCAGCGGACGTTGGCCGAACTGCGCGAGCATTCCGGGCAGGCCAGCGCGGCCAATCTCGCGAGCGGTCGCAATGTTCGCGAATCGTATGCCATCATTGCCGAGAATTTCCGCCGATATCCGGCGGACATCACATTCGGCCAGGCGTTGGCGGTCTGTTCCCGAAGGGCAAGATTGGCTCTTAGGCAAATGCTCGGCGCCATCGCGCACGGAAGAGTTATAGCAACCGGCAGTCTGGCTAAGTATGCTGTGCGCTTCGCTTCATTGCCGATTAGTTATCAGGGGACGCTCTCACAGCCGCGTTAGACGCATGACTGTCGAAGAACAAGTAGCGTTGGTCCCGCCGGGGCCCGCCGGCCGGGTAGCGGCGTGCCAACCCCTAGTGGTAATCGAAACCCATCCCGTGCAATACCACGCGCCCGTCTACCGCGAGCTGCAATCCCGCCACGGCATCCCGGTCACCGCCATCTACGGTTCGGATTTCAGCGTGGCGGGCTATCGCGACCGCGAATTCGGAGCCTCGTTCCGCTGGGATACCGATCTGCTCTCAGGCCACGCCGCCGCGTTCCTCTCCACCGTTGCCGCCGGCGGAGCGCACAGCGCCGAGGGTGTCTCCGCGCGCGGCTTGCAAGCGGCCCTGCGCGCGGCCCAACCCGCCGCCATCCTGCTCACCGGTTACAGTCCCAGCTTCTATCGCATTGCCTGGATGGCCGCCTGGCGCGCGCGCCGCCCTCTGCTGCTGCGCGCCGAAACCACCGACCACGCGCACCATCGCGACACGGCGCGGCAGTTCGCACGCACCGCCGCGCTGCGCCTCCTCTATCGCTCCTGCACCCGCCTGTTGTATGTGGGCCGGCGCTCTCACGATCACTTCACGCGCCTGGGAGTCCCCGCCGGCAAGCTGGTGTTCTCGCCCTATTGCGTGGACACCGCCGCCTTCGAACTCACCGAAGAGGCGCGCGCCCGCCGCCGCGCAGCCACCCGCGAACGGCTCGGCATTGGCGAAACCGGGTATCTCATCCTGTTCTCCGGCAAGCTCAGCGAGCGCAAAGCCCCCGGCCTGTTGCTGCGCGCGGCTGGCCTGCTGCCGCCCGAAATCCGCCGCCGGATTACCGTCGCGTTTCTGGGCAGCGGCGAACAGCAAGCGGATCTCGAACAACTGGCGGACGGTCCCTCCCATGCTTCAGGCCATGCTTTAGGCCAGGCTTCCGGCCATGCTTGCGGGAAAATCGCCACGCGCTTTCTCGGATTCCAAAATCAGACCCAGCTTAGTCCTTACTATCACGCCGCCGACCTGCTGGTGCTGCCCAGCCTGCATTCCGAAACCTGGGGATTGGTGGTGAATGAAGCCCTGCATCACGGCCTGCCCTGCGTGGTATCGGAAGCGGTGGGCTGCGC
>JBEKTJ010000264.1:0-8313 GCA_049516155.1 Bryobacteraceae bacterium
GCTACCGTCAAATTTTCGTGGCGCGACAATTCGCCCGAGAGTGGGAAGACCAGCTATTACTACGTGCGGGGCGAGCAGGAGAACGGCGAAATCGTGTGGGCGTCGCCCCTGTGGATTACGTACGCGGCAGTGAAGTAAGCAGGAACAAATGGCGACCCAACGAAAGCTGTCACTAGACTGGTGGGCGGTAATCGCGGCCCTGGCCGCCGCGGCACTGGTCCGATTCAATATCCTGCCCCGCATTCCATGGTAGGGCGGCAGGCGCGGAAAAAACCATGACCCAGTCCATACCCCGGTTTCTGCGATTGCTTCCCGGCATCGCGCTTTTGGCCGCCCTGGGATTCCTGGGCAAGCTGACCGAACAATCCATCGCACGCTACGGCAAGGCGCATCACATCGCCTTGCCGAATATCGAGTACGTACTTTGGGCCATCGTGTTCGGGCTGATCGTCTCAAACATCATCGGCGTGCCCCGTGTTTTTCGGGCGGGCGTAGCGACCTACGAGTTCTGGCTGAAGACCGGAATCGTGCTGCTGGGCGTCCGCTTCCTGCTCGGCGACATCTTGAAGCTGGGTGGCGTCAGCTTGGCCTTCGTGGCAATCGAACTGGCCGTGTCCATCGCGCTGATGACGGCCCTTGGCAGATGGCTGCGGTTATCGCCGAAACTCACTTCGCTGCTGGCCATCGGATCTTCCATCTGCGGCGTCTCCGCGATTATCGCGGCCAAGGGGGCGATCGAAGCCGACGACGAGGATGCATCGTACGCCATCGCCGCGATCCTGGCGCTAGGCGCGTTCAGCCTCTTCGCGTTCCCGGCCATTGGCCATGCGCTGGGGCTTTCGGATCACGCTTTCGGATTGTGGGCGGGGTTGGCCGTGGACAATACGGCCGAAGCGACGGCGGCCGGCGCACTCTATTCGGATGCAGCGGCCAAGTTCGCGGTGCTGGCGAAGACAGCGCGTAACGCGACGATCGGTTTCGTGGTGCTGGGGTACGCCATTTACTGGGCACGCAAGAGTCATCACAGGGGTGTGGAAAACAAGGCCGCCTTCCTGTGGCAGAAGTTCCCGAAGTTCGTTTTGGGATTCCTGCTGATTTCGCTGTTGGCGACTGTCGGCGCATTCACCAAGCCGCAGATCGCCGATCTGGCCAATCTGTCGCGGTGGGCGTTTCTGCTTACTTTTGCGGGCGTGGGTTTGCAGACAAATATCCGTGAGATGCGCAAACAGGGGCTACGCCCCCTGGCGGTCGGCGCAATCGGCGAGTTCGCCATTGCGGGCATCACGCTGGCTATGATCTTCGCGGCGTCGCGCTGGTTGTGAGGCGAATTTGAGGCTATGAGGCTACGACGAATCTTGCTGTCAGTTCTATTCCTGGCCGGAGCCTGCACTCGGCAAGCTTCCGCTTCTGACACAGCGGCTACCGTCCTCATCACATTCGGCGAGCAGGCCAAATCCGTCGAACGCTGGGACGGGTCCATCGCGGTCTCGGGCGGCGAATTGATCGGAATTGAAGGCAGACAATTCTCGCAAGCCGATGCCGTCACCCCGCCGGGCTCCTGGAAGTGCTCAACACGGCAGGACGGCGTGCCCCCGTACGCCGACGTGCATTATATGGAGGTAGCGCCGGGTTCCACGCCAGAGGTCCGCTATCATCCGGTCGGCGTTTACGCCACGATTCGCGGCGCGGGCGATCCGCGGATCGCCGTCAAGACCGCCCAAGGGAATTTCGACCTTGCGCTGTCCGAAGCCACCGCCGAACCGAAGGCATTCCTTGGCGGGCGCGCCACGGTGGTGCGCACGCCCACGGCCGAAAAGCTGAGCGGGCCGCAATTCGAAGACGACGAGCCCTCCATGACAGCCTTGCAGGGCGGCAAGTTGGCGGTGGCCTGGGTGGCTTACCGCGACCGCGCGGACCGCGTGCTGCTGCGCACACTCGACAACGGCGCATGGTCGGAAGCGGAAGAAGTAACGCCCAAGACAGCCACGGTTTTCCGCACCGCGGTGGCGGCCGACGCATCCGGAAACCTATGGGTGCTCTGGAGCCAGCTCGACGGCGACAACTGGCAAATCTGGGCGCGGCGCAAGGCTGGCGCGGCATGGCAACCGGCAAAGCCCTTGACCACTGAGGGTTCCAATACCTTCCTGCGCGCGGCCGCCGCGCCCGATGGCAGTATATTTGTCGCCTGGCAGAGCTATCGCGGCCGCCAAAGCGACATCTACCTGAGAGCCTTGCAGAACGGCGCATGGTCCGATGAAGTGAAGGTCAGTGAATCGCCCGCCAATGACTGGGAGCCGGCCATCGCGGCAGGCCCGGACGGCACCGCCTACATCGGTTGGGACACCTACGACCGGGGCAATTACGATATCTGTTTCCGTACCTGGCGGCTAGGCTCGCTCTCGCCATTGCGGCGGGTCACCAGCGGGCCCCAGTTCCAGGCGCACGCGTCCGTGGCGGTGGACAATCAAGGCCGCGCGTGGTTGGCGTGGGACGAATCCGGCGTGAACTGGGGAAAGGACCAAGGCTTCTTGATCCCGACGCCGCTGGCCTCGCCGCTCCACTTTCGGCGCAACGTTCACGTGGCAGTGTGGGGCGGAAACGGGTGGCTGGAACCGCGCACCCAGCCGGCCGTGGCATCGCTGGACTTCCTGCAGGAGAATGCCGAGCATCCGCAGATCGCGTTTGATGGCAAGGGTACGCTGGTGATGGTTCTGCGGCACTGGACAAGACGCAACGACCGCCTGATCGGCAGTCCCATCGCCTGGGAGAATTATGTCACGCGCCTGAGCGCGGATACCTGGTCCACGCCGCTGCCGCTGGCGCACAGCATGGGCTCGATTGAAAAACACGCGGCGCTGGCAACCGGGGCCGATGGCGGGATGCGCGCCGCCTGGATGACGGACAATCGCCCCTTTGCCACGCAGGTGCCGGGTAATGCGGATATTTACTTTGCCAACCTCGGGCCGGCGCAGCCTTCCAATCTGACCGCCGCGGCGCTCCAACCGTATGTGGAAGCGCTGCCGGAAGCTATCCCCATTCACCCGCACGAGCGGGAAGCCGTGGCCGCCGCACGGTCGTATGCTATTCAGGACGGCGGCCGCGAATACCATCTGTACCGCGGCGATATGCACCGCCACAGCGATGTCTCGCCGGACTTCAAGTACGATGGCTCGATCATTGAGCTTTATCGCTACGCGATGGACGTGGCCGCGTTCGACTACCTGGCCGTCACAGATCACCAGGCCGGATACGACCAGGAGTTCACTTGGTGGCAGAATCAAAAGCTGGCGGATATCTTCTGCGCGCCGGCCGCTTTCACGCCGCTATATGCGTACGAGCGCAGCGTGGTGTACCCGAACGGGCACCGCAACGTGATTTTCGATCATCGCGGCGTGCGCACGCTGCCCATCCCCGCCGACGAGATGTCCGGCAAAATCGGCTCCGCGGCGCTCTACGAATACCTGCACAAAAACGACGGCATCACCATGCCGCATTCCACGGCCACGCTGCAAGGCACGGATTTTCGCGACCACGATCCGGAGGTGGAGCCGCTGGTGGAAATCTATCAGGGCTATCGCAACAGTTACGAATATGAAGGAGCCCCGCGCTCCGCCACGCGCCTGAATCCGCCGGCGCAGAAGAGCGGATTTGAGCTTGCCGGGTTCTGGTGGAACGCGCTGGCGAAGGGCTATAAGCTGGGCGTGCAGTCCAGCTCCGACCACTGGTCCACGCATATTTCTTACGCGTTTCTGATCGCCGAAGATTCCACGCGCAAAGGCTTGGTGGACGCCATTCGCAAACGGCATGCCTATGGCGCGACCGACAATATCATCCTGGATTTCCGCGCCTCTGCCGAAGGGGCCGGTTACCTGATGGGCGATGAGATCCACACTCGCACCACGCCGCGCTTTTCCGTGCGAGTGTCCGGCACCGGACCCATCCAGCAGATCGACTTCATCAAGAGCGGGAAGTTCATCTATGCGACGCGGCCCGAGTCGAACCATGCCAGCTTTGAATTCACCGACCGGAGTTTCGTGCCGGAGAAGGCTTGGTATTATGTGCGAGTACTGCAACAGGATGGCCAGCTTGCGTGGAGCTCGCCCATCTGGATCGAGCCATAACCAGCGATAACGCCGCTGGCCCGCGGGTGGTTTCCGGTACGATCCGGAGCGGTATCGGGATTGACAGCAGGCACAAAGCGTTCTAACCTCCGGGAGTGGACGATAAAGCGGAAAGAGACGCGCCAAAAGATGCGCCGCAGGCTCCGCCAAAAGATGCGCCAAAATTTGATTGGGTGACGCAGCGCTTCCAATGTTCTCTTCCGAACATATTCAGGGCGCTTAGATTAGATGCCGAAGAGGACGTGAAAATCCGCAATGGCCTGCGCCCCAATAATTCCCTCTATGAGTTTTCCGTCGTGGAGAGCGGCAACGACTTTACCGTTGTTCTGCAAGCCAAAGATGTCCAGCGGTCGGTAATATTCAGCCTGGCCGAGCACGCCATCTCGGTGCGGGATGGCGATGGCGGAAAGATGTTCGAAGTGACTCTGACTTTTGACGACGCGGGCGAGTGTAAGCTGAACGTCGACGACCAGGAGCGCGAACTGTGGCAGGTGCGGCGGATGGCTCTCGAAGATCTGATGTTTCGAGCCAACTAACTTAGAGAGGAGGTATTTGTGGAACTGGATTCCCCGCCGGCAGCCCGCCGCGATTTCGTCAAGACCGCGGCCGCCGGAGTGCTCCTGCTCAAGCCGCAAACGGTCTTCGGGCCCCAAGCCAACTCCGCGATAGAGGTAGGGCTGATCGGTTGTGGCGGCCGCGGCAACTGGATCGGCGCATTCTTCCCGGAATTCACGGGCGCGCGTATCGTGGCCTTGGCCGATGTCATTCGCGAACGCCTGGATGCCACGCAGTCCAGCTTCAAGGTGGACCCTCGCGTACCTATTACGGTCCACACGCCTATCGCGAGCTGATCGCATCGAAAGTGGACGCGGTGGCCATCGAGACGCCCCCCTATTTCCATCCCGAACAGGCGCGGGCCGCGGTGGACGCCGGTAAGCATGTCTATCTTGCCAAGCCAGTCGCGGTGGACGCATTCTTGAAACCGGCATGCGCGCGCAAGGCAAGCGCAGCTTCCTGGTGGACTTTCAGACGCGGTCACAACCCGTGTTCCAAGAGGCCGCCGCGCGGCTGCACCGCGGAGATATCGGCAAGCCCGTTTTTGCCCAGGTGTTCTACTATGCAGGCAGGCCCGCGATCTGATCGCCAACCTGGCGAACATCGCCGCGATTCTAAAACAGGCATTGCAATTTTCACTGGGTGGGTTTTACAGAGCCACAGCGCCGGGCCTTCTCACGCTCGGCCCTTTTCAGGGGCCGCTCGCCTGTGTGGTCATCCCGTTTGACAAAGGGGTGTGCGGCGCCGCGGCCACTACTCAAAATACCGTTCTGGTGCAGGATGTCGAAACATTTCCAGGCCACATCGCCTGCAGCAACCTGTCCAAATCGGAAACTGTCGTGCCTTTGGTCCAGCAAGGCACTACCCGCTTGGTTCTGGATATCGACAGAGATAAGCTGAACGATTTCGATGCTACCGACCAAGCCTGCTTTGAGCAAATAGTAGGACTGATTCGCCGCCAGCATTTCGCAGGCTAAGCCCCGGCGGGTTTGCCTCGCGGCACAAAGTTCAAGGCTGCCGAATTCATGCAATAGCGCAAGTGAGTGGGAGGCGGACCGTCGTTAAAGACATGGCCCAAATGCGCATCGCAGCGGCTGCACAGCACTTCATCCCGCTGCATCCCAAGCGAGTTGTCGCCACGCACGGTGACATTTTCCTTGGCAATGGGTTTCCAGAAGCTGGGCCAGCCGGTGCCGGATTCGAACTTTGTCTTGGAATCGAAGAGCGCCGTGTTGCAGCAAATGCAGTGGTATAACCCGTCCGCGTGGCTTTCGGCGTACTTGCCTGTGAACGCCCGCTCGGTACCGGCATGCCGCGTCACCTCGAATTGTTCCGCGGTCAATAGTTTGTGCCATTCGTCCGCAGGCTTTTCCACTTTTTCCACATCGGCCACCCCCGTCCGCATGCCCGACGAATCAAACTCCACAATTCGCACCTTTTTCCCCTGTGCAAACGCCGGCGAGGTTCTAAGAACCATGCCGGCGGGAAGGCTGGCGCCTAGAAGCTTTAGAAATAGCCTCCGATCCGATCCGGACGAATTGAAAACAGTCATTGCTAGCCGTAATATATCATTCTTGGAGTTTTGTGGTGCGCGCAATCCTGCCATGCGCCGCAGCGGTATCGAATACGCACTTTCGAGATCGAGTTTTTGGACGTGGGAGCACAGGCGTTCGCGTTCACCTTCGGCTAACTATTTTCGCCGCCCGGTATGGTCGCACGGCGGGTCAGGCGCCGGCCTGCTTGGCCTTGATCTCCTCTTCAATCACGGCGAGGTTTCCGGCGGCGATTTTCGTTTGCGGGTTCTCAGGGCCATAGGCTGTCTGGAGGATGCGAAGGGCGCGCCGGGTGTATTCCAAGGCTCCCGCTAAGTCGCCTTGGGCCCGCAGGATCTGGCCTATGTTGTTGGCGTCCCCAGCCACGTAGGGATGATCGGGGCCGTAGACCTTCTCGTCGATAGCCAGAGCGCGCCGGGTGTATTCCAAGGCTCCCGCCAGATCGCCTTGGTCCTGCAGGATTCCGCCGATGTTGTTGACCCGGATGGCCACATTGGGATGGTCGGGGCCGTAGACTTTTTCGTCGATAGCCAACGCACGCCGGGTGTATTCCAGGGCTCCCACCAGATCGCCTTGGTCCTTCAGGACCAGGCCGATGTTGCTGGCCAGGATGGCCACCGCAGGATGATCGGGGCCATAGGCCTTTTCATCGACCCCCAGCGCACGGCGGGCATATTCCAACGCTCCCGCCAGGTCGCCTTGGACTTGCAGGATCTGGCCGATATTGCTGGCGAAGGTAGCCACCTTGGGATGATCGGGGCCGTAGGCCTTCTCGTCGATGGCCAGCGCGCGCCGGGTGTATTCCAAAGCTCCCGCCAGATCACCTTGGTCCTTGAGGATCTGGCCGATGTTGTTGGCATCGATAGCCACCTCTGGGTGATCGGGACCGTAGGCCTTCTCGTCGATCACCAGGGCGCGCCGGGCGTAGACCAAGGCTCCCGCCAGGTCGCCTTGGGCCTGTAGGATCGTGCCGATGTTGTTGGCCCAGATGCCCACATCGGCATGATCGGGGCCGTAAACCTTTTCGCCGATGGCTAGGGCCCGCCGGATGTATTCCAAGGCCCCCGCCAGATCGCCTCGGGCCTGCAGGATCTGGCCGATGTTGTTGGCGAAGGTAGCCACCTTGGGATCATCGGGGCCGTAGACCCTCTCGCCAATAGCCAGCGCGCGCTTCAGGCTGCGCTCAGCCTCCGCCAGTTGCGCGCGATTTTTCAAGTAAGCCCCAACCTGGTTCAACAACCGGCTGGTGGCTTGCAGCGCTACGCCCAGGCCCTCGCTGTGGCTGGCGGCGGCCAAAGCGTGGGGCAGCAAACGGCCCGACGGGCTCCAGGTTTCCACCTCGTCCAATTCGAACGGGAACGCGTCGTCCACCAGCTTCAAGACAGCTTCAGCCCACTCTTGCTCCCGCCCTTCGCTGGCCAGGCGCGCGCGGGTAGCGGCCTGGACCAGGCGATGCACCGAGATCGTCCCGCCGCGGGCCTCGATCAGCGAGTAGCGCCACGGTCCGGCGCGAGCGCGATCCAACTGCAAGGCATCCGGGAACCGTCTGGCTAGCAAGTGCGCGTCGATATCGTCCGGCGCGAGAAACGCGATCAGGTTCAACAGGTCGAGCGCGGCAGGCTCCTCCGTCCGGAGTTGTTCAATGGACATCGCCCAAGTGGCAGCCACCGCATCCTCGAGCAATTCGCGCGGCGCGCCGCGATATCGATCCAGGTAATCGGCGATGGAAATGCAGTTGGCCTCGATGTAAGCGGCGGCAAGCTCGATCGCCAGCGGCAGGTCGCCCAGCGCTTCGCACAATGGCCCAGCGACCGCGGGTTCCTCCACGCCGCTGCGTTTCTGCATGAAGTCCACAGCCTCTGCGCGCGGCAGCCTGGGCAAGCGCAACGGACGAGCCACCTCCCGCCAGTTCGGATCGCGCGACGTGAGAATCACGTGGCCCACGCCCGCCGCGGGCCGCCAGGCGCGGCAGGTTGCGGCGTTGCGCGCATTATCGAAGATCAACAGCCAGCCCGGATGGCGGCTTAGCCACGCCAGCACCGCTTTGGCGGCAGCCTGCTGATCCTGCGAGCCACTTTCGGGCA
>JBEKTJ010000265.1:0-8298 GCA_049516155.1 Bryobacteraceae bacterium
GCTCGCTTCGTCGGCGTCCACCGCAACACGGTCGGCAATTGGTTGCGCTCCACCACTTTTCGCGAGGCTCTTATCCAGACCCGCCGCGACCAAGACCTCGCCTGGCGCGACCAAGCCAAGTCTCTCGCCGGCCAGGCGCTCGGCGCAATCCAGGCCGTCCTCGCCGATCCGCAAGCCCCCGCCGCCATGCACGCGCCATCGGTCGCCAAACCTGCCGCTCCGAGGTCCGCCACCCAGCCTGGCCGGAACCAGCCCTGCCCCTGCGGCAGCGGACGGAAATTCAAGCATTGCTGTATATCAGTTCGTTGATTTTAAAGGATTAAATTGTCAAAACTGGCTTCATTCGTTCAAATTCGCATGCGGTACACTACGCACTGAAGCTGCACAAGGTTGCACAGTTACGCCCAACCATGCGCACCGCCAGAATTCCGGCTTCTGTCTCCTGCCTTCTGTCTCCTGTCTCCTGCTTCTCCTGCCTTCTGTCTCCTGTCTCCTGCTTAATACGCCTTCGCAATCACCACCCGCCGATCCACCTCCGCGCCCGTCACGATGCACTTGCCAGGGCCGTCATATTCATCCACCGACGGAATATTGCGCACCGTGGCCTTGAACTCCTTGATGCGCGCATCGGCTGCCGGATCGTCCGCCAAGTGCGCCATCACGAACTTGCCGCCGCCTTTCTCGGCCGTAACATCGCTCAGGATCGCCTGCACTTCATCGATCGAATTCGCCAATACAGTATTGGCTTTAAGCCGCTGTTTTGCCCGCGCATACAAATCGGTCTGCATCGCTTCCAGCGTGGCCGCCAGCTTCCCCGCCGCCGCGGTCTGGGGAATAATCTCCTTCGCTCCGGTGTCCCGCCGTTTGATGACAATGTTCCCGCTCGCCACATCGCGCGGCCCCAGTTCGAAGACCACCGGCACGCCGCGCCGCTCCCAGTAGAAGAACTTCGATCCCGGCGTCAGCCCTTCGCGCGCGTCTATGTGCGCCCCCAGTTCCGCCGCCAGCCGCGCGGCCGCTTCCATCACCTGCGCGCGTTCCGCGTCCTTACGGTAAATCGGCACCAGCACGGCCTTGCGCGGCGCGACCTTCGGCGGCAGCACCAGCCCTTTGTCGTCGGAATGCGTCATGATCAGTCCGCCGATCAGCCGCGTGCTGACCCCCCAACTGGTTTGCCAGACATAATCCAGCTTGCCCTCGTTCGACTGAAACTGCACGTTGAACGCCTTGCCGAAGTTCTGTCCCAGGTCGTGGCTGGTCCCGGCCTGCAGCGCCAATCCGTTCTGCATCATCGCTTCGATCGAGTACGACCGCAGCGCCCCCGCGAACTTCTCGCTCTGCGTTTTGGCGCCCTTGATCACCGGCATGGCCATCACGTCCTCGGCCACCTCGGCATATACATCCAGGATGCGGAAAACCTCTTCCAGCGCCTCCGCGTGGTTGGCGTGCGCCGTGTGCCCCTCCTGCCACAGGAACTCCGTAGTGCGCAGAAACATGCGCGTGCGCAGCTCCCAGCGAATGATGTTGGCCCATTGATTCACCAACACCGGCAGGTCGCGATAGCTTTGAATCCACTTCGCGAAAAAATGTCCGACCAATGTTTCCGAGGTCGGGCGGATCACGTAAGGCTCCTCCAGCTTCTTGCCGCCCGCGATGGTGACGACCGCCAGTTCCGGGGCGAAGCCTTCCACGTGCTCGGCTTCCTTCTCCAGGAAGCTCTGCGGGATCAGCAGCGGAAGATAGATGTTCTGATGGCCGGTCGCCTTGAAGCGGCCGTCCAACTCGCGCTGCAGGATCTCCCACACGGCGTAGCCGTTGGGTTTGATGACCATGCAACCCTTGACGATTTCGGCCGGTTCGGCCATATCGCCCGCCAGGACCACATCCTGATACCAGGCGGCGAAGTCTTTTTCTCGAGAAGTAATCGGGGAATCTGCCATGAGTCTAACCCTCTAGTGTGGCAGATTCCCCGTCCCAACCGCGACGTTACGTCAACAGAAACTCGCAATAGCTTCGCTCGGCCCGCATGCTCCCGTCATCTTCGCGGAAGAAGAACCCGGCCCGGCTCGGCTCGAGTTGCGCGGGCCGCACGATCAAGGCGACCTGCCAGGGCAGCGGAAAGAAGCGATCGAAAAACTGCACATCGGCTTCGGACAGGCAGATCCCTTCACGCGTGTGGGAATGATAGTAGCCCGCCGGCTCCAGACCTGCCAACGCAGGATCGCCGGCGCAAGCCTGCAATAGCTCCGCCAGTCCCGTTTCATCCTGGTTCGAGAGTTGAAACCGCGGACCGTGCGCGTATTCGCATGCGATGGGCCGCACCGACAGGATGCGCAGCACGCCGTCATCGCGCGTGCCGAACAGAATGCCACCCACTTCGACGCCGCCGTGCCGCAAGCACTGATAGCCCTCCGCAGTGCGGATGCGGATCTCATCCATCGCCGCATTGGAGTATTCGATGGTCAGCCCTGTCGGCTCCGCGGTCCAGTACCCGAACTCCTGCGTAGCGGGCGCCGGCAGCAGCTCAGTCAGCGGTAGGCATGCGGGCTTTGGCAGCGTCGCGGCCAGGTCCGCGAAGCGCCTGTAGGGGAGGCGCCCGACAGCACACCGGCGCGGCAGCGCGCCGAAAACCACGCGATCGCCAAACGGCAAAATCGGAGTAATCGCAGCGAGCTCCAGGAAATCGTGCACTGGCAGTTTCCGTCCGTCGATGGCGCGCGCCAGCAACTCGATATCGGACTCCGCCTTTTCACGCACCGGTTTCTCATTGCGCAGGTACATTCTGGTGTGCATCATCAGACGGTCTTCCGTTTCCCGTTGCCGCGCCTCGCCTAACCTCCGCCGTGCCAACACGTACCCGGACGGCATCACCACTGTACCCAGTGCCAGCGCCGAGGCCAGCATGGTCCCGCTGTGATGACGGTAGACCAGCATGAGGCATGCCATCAACGCCAGCAAGAGCAGCAATCCCTTTTGCAAGAGCTGCGTCGATCGAATGGAGTGTCCCTGAAATGCATCGTTCAAAGTCATTCTCGCCCTGTTCCTTTAAGGACGATTCTACGGGAAGCGGCTAGAGGCTGCGGGTTCCACCGGTACGGGGCGAAGTACCTGCCAAGTTTCATTGGCAGTTACATCCCCGGGCCCGGAAGCACCACCGCCCCGCCCATCCTCCCGTGATATCATGATGGTGAAGTTCAAATGGAGGAAGCTGCCAGATGGGTCCCGTAGGTGTGCCGGAGATGGTCGTCATCTTTCTGGTCGCGCTGGTGCTCTTCGGTCCCAAGAAACTGCCCGAGTTGGGCAAGACCTTGGGAAGGGCTATCAGCGAATTTCGCCGCGCCCAGAGCGAGCTGAAGGCCACCTTCGAGCGTGAAATGCAAAACCTGGAACGGGAAACCAATTCGCAAAAGGAAATCGGGAGCGCCGGTTATCAGTCTGGTTACCAGTACGATAACTACAACTACGATTATTCTTCCAGCGACGCGAGCCCCTACGGCGAGCCGCACGGTTCGTCTACGGAGCCGCAGGATTCCACCGTCACCCATACCGCCACTATCAGTGCATCCGCAACCGAGGGCGCTGAGTTATCACCCGTTACGCCGGAGGGCGCTATCGCCCACCAGCTGCAAAGCTCCACGGAAGTCGCCGTGATCCCGAATGGCCCTGCGCCGCTCGCGGATGGCGAATCGCAGCCTTGGAGCTTGGAGAAGGAACTCGAAGATCGGCATACGGCCAACGGCTCAGCGGCGATCGAGCACGCTGAGCATAGCGCATAGCTCTCAATAAATGGCTTCTCGCGAAGATGACAATGGAGCCCAGACTCCCACGGGGAAAGTAACGCCTTCGTCCGGCAACGTAACCGCCGTGACCGTAACCCGCGCCGCCGGGGGCGGCACAGGCGGACGCACGCCGCCTCCGCCCGATCCCCCGGATTCCGACGACGGCGAAGAAGGCATGCTCCGCATGTCCTTCCTCGAACACCTCACGGAGTTGCGCTCCCGCATTATCAAGATGGTGATGGGCCTGCTCGTCGCCATGGTCGTCAGCTTTTCCTTCTGCAGCCAGCTCTGGCGCCTGATCGCCGCTCCGGCGGTTGAAGCCTTAACCGCCCTCGGCATCAAACCGCCCACCCTCAAGGCCATCACCCCCATGGAGCAGTTCAACGTCATCTGGGTGAAACTGCCTTTCCTGTGCGCCCTCTTCATCGGCTCGCCATGGGTGCTCTACCAGGTGTGGGCTTTCATCTCTCCGGGACTCTACAAGCGCGAGCGCCGCTACGCCGTGCCCTTCATACTCACCTCCGCGGGCCTGTTCATCGGCGGCGGCGCATTCGCCTATTTTGTAGCCTTCCGCTTCGCCCTCACGTTCCTGTTGGGCATCGGCGTCGGAAACTACGTCGATCCCATGGTCTCCATCAGCGAGTACTTCGACCTTTTTGTCAACGTGACGCTGGGCGTGGGACTGGTCTTCGAAATGCCGATCCTAATCTTCTTCCTGACCTTGCTGCGCATCGTCAGCCCGGCATTTCTGGTGAAGCACAGCCGCTACGCCATCTTGGGTATCTTCATCATTGCCGCCATCGTCACCCCCACTCCCGACGCCTTCAACATGCTGCTGTTTGCCCTGCCCATGTGCCTGCTGTTCTATGTAGGTGTCTTTGCAGGATACCTGCTGGTGTTGAAACGCGAAGGCCGCCGCTTCCCCTGGCCCAAAGTGTTAACAGTCGGGGGGATTGTGCTCGTAGTTTTAGGTGCGCTACTCTATCTTGCCGCGCTACACTATAAGTTGCATCCGGTTTCGCACTGGCCTTTCCTGAAGCGTTGATAGCCGGGATGGGGATAGTCGTTAGCCCCTGCTAGGCGCGGGAGCGGTGTCGCGGGTATAATGACTTAGCGGCGCGCGGTAACAATGGACCTGAACAAGGCAATTCGGGAGTTACGCGAGGAGTTGGAGAAGCTGAACGAAGTTATTGCCTCCTTGGAACAATTTCAGAGTACTGGTACTCTCCCCACTCCCCCCCGCCGCGGCCGCAAATCCATGCCCGATCAGGAGCGCAAAATGGTTTCCGAGCGGATGAAAAGATACTGGGCTAGCCGCCGCAAAAAGAGGGGTAGCGGTGCTGGCTTTAGCATGTGAACGAGTTAATACGGCCTTTCAGCGATCTCCACAATCCTCCACCCCTCGCCCGCAGTCGCATGTAAGCCACTCGTAACTGGTGCTCCCGATGCTGCCGCCACGCCGCCGATAGAAACCTGGGATTGAAATACCATAGATTAAAATATTGAGTTCCCGCGCCATAGCTATAGCGCATTTCGAAGCCGCAGCGCACTGCCATGTCCCGCGCTTGCCGCTCGGAAAATGTAACTCCCAGCCAGGTATCGTCCGGAGGGTTATCGAACTCCCCGCCTTGTAATTGGAATTTGAACAAGCCGCCCCGCCGCAACCGCCGCCGCACCGCCCTAACATAGCTTTCGATAACTTCCCGGCTTGGAATATGTTGGAACACGATCGATGAAAATGCAAAATCGACGCGGGTACTTCCTAGTACGTCTAGATCTTTTCCGCTATTCCGAAAGATATGGACGTTGGGTGCGTCCGCTAGTGCCGCCCGCGCCTGCCGCACCATCTCGCCGCTGATATCCACGCCGTATACTTCGCCAAAAATCTGCGCCAGCGCCCGCGTCACGCGTCCCGCCCCGCATCCGATCTCCAGCACACGCATCCGTTTGGGGTCCTTCCCCTGGCAGATATTGATCATGTCGGTAAGGATTTCTTCGGAAACCGTCCGCTCGCCCGACCGGAAAAAATCGGCATCCGTCCAGTCCTGCCGTTCCGTGTTCACATAGAAGCGCGCGTTCTCCCGCGCCCGCTCGTCCCACTCCCGCTGCATTTTTTCCAATTGCCCGCCCAGATCCCGTTCCGCCATCATGATATATTGTAGTTGTCGAATCGTTCCGCGTGGGCGACTAGCTCAGCTGGGAGAGCGCTGCGTTCGCAATGCAGAGGTCGGGGGTTCGATCCCCCCGTCGTCCACCAAATTCCCATGTGGGGCGGCGCCGTGCGCCGATGGTCAGCAGGATCGTTTCTCGTTTTATCCAAAAATCTCCCCGACCTTCACTTCCACGTCCGCTGGCGAAATCGAGATCGTCGCCTCTATCCCATAGTGCGTGCTGACCGCGCCTTCGGTCACCGATACCGTGTGACGTTTCGGATCGACAATCCAAAAACTATGGCATCCGTTCGACATGCAGATGAACATCTTGTCGTTAATCTCGTTGACCGTATTGCTCGGCGAAAGAACTTCGATCACTAGTTCCGGGGCTCCCATCAGGTAATCGTCTGCCGCGGTTGCGTTGTCCCGGTCCACGGAGACGCAACCCACATCCGCCACCCAAACTTCATGTTCCGCCGTGGGACGAAAGGCCATCTCCATGCGAACGGCATGCTCTTCGCCAAATATCTTCTTCAGCAACATCTGAAGCCGGTCCTGGATTTTTTGGTGTCCGCTTTTGGGTGGCGGCATTGCGACAACTTCTCCATGGTGCAATTCGTAGTGGCCTTCCGGTGGATCTGGCAGGCGTAGAAAATCTTCGACGGTCAGAAGGCCGTTCCGTAGTGCGCTCATGGGTCGATTATCCCGCGGTATCGGCGTTCAACGCCGACCCGTTTCCAAACCCCTTTCAGTAGGACTTCCACCTGATGGAACACCGCGTATTTCAGGACGCACCATGCCCATATTCTACTATTCCCGCCGCGTATTCGGAACGCTGATCGGCATCGCGGGTGCTTTTACCACCGGCTAGACACTGGCGCCGCCAAAATGTCAACGCCAGCGCCGGTCCGCATCACCGCTAGCCGCTGGTCCCATGTGGGGCGGCGCCCTGCGCCGCCGATAGGAATGGATTTTCCCTCCTCTTGCTAACGGTTGAGAAATTCGACGAGTCTAGGGATCACCTGATCGGGCGCTTCTTCCATGAGCCAGTGCCCTGAATTACGGACCACTACGCCCTCAACGTTTGTCGCTACCAGCCGGCCCTGCTGAATAAGGAAATCGCCCGAAGCCTTTTCCCCCGTCAGAACCAGCATCGGCATCGTCAACGGTTTTTGAGCTAAGCGTGCGAAGTCCTCGGCGTCTTTTTCGAAGGCCCGAAAATATTCGAACCCGGCGCGCATGCCACCCTTGCGGGCGTAGGCCTTGGCGTAAATCCGACGATCGCGCTCCGGCACGGAATGGGCGGGGTCGGCGGCGAAATCGTTCCAGAAATGCTCGAAGTAGATACGTTCGCGGCCATGTACTAACGCCAGCGGGGTCTTGCCATAAAAATGGAAATGCCAAAGGTCCCGCATCAGCCACACGTCGCGCCAGTTCCCAACGCCGGGCAGAAAGGCGTCCATCAAAGCAATCTGGTCGACCTCGCTCGGATACTGCGCGGCATACGCGTACGCAACCATCAACCCAATATCGTGCCCCACAATTTGGAGACGCTCATAACCCAATTTATGCGCCAGCGCGTGGATGTCCTGGGCCATTTCGGTTTTCGTGTAGCCCTCCGCTGGAGTGGATGACTCGCCCGCGCCGCGCAAATCCGGGGCGATGACCGTGCGGGTATTTGCCAGGCGAGCTATCAGCGGGCGCCACATGTGGCTGGTTTCCGCATAGCCGTGCAGGAGGACCACCGGGGGGCCTGTGCCCGCCGACAGGTAATGCAGGCGAACGCCGTCGACATTCGCGAACCGGCTCTCCGGCCCTTGCTCAGATCTGGAAGCTCGCGCCTTGGCACGAAGTGGCATTCGCTAATTATAGCCAAGGGCTGCACCCTGGCAGAGCTCGTCCTTGCATCGCAATGCCCCATTCCGCCATCATGAAATGCGGCTACACCCCATGCCACTCGCACCCGCCCTCATCCTCTTCGATATCGATGGCACCCTCGTCCGCCGCGCCGGCCCGCAACACCGCCAGGCCCTGGTCGATGCCGTCCGCCACGTCACCGGCTTCGAGACCACTACCGAACATATCCCCGTCCATGGCATGCTCGATCCCGACATCCTCACCCGCATGCTGCGCGATGCCGGCGCCACCCCGGCCGCCATCCGCCGCGCCATGCCCGAGATCGTCCGCCGCGCGCAGCGGGTCTACGGGCGAGGCGTCCCCAACCTGCAAAGCAAAACCTGTCCCGGCGTGCGCGCCCTGCTGCGCCGCCTCCAACAAAGCGGCGTGCTGCTCGGACTGGTTACCGGCAACCTAACCCGCATCGGATGGAAGAAACTCGACCGCGCCGGTCTCAAGCCCTATTTCCG
>JBEKTJ010000266.1:0-8270 GCA_049516155.1 Bryobacteraceae bacterium
TGGTACGCCCGAGTGGATTCGAACCACCGACCTTTTGCTCCGGAGGCAAACGCTCTATCCAGCTGAGCTACGGGCGCACATCGATTCCTGCCCTTCATTGTATCCGAATTCGACCCCACCGACGCGCACCACGCGTGGAACTATAATGTTCCTCGTGGCATTTGCCATATGGGGAGGCTGTTATGGATGGTTCCGGAGAAGGCAAGCTTTCGCGGCGCGCGTTTGCAGGGGCTGCCGCTACGTTCATGATCGTGCCGCGGCACGTTCTGGGCGCGCCGTTTGTGGCGCCCAGCGATAAGGTCACACTGGCTAGCATCGGCTTGGGAAGGCAAGGGCAGGCCATCACTATGGAATTACTGGCGCGTCCGGACGTGCAAGTGGTGGCGGTCTGCGATTGCAACCGGTTCAGCAAAGATTACGTGGAGTACGGCGAGAACGATTTGCTGAAGATGGCGCGCAAGCTGCTGGGCGCGGGCTACGAAAGCTGGGGCCAGGACTTGGCATCGCCGGGCTTCGCGCAGCTCACGCACGAGTTCCGGACGAGCTTGGGCATGGGCGGCCGTGAGCCGGCCAAGCGCTTGATCGAAGCCTACTACGGTTCGCGCAAGGGCGCAGGCTCCGGTTCCTATAACGGCTGTACGGCCTACAACGATTATCGCGAGCTGCTGGGCAAGGAAAAAGATCTGGATGCGGTCTACGTGGCGACGCCCGACCATTGGCATGCGCCGATCTCGCTGGCGGCCATGAAGCGGCATAAGCACGTGTTGTGTCAGAAGCCCATGACCCACACCATCGGCGACGCGCGGCGCATGGCCCAGATGGCGCGGGAAATGAAGGTGGCTACTTCCCTGCCGGTCAACAACCCGTCGAGCGAACCCACGCGGCTGATTTCGGATTGGCTCGCGGATGGCGCCATCGGGCACGTGCGCGAGGTGCACAATTGGTCCAGCCGGCCCTTCTGGCCGCAGGGAATCGACCGGCCCGCGGAGGCGCAACCGATCCCCGAGGGCCTCGACTGGAATATGTGGCTGGGCCCCGCGCCGGAGCGTCCGTTCAATCATGCCTATCTGCCGTTTTCATGGCGCGGCTGGTACGATTTCGGCTGCGGCTCGTTCGGCGATATGGGCTGCTACAGCTTCGCGGGCGTGTTCAAGATTCTGGGACTCACGCCGCCGGTGGGCGTGGAATCGTGTTCCAGCGAATCGTTCAGCGAAAGCTATCCAAAAGCCTCCATCGTACACCTGGACTATCCCGCGGCGGGCGACAGGCCGGCAGTGCGCATGTCGTGGTATGACGGCGGCCTGCGTCCCAAGCGGCCTGCGGGTTTGCGGGCGGAGGATCAGCACTACTTCCAGGCAGGCGAGGACAATGAAGGCATTCTGTACGTCGGCGATAAGGGGATCATCCTGGCCGGGTTCAATGGGAACAATCCGCGCGTGTATCCGGAATCGAAAAAGTATCAACCGCCGGCGCGGCAGCCGCGAGGAAACGGTCAGCGGGATGTGGCCATCGATCAATGGGTGGCGGCTTGCAAGGGCGGAGCGGCCGCCCCGCTGGCGAACTTCGAGATCCAAAGTCCCGTCACCGAGGCTTTTTTGCTGGGATGCATTGCGCAGCAGTTTCCCGGCGAGCGGATCGAGTGGGATACGGCGAACATGCGGATCACCAGTTCGGAGAAACTGAACGCATATGTCGACCCTGCGCCTCGGCGCGCTGGATTTGGGGCCTGATCCGCCGGACAGGCCCGGAGGCCTGTCCTACTTGTTTAATCTGCGCGTGATTCTGGCAAGCACGGTACGCGGCGCCAATCGCGTCGAAAGCACCGTGAGTTTGTTGCTGGCGCCGGCGATTACTACACGCTTGCCCGACATGAGGCCGTCAAATCCCACGCGCGCTACGGCGGCGGCGGTCATCACCGTGCCGGAGCGGAACAGCAGCGAATTCGCATTCCCCGCGGCGGCCGCGAAATTGGTTCCGGTCGGCCCCGGGACCAGTGCAGTTACGGTCACGCCGGTGCCTTGGGTCTCCTCGGCTATCGCCTCGGAAAACGAGAGCACGAACGCCTTGGATGCATAGTACACGGCCATGAAAGGTCCGGGCACATAGGCTGCCGTGGAGGCTACGTTTAGGATCTTGCCGTTGCGCCGCGCGAGCATGCCCGGCAGGAACAGGCGCGTCAGATGCGCCAGTGCGGCGACATTCACCTGGATCATGCGCGCCTCCACATCGTAATCGATTTCGGCATAGGCGCCGCTGGCGCCGAAGCCCGCGTTGTTCACCAGTACGTCGATGACGGCGCCCTGTTGCCGGAGCGCGTCGAAGATGCGCGGCGGCGCGCCGGGATCGGCCAGGTCTTCCGCCAGCGCCCGAGACTGGATCCCATGCGTGCGAGCAAGTTCGCCACTGAGCGATTGCAGCTTGCCGGCGGTGCGCGCCACCAGGACGAGATCGTGCCGATGGGCCGCGAAAAGGCGCGCCAGCTCTTCACCGATGCCGCCCGATGCGCCCGTAATCAACACCGTGGGATTCATATATGGATAGGCTAACACTACAAATCGGTCATGCTGAATGCGCAGAAGCGCAGCACCGCGGCCCGTGAACGCCATGGAAATTGGCCGGCGTTGGCTAGTTTGGCGATGCCGTGCACCAGAGACCAGGCGTGGTAAGCCAGGCGCTCCGGATCGCCGGCGGGCACTTGCCGGGCGGCCTGGCAGTCGCGCACCAAGCCGAGCAGGGTCTGGAAACAGCGCTGCGCGGCGGCCGCGCAATCGGGATAATCCGCCTCGTTCCATGCCGCGTCGAACATGGCGGCGAAATGCTGCGGCCAACGCAGCGCGAAGTCCACGTACGCAAGGCCGCTGCGGTGCAGCCGACGGAGCGGGGCGGTGTGGCGGCCGCCGCGGGCCATGGCGCACGTAAGCCGGTCGAAGCCATCCGTGGCCACGGCCGCCAGCAGACCGTCCCGATCGCGGAAATGGCGGTAGGGCGCGTTGTGGGAGACGCCGGCGCGGCGGGCCGCCTCGCGCAGGGTGAATCCGCGCGGGCCGGTTTCGGCGATCAACTGCACGGCCGCCTCCAGCAGCGCTTGCTTCAAGTTTCCGTGGTGATAAGGGCGGGCGGCGGACATACTCCCGTTTTAGCAGGTTATGTTGACAGCGGCAACTTTGGCTGGGTATAATGTTGCTGATGTCAACATCCTACAAGCGGCATCCGCCGGAGGGCGCGTGGGACGCCATCGCGATCGGCTCCGGCATAGGCGCGCTGGCGGCGGCGGCTTTGCTCTCCCTGCGCGCCGGGAAACGCGTGCTCGTTCTGGAGCGGCATTACACCGCGGGCGGATTCACGCACGTCTTCCATCGCCCCGGATACGAGTGGGATGTGGGAGTCCACTACATCGGCGAAATGGGCGCCGGCGAACCCATGCGCGCGCTCTTCGACGAAATCACCGAAGGGCGCTTGAAATGGCAGGCGATGCCGGAAGTCTACGACCGCATCCGGATCGCGGACCGCAGCTACGATTTCATCCGCGGTGCGGAGCGCTTCACGGAGCGGATGCGGGAGTACTTCCCGCGTGAAGGCGCGGCCATCGGCCGTTATGTGCAGCAAGTGCATGACGCGGCGCGCGCCAGCAAGATGTACTTTGCGGAGAAGGCCATCCCCGCGGCTTTGGCACGCCTGGCGGGGCCCCTGCTGCGCCGGCGATTCCTGGGCTATGCCAAGCGGACGACGGCGGAGACGCTGATGCGCCTTACCGGCGATCGCGAACTGATCGCGGTGCTGACCGGACAGTGGGGCGATTACGGGTTGCCACCGGGGCAGAGCAGCTTCGGCATGCACGCCATCATTGCCGAACATTATCTCGAAGGGGCGTTTTATCCGGTGGGCGGCGCATCGCGCATCGCCGCCAGCATTGCGCCGGCGATTGAACGGACCGGCGGCCGGATCGTGGTGGGCGCGGAGGTGGAGCGCATCCTGCTCGACACACGGAACCGCGCGATAGGCGTACGCACGGCGGATGGCCGGGAACTGCGCGCACCGCTGATTTTGAGTGATGCGGGAGCTTGGAACACGTACGCCAAGCTGGCGCCCCCGGAGGCCCCGGGGCGTGCGGAGGCGCTCGCAGAGATTGAGCGCATCCCAACGTCTATGGGTCATGTCTGCCTCTACGTGGGGCTGCGGCGCGAGGCGGGAGAGCCGGAATTCGGCGAAACCAACCTATGGATTTATCCGGGCGCCGATCACGACGCGAACATGGCGCGGTACGCGGCGGATCCCGAGCAGCCTTTCCCCGGCCTGTTCATTTCGTTCCCCTCGGCCAAAGATCCGGAATTTGCGCAACGGTATCCTGGGCGGGCCACCATCGAGGTCGTGGCGCTGGCGTCCTACGGCTGGTTCGAGCGCTGGGCGGACACCCGCTGGAAGCGGCGCGGCGCGGATTACGATGCGCTGAAAACGAGGCTCGCGGAGCGCCTGCGCGCGGAACTGGAGCGCAACGTGCCGGCGGTGCGCGGGAAAATCGATTACTGCGAGCTTTCGACGCCACTTTCGACACGCAATTTTGCCAATTACCACCAAGGCCAGATCTATGGATCTGCCGGGACGCCGGAGCGCTTCCGGGCCCGTGCGTTCAGCCCGCGGACGCCGGTCGGCGGCCTGTACCTCACGGGCGGCGACGCGGCGGTGCTGGGAGTCGTCGGCGCATTAGCCGGTGGGGCGCTCGCGGCGTCGGCGGTGCTGCGCCGGAACCTGATGCCCGCTTGATCGCGCGGCCGAACAGGCGTTGGACTGCCCGGTGAGCGATAAACTGGGGAGGTGCTTTCCCTTCTTCATCCCGATGTTCGCGCTCGCGCCGCGGACTTCGCGCGCGAGTTCAGCCGTGCGCAGCCTTTCCGCCACATCGTGATCGACCCTTTTCTCGATCCACAATTCTGCCGGGAGTTAGTCGCCCAATTCCCGCCGTTCGAGGCGGGAGACGCGCGGAACGAGCGCGGCGAACCGGCGGGCAAATCCGTCATCGCGGGCATCGCCCGGTTGGGCGCAGCCTACGAGCGGTTCGATCGCCTGATGCGCGATGGCGAGTTCCTATCCATGATAAGCCGCATCACTGGCATTTCCGGCCTCATCTACGACGGAGATTACATCGGCGGAGGCACGCATGAAAACCGCGACGGCCAGGAACTCGATCCGCATGTGGACTTCAACTACCATCCCCGCATGGGCTGGCACCGCCGGCTGAACCTGATCGTCTTCCTGAATCCGCAGTGGGAGGAAGACTGGGGCGGCTGTTTGGAACTGCTGCGCGAACCCACGGCGGAAAGCGGCGAGGCGCGCAAGATGGTTGTGCCACGCGCCAATCGCGCCGTCATTTTCGAAACCACCGAAAGGTCGTGGCATGGGTTCCGTGTGATTCGCACTCCGCCGGGCTTGGGGATTTCGCGCAAATCGCTGGCGGTGTACTTCTACAGCCGCGACCGGCCGGCCGCGGAGATCGCGCCCTCGCACGGGACATATTATTATCAGCGCCCGTTGCCCGGCCACATCCAGGCGGGCTACACGCTGCGGAAGGACGATGTGGCGGAAATCCGGAAGTTGTTTGCGCGGCGGGACGACCACCTACGGTTCCTGTATGAGCGCGAACAGGAGTACTCGGCGTTGGTGGCGGGAATCAACAAATGGCCCGCGTTCCAAGTGGCGCGAGTTCTGACTTGGCCGGTGCGGGTATTGAAGAGGGCGGTGAGAAGGTAAAGACGAGATCAGCCTTGGGCAACCCTTGGCAGGTTCAAGACTTCGTTTAGCGAACCCTGACGGTAACCTTCCAAATCGAGCGTCACGTATTTGAAACCCAGCCGCTTGAAGATTGCCGTGAACCGGCCGGCCATTGCGGGCGTCAAGGCATTGGCGAGTTCATTCGGCGCGATCTCCAGCCGCACCAACTCACCGTGGTAGCGCACGCGGAATTGGCGGAAGCCGAGCGCCTTAACATCCTCTTCGCCACGCTCCACCGTTTTGATATTTTCGATAGTCACCGGAGTGCCGTATGGGATGCGGGAGCTGAGGCAGGCGGCGGCGGGGCGGTCCCAAGTAGGTAGCCCGGCGATGCGCGACAACTCCCGGATCTCCGCTTTGCGCAAGCCCGCCTCGACAAGCGGCGCCTTCACCTTGTGCAATCCGGCGGCGTTCTGGCCGGGGCGGTAGTCGCCTAAGTCATCGGCATTCACGCCGTAGATAATGGTGGGGATGCCACGCTCGCGGCCGACCTCCTCCAGGCGTGTAAACAGTTCGTCCTTGCAGTGGAAGCAGCGGTTCGCGTCGTTCTTCAGGTAGTCCGCATTCTCAAATTCGTGTGTCTCGATATACTCGTGCGGAATTCCGAACTGGCGCACAAAGGCTTCGGCGTCGCGCTTGTGGGACTCCGGGATGGAAGCCGAATCCGCGGTCACGGCCAGCGCGTTGCTACCTAGTGCTTGGTGCGCAGCCCACGCCAGATACGCGGAATCCGCGCCGCCGGAATAGGCTACCATTACCCGATCCAGCCCGCGCAGTACGGAAAAAAGCATCTCTTGCTTGGCTTGCAGCAGAGCGGGATTGGAAAGGTCGACCAGAGAGGTCATAGCCCGATTATACCGTTACCCGGCGATGGACGGGGTCCGCCCCGCGCCTTTAGCGATCAGTGGTCACCAGGTACAGCGTATTTTCATTCTGACTAGCGGCGAAATCCAGCCTTGCGCCATCCTTGTGCAGATTTGCCGCGATCCAATTTACGGCCGGAGTGGAAAGGAGGAAAAAACGCGAATGCTTCCGTGCAAATTCAACGTACCGCATCGCCGGCCAATGGAAGAACGGCGCGGCGGTCAGGATGTTGCGCTCCACGGCATCGACTCCGCGATAATGGGTCGCCAGATCGACGCAGACGATGCGGGACCTGACGTCGGCATTGCCGTAATATAGCTGGGGAACGAAATCGAGGCCACTGGCCACCACCAGCGGAAGGTCGCGGTCTTGCTGGGGTAACGTCAGCGTGGCATACGGATTAGATGCATCGGGCCGCGCGATGTGTCTACCTACAAAGATACCGCCCAGAATGGCGGCCAAAGCCAAGCTGGCGATGGCCCGGCCACCCGCCGCATGATACAGCGCGCAGGCGACTAACACGGCGAATCCGATGACCAGTGGCAGGACATAGCGTTCCGTCATCATGTGAGTGACTGCGCGGCCCAAGAAATACGCGAACACCGGCAACAGGACAAACCCCAGAGCGGCGCCGGTTTCGGCCGCGGTCAGGCTGGTTCCCGGCGCCTCTGCGAATCTATTACCGTTGCCCAGCCAATACAGCAGATACAGAGCCACGAGGCAGAGGGCCAGTGGCACGGCCGCCGGGGAGAGCGCAAAATGGAACGCGTCGTAGATAAACCGCAGCGTTACGGCGTTCCAGGGGTGGTCGGAATGCAGCGCCACCGCACCCCGGATCAAAGGCAGATAGACGACGATCGCTAGTCCGCCGAGGCCGGCTGCGATGGCCATGGGAATGTCGGGCCTGCGGCGCGAGAACCAACGGAAGGTTTCGCCGATGGCAAGCGGTATGAACACCAGCACGGAATAATAGTGAAACGATACTGCCAACGCCAGACTGAGGAAGAGTCCTGCCAAACCGAGTTGGCGGCGGACGGCTGTCACGGCGGATGCCGCCTGTTGCCAGCACAAGAGCGCCAAGGCGCTGAATCCCAGCATCAGGCCATAGGGGCGGGCCTCGTAAGAATACCGGAACGCTTCGGTGACCGCGGGAAATAGAGCCGCGACGGCTCCGTACAAGGGGCTGGTCCGCCGCCGCACGAAGAGATACAGACAGACGGTCATCAACAGGTAACCGGCGAGCCCCGGCAGGCGCGTAGCCACCTCGCTCGAGCCGAATAGTTTCTGAGCCCCGGCGGTGGTGAGGTGAAAGAGCGGAGGCTGTAAGTCCACTCCCTTGGACAACGCCAGCCAAAGGGTCGCGAAATCAGGCAAGCGCGCCAAATGAAACGTGAATAGCTCGTCAAACCAAAAGGGACGCGCCGCCGAGGCGGCGAGAGAGAACCAAGTTAGGATGGCGCAGCCCACCAGAGGCAGCCACACGAATGACTCCAGCCGGCGGGCCAGACTCTCGCCGGCGGCCATCAGGCGTTGGATGGCACTGCGCATGGATGCCAAAGTTGTCAAGACTCGCGAAGGCCGGTCGAAGCAGCCGGTTTGCCCGCAATCCATCGCCATCCGAAGGTCATCCCGATCAGCAT
>JBEKTJ010000267.1:0-9036 GCA_049516155.1 Bryobacteraceae bacterium
GCGTATCTGGAGTTTCTCTACACCGCGCCGGCGCAGGAAACCATGGCCAAATATGGCTACCGGCCCATCGACCCGGAAATCTTGAAGAAGCATGCGGACCGGCTGCCGAAAATCGATCTCTTCCCCGTAACGATTCTGGCCAAGGACTGGGACGATGCCCAGCAGAAGTTCTTCGCCGAGAACGGCATCTTCGACGTGGTCTATAAGCCGAAGGCGAAGCGATGAACCTGAACTACGACTGGAGCAAGGCGCGCAAGGATCTGCTCGCCGGTGCTACAGTGGCTGCCATCTCGTTGCCGCAGGCCATGGCCTATGCGCTGATCGCGGGCATCGATCCGCGCTTCGGCCTATATTCCGCCATCGTAGTCACCCTGGTGGCCTCCATCTTCGGTTCGTCGTCCCACCTGATCAACGGCCCCACGAACGCCATTTCGCTGGTGGTATTTAGTGCGCTCGCCTTCCTCGATCCGGAAGCCCGCTTCGACCTGTATCAAGCCACCTTCTTGCTGGCGGTGATGGTGGGCTTGTTCCAGATTCTGATCGGCGTGTTCAAATTGGGCGATCTCACGCGCTACATCTCCGAATCGGTGGTGATCGGCTTCATGGCAGGCGCCGGCTTCCTAGTCGCTCTGGGGCAGGTGGCCAACCTGCTGGGCATTAAAGACCGGGGCACCGGGCATCAGCACGTACTACTTCGCTTCTGGCTCACGGTCTCGCAAGGAGGTGCGCCTAACCGCTATGCCCTGGGTATCGGCTTGGGAACTATCGCGCTCGTGGTGATTCTGCGGAAACTGGCGCGGCGCTACCATCTGCCGCAGGTGGATATGCTGCTGGCGCTGATCGCGGCGGCCGCACTGGCGGCGCACTTCGGCTGGTCGGTTCCGGCGGCCAATGGCAAAGCGTTGCTGTCGGTGGTTGGCAATGTGCCCGCCAGCTTGCCGCGGCCGCACATCCCCGAGATCAAGTTCTGGTGGGTGAAGGAGATGTCCACCAGCGCGTTGGCCATTTCGTTTCTTGGATTGCTGGAGGCGCTGGCCATCGCCAAGTCCATCGCCAACGACACGCGCCAGCAGTTGGACTACAACCGGCAGTGTCTTGCGGAGGGGCTGGCAAACTTGTTTGGCGGGTTCTTCCAAGCGCTGCCTGGCTCCGGTTCCCTCACGCGCTCGGCGATTAACTATCAGGCGGGCGCGGTAAGCCGAATGTCGGGTGTGTTTGCGTCGGCGGTGGTGGCGATAGTGGTCCTGGTGCTGGCGCCCTCCGCGCGCTTTATCCCGAAGGCCGCCCTCGCGGGATTGCTGATGGTGACCGCCGCCCGCTTGGTCGACTGGAAGCGCATGGGCTACGCGCTACGCGCCTCGCGCTATGACGCCGGTCTGGTGCTAATCACCGCCTTCTCCTCCGTATTCATCAGCGTGGAGTTCTCCATCCTTATCGGTGTGGCGGTTTCCATCCTGCTATTTGTTCCGCGCGCGGCGCGCCTGCGGGGCTCCGATCTGGTAGTGACCCGGGAACGCGTGGTGCGCGAACGCGTGCCGGCGGATCCGCTTTGCACCGCCGTAATCATCTACGATTTGGAAGGCGAGGTGTTCTTCGGATCGGCGCCCGAATTGGATCGTTGTTTCGACGCGCTGAAGCAGCGTACTAAAGATGCGGGCATCGGCTGCGTAGTGCTGCGGTTGAAGCGCACCCGCAACCCCGACGTGGTATTCTTCGAGCGCCTCGAACATTTCCTGCACGAAATGCAGCACGCCGGACGCACCGTGCTGCTGTGCGGAGTCCGTCCGGAACTGGCCAAGCCGATGGCCAGCCTGCGCTTCCAGGATTGGCTGCCGGCGGAGTCCGTCTTTCTGGAGGAGGAGCGGCAGTATTCGTCGACCATCAAGGCCGTGCGCCGGGCGTATGCGCTGGTGAAGGATAACTCTTGCGCGCATTGCCACCGGGCCGGGAACGTCGTGGCGAACGAAGACCCGCTCTATTATCTGGTGTAGACGGTCGCCGCGGCTGCTGGCACACGGCGTGTTTCGATTTACACAAGCTTCCGTGCGAATCCAACTCGGAATGCCGCCAATTACAGCAATTCTGCCTGTGGCCCCCGGCTTGCCCAACAGTCATCCGGGTAAGGAGGTTGCCAAATGTTGTTGATCAAATATATGTTACTGGCCTCTGGAATCGGCTTATTTGCCGGCGCCATGGGCCTTGTGTTGTGGGATGTTTATCGGGCCAACGCGCGCCGCACCGCGGAGGGCGCATCCGGTCCACTGACTCTGGATGCAGTGCGCTGGCGAACCGCCTTGCGATTCGTGTTGATTGCATGCTTGCCACTGCTTCTGAGCGCATCGATCGCCATGGTGCCAAGCGGTAGGGCAGGCGTATTGGTCAGTCAGATTTCCGGGGTTGCGCCGGGCACACTGTATCCGGGTGTCCACTTAGTGGTTCCGTTCGTGCAAAGTATCGCGCTGTACGACATGCGCGACCAGGTCTTCACCACGGCCGCCAATGACGATCCGAAATCCGATCCGAAAAACAAGTCCGAAGTGCTCAAGATCCAAACCAAGGAAGGGCTGCCGCTGGGTGTCGCGGTATCGGTCCGCTACCGGCTCGATCCGAAACGTCTCGCGTATATCCATGCCAATATGTCGCAGCCTGTGGACCAGGAACTGGTGCCCGCGGTGGTGTCCAGCGTTTTCCGGCAGATCGTGCCCGGCTACCTGGTGCGCGACGTGTTCGCAGGCATGCGCGAGGAAGTGCGGCAGCGCGCCGCGGATGCCATCACCCGAAAGCTCGCCGCCGACGGAGTTCTGGTGAAGGAAATCATGCTGCGCGATATCCAGTTGCCGCCCGAGTACGCCAAGGGGCTGGAATCGCTCCTGCTGAAGGAGCAGGAGAACGACCGCCTATCGGTCGAATTGGAGATCAAACAGAAAGAGGTTCACTCGGCCGAACTGGAAGCGGAAGCCGACAAGGCCCGCCGTGTGACGGGAGCCGAAGCTGAGGCCGCCGTGGTGGTGTTGCAGGCCAAAGCGCAGGCGGACGCCATGCAGCATACCCTTCCGCTGAAACAGAAACAGATTGAGCAGTCGCGGCTGGAGGCCCAGGCCCGCAAGGAAACTACGGTCATGAACGCCGAGGCCATGGCCCAGTCGAAGGTAATCGATAGCAAGGCCGAACTGGAAAAGCGCAAGCTGATGTCGGAGGCCGATGCCGATCATATTCGCGTGGTGGCGGTGGCCGACGCCGAAAGAATGAAGTCGGAAGCGCAGGTGCTTACGCAGAATCCGCTGCTGATCCAAAAGATAATCGCGGAGCGGCTGTCGGACAAGGTGCAGATCATGATGGTGCCGAACGACGGCAAATTCTTCTTCGCGAACGACGTGTTGCGCGGCGCGATGTCCGGCGCGCCGGGTGCGGTTTCCGGGCGGCCGGCGAGCCCGGATGGACAATGAGGTGGCTGTTCATCGCGGCCGGGTTTGCGCTCAGCCCGGCCGCTCCCGCCGCTGACTCGATTTACATCAGCCCCGATGGCGCATTCCAGTTCAGATTTTCCCGCTCTCTGGCCTGGTGCCACGAAGTGGCCGGCGACCGGAACCGTTGGGAGCCATCTTCCTTATGCATGTCCCATGAGCCGATGTGCCACGAGCACGCCATCGCCTGTCTGGCTTATCCCGGCAACGAGTACAAAGGATACAATTTCGTGGCCGCCGCTCTTTCGATCTCCCGCATTACCGCCCTGAACGAGGGCGAAGACGATCTGGCGAGATACTGCCATTCGCCGGAACCTAGGATCGAACACGGTGTGAAGTTCGTGACGCGCAAATGCGTGGAAGGCGCGCTGGGTAGCTACTACTACACCGAGTTGTACCGAACCTGCCACGGGGGAGCGTGCTATGAGCTGGACCTCACGATCGCAACGACGGAGTACTCAAACTACCACCCTGGCGCGGCTAAAGAGTTCAAAGCTGGGGAATGGAAGAACGTGACAGGCCGCCTGAAGCGCATGGTGGATACACTCCAGTTCCTGAAATAGCCTCAATTCACACTCTGTAAACGATGAGTGTGAATACGCACAACGAACCCACTAAAGTAATAGCTGTAATAGGCTGCCGCGTAGCACACTAGAATAGAGGGTGACATGCGTCTACGACTGAGTTTACTTTGGCTATCTATACTGGCGGCATCGTGCCTGCCCTTAGCGGCACAGCCCAGTGTGCTGACCTTTCACAACGACGTGCTCCGGACGGGGCAGAACCTGGCGGAAACGACGTTGACCGCCAGCAACGTGAATTCGGCCACGTTCGGCAAGCTTTACCAGGTGACGTTGGATGGCGTGGTGGACGCCCAGCCGCTTTATGTCGCGGGGGTTGCTATCCCGAGCCAGGGAACGCATAATGTGCTGATCGCGGCCACCGAGAACGACAGCCTGTACGCGCTCGATGCGGATACCGGCGCGCAACTCTGGAAGGTTTCGTTGCTGGCCAGCGGTGAGACGCCTTCCGATAACCGCGGGTGTTCGCAGGTGACTCCCGTGATCGGTATCACGTCGACGCCGGTAATTGAGCTCAAGCCCGGCACCACGGAAGGCGCCATCTTTGCCGTGGCCATGAGCAAGGACTCTTCGGGGAACTATCATCAACGGCTGCACAAAGTGAGCCTGGCCACGGGCAGTCCGCTCGTCGCCGCCGTGTCCATCGCCGGCACGTATCCTGGAACCGGCGACGCCAGCAGCGGCGGTTACGTCACTTTCGATCCCAAGCAGTATAAGGAAAGATCGGGATTGCTGATGCTGGGCGGAGTGGTCTACCTAGCCTGGGCGTCGCATTGCGACGATCAGCCGTACACCGGTTGGATCATGGGCTACAACCCGTCGACTCTTGCGCAAACCAGCGTAATCGACGTTACGCCCAACGGCGCCGAAGGAGCCATCTGGGGC
Organism: Bryobacteraceae bacterium; assembly: GCA_049516155.1. Lineage (GTDB taxonomy): Bacteria > Acidobacteriota > Terriglobia > Bryobacterales > Bryobacteraceae > Bog-159. The sequence goes on from JBEKTJ010000267.1 coordinate 4,931, forward strand.
GCCGGCGCCGGCCTGGCGGCCGATTCCAGCGGGTACATCTATTTTCTGGACGCTAACGGCACGTTTGACACCACACTCAACGCGCAGGGCTTTCCGAATCAGGGCGACTACGGCAACGCCTTCATCAAGCTCTCGGCCGCCGGCGGCCAATTGACAGTAGCGGATTATTTCACTATGTACAACACCACCAGCGAATCCGACGCGGATGAGGATTTAGGCTCGGGCGGCGCGATGGTGTTGCCGGACATGACCGATGCCAACGGCCAGGAGCAGCAACTGGCGATCGGAGCCGGCAAAGACGGCAACATCTATCTGGTCAACCGCAACAACATGGGCAAGTTCAATCCTCAAAACGACAGCGCGATCTATCAAGAGCTGGATGGCGCGCTGCCGGGCGGCATCTGGTCGATGCCGGCTTATTTTCACGGCCGCGTGTATTTTGGCGCGGTGAGCGGCCCTATACGGGCGTTTCAGTTCAGCAAGGCGGTGCTCCTACCGAGTCCGATTTCCTCAACCGCTACTACGTTCCCGTATCCCGGCGCCACGCCGAGTATTTCCGCGAACGGCACCACAAATGGGATTCTCTGGGCGGTGGAGAACAACACGCCCGCCGTGCTGCACGCCTATGCGGCCACCAACCTGACCGAAGAGCTCTACAATACCAGCCAGGCCGCGAATGGACGCGATCAGTTCGGCGCGGGCAACAAGTTCATGGTGCCCACCATCGCCAACGGCAAAGTCTATGTGGGCACGCCCAACGGAGTGGCCGCGTTCGGATTACTCGGTCAGCCGGCGGTGCGCCATGGTGTGCTCCGGTAAGAAACGGTTCCGCGACCGATCCGGCTACGTCACCACATACGGCTTGCGATAAACGGACCGGGTGGACATGGCATTCGCCTCGGCATCGCCCGCGAAGCTGGCGGACGCGGAATCGTAAGTTAGTTTGCGCCCCATCCGGTAGCTGATATTCGCCATGTGTACCAGAGCGGCGGATGTTACTCCGACCGAGACATCGGCATTCAAATCCGCGCGGTTTCGGCTCTTCACAGCTTTCAGGAAGTTGGCCATGTGCGGGATCGTATCGTCGATCTCCGTCTCCGCGTGCTTCATCGATTCGCCGGGCTCGCGCTTGTCGCCCAGGTAGATTTGAAAACCGTGCTCATCCACCGCCATGAAGCCTTTGCTGCCAAAGAACGTGACCCCGATGAAATTCGGGCCTGACGCCGGGATGCCGGCATCCCCACCGGTGTTCAGGCCGCGTACTTCGAAAACCAATTCGGCGTCGCCGTAATCGAACGTGGCGATCTGAGTGTTAGGCGTCTCCTGGTCGTCCTCATAGACGTACTTGCCGCCGGTCGAAACCACGCCCTTGGGCAGATCCCGCCCCAGGCCGCGGCGCGCCAGGTCCATTTCATGGATGCCCTGGTTGCCGATATCGCCGTTGCCCGTATCCCAGAACCAGTGCCAGTTGTATTGATAGCGATTCTTGGTGTACTCGCGCATGGGCGCGGGCCCCAGGAAAAGATCCCAATCGAGTCCCGCCGGGACCGGCTCGTTCGGCGTATGGCCGATGGACGGCCGCCGCTTGTAACAAATGCCGCGTGCCATATAGACCTGCCCGATCGCGCCGCCGTGCAGCAGGTCTATGGCGCGCTGCTTGTGCGCGATCGTGCGGCCCTGCATCCCAATCTGTACGATGCGTTTATTCCGGCTCGCGGCAGCCTCCATCGCTCGGCCCTCGAAGAGGTTATAGCAGGCGGGTTTCTCGCAATAAACGTCTTTGCCAGCTTGACAGGCCCAGATGGTGGCCAGCGCGTGCCAATGATTGGGTGTGGCGATGGACACCGCGTCCACGTCTTTGTCTTCAAATAGCTTGCGCAGATCCTGGTGAACGTGCGGTTTATTGCCTTGCAGCTTCTCGGCGATCTGCGCGGCGCGTTCCGTCTGCGCCTGATTCACATCGCAGATAGCCACTACGCGCGCATCCGGCAGCTTGCTGTAGTACTTGAGGTGATCGCGTCCGCGCCCGCCCAGGCCGATCACTCCAATGCCGACTGTATCGTTGGCTGCCCGCGCTCCCATCGAAGCCAGACTGGCGCCTAGTAGAAAGGTTCTTCGTTCCATAATGCCTCCCGGCTAAGACAATCGTATATCATGGCAGCAATGAGGATCGCCGAGCGCGAATGTGTCCAACTGCGGCAGTCTCACGTCCGCCGAGACGACCAGGGCCGGCGCCATGGGCAGCTTCGGATCGAGGTTTTGAATCGCCACGGCCGGCGGCGTAAACTGCGGCGGCGCTGTCTGTGGCAGAGCTCGAGACGTTCCTCAACCAAATTTCCGGCGGTGCGTCCCTTGGTCTATCAAATGCCTCGACTCAAACGCTTACCGGAACCGTGGCTGGCTCGGGTACCGCGGCCGGAAACGGCATGCAGACTTCCGCATCCGCTCTGATCCAAGATAGTGCTTCTCATTTAACCGGGCTCACTCCGGCTTCGCCAAGACGGCCAACAAGGAGTTCGATGCCGCCTTTACCTGGTACAACTTAAGGTAAAAACTTACTTGACTCACCCAAAACGTAGTGGTATCGCATTAGGGTGAATAACCGACATCGCGATAACCGTAGCGACATGTCGGACAGCCCTGTCGGAATTGTCTTGACAATTAAACCAACGGTGGTTGAAAATGAAAGTGCTGGATGCCCCAGCGGTTGCGCCGCAAGGCGACTGTTCCCACGGGTGCCCATTCCAGTGAGCCTTTAAATTCAGGCGGATGGACGTCATTTCCAGGTCCTTCCGTATTCGCTGCTGGCTTTAGGGGTGCTCAAAATGGCTACCGCTAACTCTAGTAAACTGGCAGAGTTAGCCGTGCGCGCTCGCCGCGCAGAGGAGCGCTGAAGGTGCGTCCGCGCCTTATCGCAAGCGTTCCGGGGTCGGTCGATTCATCCCTTACCCCATTTGAGCGGTTCGAGAAGTTTGCGCGGATGATTGTGTCGGTCCCAAAAGCGGAGGCTGATGCAGCGGCATATGAACGTAAAGGGGGACGCAAGAGTAAGCCGCATTCCAAGCGGCGGGAGAGTAACGATGGCAACCAAAAATCATAAGAAGGACGACCCGGCAGAGACCTGCACGGCGATGCAGGCCTCTCATGCTGACGGCGAGCATCATACCGTAGGCATTTGGAACCTTGATGTAGTAATCGTTCCAGACGGTCGGTTTTGGTTTGCCCAAGGCCTTCAGGTGGATTACGCTGCCCCTTCAGGTGGATTACGCTGCCTCAGGAAGTTCAGTGGAAGATGCAAAGGTTCAGTTCCAGAATGGACTGCGGGCGACTATTCATCACAATTTGAGAATGTTCGGCACGATTGAAAACATCCTTAAAGTCGCGCCGAATGAGGAGTGGCTAAAACTGTGGCATACAGCCAAAGGACAGCACAAAGTCTATTCTCAAGTGTCTTTTCATGAATTAGTCAAGGATATGGGCATCTCTGAAGAGTTGCCCTTCACGACAATCAACTACACCGAGGTACGTCTAGCGGCGTAACCCCATGTGTGACGATGAAGCCGGAGAGGTCCCGTTAGCCAATGTGTTTCGCGTCTTGAGAGCCTGGAGGGTCGGGGCTTCTCAAGACCCGGAGAATCCGGGTGCTTACCTCTTAGTTAAAGGAAAAGTAGCGGAGTCGAAGACTCTCCCGGAGTGTGTCTCGCGCGAAATGCTCCATTACCTACAACGCAAGTTCGGTATTTGGATACATCACTTCTATCACCCCGAAATGATGGCGGTACAGATACCACCTAGTGACAAGCCCAATTAGGGAGAAGTGTGGGCGCGGGTAAGCTACGGCCCTTTAATTAGCGGCGTTTTCCACGCCGCTGTCGCGTTCCGCGTCGTTCTTACCAGTCAGTTGCTTCCAAGTCAGTCTCCGCCCTGTCACGTTATAGCAAAGCTCAACGAACCGATCAGCATCAGTGACGTGCCGCTTGTTATACCGAAAGCTTTGCTCATCGAGATACCTAAACAGGTGGAACGGCTCGACGCTGATATATGTCCCGTGCAACCCGCGCTTCAAGAGGCTCCAGAAATTTTCCATCGTGTTCGTATGGACATTC
>JBEKTJ010000268.1:0-8177 GCA_049516155.1 Bryobacteraceae bacterium
TGGCCCAAAAGAAAACGTCCATCTGGGAGCGATTGCAGAGCGGGAATCTGAACCGCAAGCAACGCAAGGAACTGGTGCGGCGGGTGTACGCCGACGATCCAGGGCTGGAGGTGGTGCATCGCAACGTAGCCGGCATTGACGTACTCTCGAGTGAGCGCCGGCCATAGATACGATCATAAACGTGAACTACAAAATACCCATCGCACGTAGGCTCAAACGTTCGTGGGCCCGTGTTATTTCGGATTCAATTGCGAAAACCGAAGGATCTCCGACGGTCATTGAAGAGACTTGCTCTCTCTGGAGGAGTTCATCCGCTTCAATCCGGAAACCTCTTCGCGAAGTCGGCCTCCACCTGCTCCTGTGATTTCCAATGTCCCTTCCGATATGCTTCGTCGGATTGCGACAGCATCCTCAGAAGAATCAAGGCATCCTGCATCTGCGCGTAGCTGGCGGCATCCATGACCACTGCGCGCGCCTGCCCGTCTTGGGTGATTACAACCGGGCTGCGGCTCTCGTTCACGGACTTCACGAGTTCCGCGGAATGCGTCTTCATATACGCGATCGGCTTGATGTTGTGCGCCTTCATGCGTCCTTAATATAGCACCGGGTAGCCTCACCGCAACGCCTTCCACAACAGAAACAGCGCGCCGGCCAAAAAACCGCCAGCCGCCTGATATTCGCGGTTCTTCATGTAGAGCGCGGGTTGGAACGCGCGCCGCTCGCCTGCGGGAGTCATGCGAGGCAGCAGCGCCGGCACCTGCGCGGCGTAGGCGGCGTATTCCGGAAACAAGCTGTGCAAGTGCTGCTGCTCAAGCTGAATCGCGGGCAAATAAACACATAGGAACACGGCCGCGAACAGCGCACCCAGCCCCGCGCCGCGCGAGGCTATCGCCAGTCCCGCAGCTACCAGCAATGTTCCCAGATACAGCGGATTGCGCGTATAGCGGTAGGGTCCGCCAATGGCCAACGTCTGGTCCTTCGCCAGGTGCCCGGCAGCCCACGCGCGCAACGCCAGCCCCAATAGCGAAACCGGCAGGCCGTAAAGCAGCGACCGCACGTCCGGATGCGAAAACCACGTAAATGCGGCCACCATCACGAAGCCGCAGGGCACGCGCAGGCGGGCCACGAAATCCGCGTAGGGTTTGGGGAAGAGCAGTTTCAAGCCAGACAATCCGCCGGGTGGGGCCGCGCCATCCGCGCCTGGAGCGCGTCGAATACCGCATCGGGCGTCACCGCGCGCATACTGGCGTCGATCTCGTTCCCGCGCTTGTACGAAGTGACCGCGCCGAGGCCGCGCAGTACGGTGAAAGTGCCGCCGTACGGGCCGGTTTGCGCGGGATCGGTGGGGCCAAAGATGGCCACGCCCGGACGGCCCAGAGCGGCCGCCACATGCAGCGGTCCGCTATCCACGCCGACGATCGCAGCGGCGCGCCGGGTAGCGTCGATCAGTCCTTCGACAGACGATAAATGGAGCACGGTATCCGCCACACCGGCGACGCCGGTCAACGCGTCCCGCTCGCCGGGCGGACCGTTCAGCACCAACTGGACACCCGCCTCCCGGCGCAGGCGCTGCGCCAGCCGCGCATAGTAATCGAGCGGCCATTGTTTCGAACGCCAGCCGCTCAGCGGACTGGCCAACACGAATGCGCCCGACGGCAATTCCCCTTCCGCGCGGCCGGCCGGCAGTGGGAACGAATGCAGAGCGGTGGACGCGCCGGCGGCGGCGGCGAGATCCAGATTTCGATCCACCCGGTGGATTGATCGCGCAGCTACTTTATCGGAATAGAACAGCGCGGCCAGCGACTCCCGCACGACCGTTCGATCAAAGCCATAAATACGGTCCGTGCGCGCCGCGCAGGCCACCAGCGCGGACTTCAACAACCCCTGGAAATCCACCGCGAAGTCGAATCGTCCGTCGCGCAATTCGCGCCAGAAGCGCGCCAAGCCGGCCCCCGTACGGCGATCCAGGAGCACCACCCGATCCACGAAGGGATTGCCCTCAAGCAGCGGCGCCCAGCGCGGTTCCACCACCCAAGCCACCTGCCATCCGGGAAAGCTATGCTTGAGCGAAGCCGCGGCGGGCAGGGCGTGGACGATATCCCCCATGGCGCCCAGCCGCACCACCAGAATACGGCCGCCGCTATGTGGCTTTCTCACCACGTAAGTCTAGCAGGTCGAGGGCCACTGCGGCCACGCGTTGGCTGGTGACGCGCGTCATGCAGCGGTGGTCGATGGGGCAGGCGCGCAACAGGCACGGGCTGCACTCGACCTGTTCACGCACTACGCGCGCCCATACTCCCGTGGGACCTGTCGTGGTGTCGTCGGTAGCGCCGAAAACGGTCACGGTGGGCACTTCCAAAGCGGACGCGATGTGCATGGCCCCGGAATCGTTGGTCAGGAATAAACGGCACGCGGCAGCCAGGTCGATGAACTGGCGCAGCGTGGTCTGGCCGGCGAAGTTGCGCACCGCGATTCCATCGGCGCGGACCGCCGCGGCTACCGACTCGCAAAGCTCACGCTCCGCCGTCGCGCCGAACAGCGCAACCGATGCCGAGTGTGCGCGCGCCACCAGCACGGCCGTCTCCGCGAAGCGTTCGGGGAGCCAGCGCTTGGCGTCGCCATAGGCCGCGCCAGGGCTGACTCCCACCACCGGCCTGCCCAAACCGGCATCGCGCAGCACATCCAGACCTGCCGCCTGCGCCGCCGCGCGGCCATCCAGGCGGATGTCCATACATGCCGGATATTCGTGAACAATCCCCGCACGCCGCAGCAGTTCCAGATAATAAAAGCGCTCATGCCGCGGGATCTCGCCAGGCTCGGGCGGCGGAATCGCCTCGGTGAGCAGCCATCCGCGCCCGTCGCGGCTGTAGCCGATGCGGCGAGGAATGCGGGCCATCCAAGCGACCAGCGCGGCATCGAAGGAATTCGGCAGCAGGATGGCGAAATCGAAGCGCTCGGAGCGCAGCTCAGCGGCCGATTGGCGGCGGGCGGCGGCGCACAAAATCACGCGGTCGATAGCCGTCTCGCGCGCGTACAGATCGGCCACTGAAGCGCGCGCCAGAACGGTAAGCTCGGCCCCTGGAAACGCGCCGCGAACCGCGCGAATGGCCGGTAGCGACATCACCGCGTCGCCCACCCAGTTGGCCGCCCGAATCAGGATTTTCGTCTGGTTTCGCGGCAGAGAGTAATTGTAACAGCCGGTAAACCGCAAGATCTGGATAGAGCTATGCCAAGGGTCCGCGCTATGCTGGCGGAGTGAAGCTGGTGGAACTGGCGAATCTGAAATGGGACGAGATCGAAGCTTCGTTGGGGTGGTGCGGATATGCCAAGCTGCCGCCCTTGCTGACGGCGGACGAATGCGCGGCGCTGATCGCGCTATACCCACGACGCGAGTTGTTCCGCAGCCGGATCGAGATGGCCCGCTACCGCTTCGGCGTGGGCGACTATCAGTACTTCGATTACCCCTTGCCGGAGATCGTGCGCGAGTTGCGCGAGCGCTCCTATGCGCCGTTGGCCGCCATCGCCAATCGCTGGATGGAGGCGTTGGGCGGCGAAATGCGATTCCCCGCCCGGCTGCGCCAGTTCACCGCCGAATGCCATGCTGCCGGGCAGACCAAGGCCACGCCCCTGCTGTTGCACTACGAAGCCGGCGGCTACAACTGCCTGCATCAGGACCTTTACGGCGATTTGGCGTTCCCGTTGCAGCTTGTCTGCTTCTTAAGCGAGCCGGAGGCCGACTACACGGGCGGCGATTTTCTATTGGTGGAGCAGCGTCCGCGCGCGCAATCCATAGGCCATGCGATCCATGCGCGGCGCGGCGAAGCGGTGGTGTTCACCACCCGCTACCGGCCGGTGAAGGGCGCGCGCGGGTTTTATCGGGCCAATAACAAGCATGGCGTGAGCCCGCTGTTATCCGGCGTGCGCTACACGCTGGGCATCATCTATCACGACGCGCGTTAGCGGCTACTTCTTCTTCTCCACTTCCACCTCGGGGAAGTCGAAGTGTTTGCCAAGTTCGCTCAAGCTATCCAGGTCCACGGCGCCGACGATGTTGACCAGGGTCAGTTCTTTGGGCGCGGTAGAGATGATAACCAGGCCGCCGATGCCTTTGCTATCGTTCTTGATGTAGACTTCCACGGATTCGCCGTCTTCATTGCTGTGCGTGCCTACAATCCGTTGCCATTCCGGGGCGTGCAAGGGGGCCCGGAAGGGTTCCACATCGGAAGCCGAGTATTCTCCCGGTTTCTTGAACTCGAATGTCTTGATGTAGATGCCTTTCAATCCGCCTACCAGCTTCTTGATCTTGGCTTGGTCTTTGTCGTCGTCGGAAAGAAACTTGGCGCCCAACTGCAGAAGTGCCCCATCCAGGGAGACTTCCGTCGAGTCGCTGGCGCGCGCGGCCAGCTTGTCGAAGTTCCATTTAACCTGCTGGGCCGGGAGGAGGCCCGCGGCGAGCGCCAAAAATGCGATGAAGAAGCCCGCCGCTTTCATGAATTGCTCCGATGCGCCAGCATATGCACTTTCCTCTGCGCCTTGTTGAGCTTACTGCCTGCTATCCGCACGGCCAGTAGGACCTGCGCCTTGGCGCGCTCGCCGCGATAATGACGATATTCCGCGCCTCCCGCAGCCAGCAACAATGCGGCGGCCACGGGGGCCACCCAGCGAATCATCGGACGTTGCCACGGCTGGGACATGCGTGGCGCGCGACGCGTGGGCGCGTCGGCAACCCGCGCCAGCACGCGCTCGGTGAAATCCGGCGAGGGCTCCTGGCGCCTAAGGGCCAACCTGAGTTCGTCTTCAAAAGTTGCCATGAATGTTATTCCTCCCTAGGGGACAGGCCGGACGCCTGTCCTACAACGCGGGACAATTTCTCGCGCAACAGCGCCAGCGCCCGCTGCAATTGACTCTTCACCGTGCCTACCGGGATGCCCAGGACCCTGGCGATTTCCGCCGGATCCAGATCCTCCTGGTAGCGCAAAACCACGATGGCGCGCGACTTTTCGGGCAGCGCGGCCACCAACTTCTTCAGCGCCGTCCCCAGCAGCGGATCGCCCGTGGACGTCACGGCTACCGGCTCTGGCGCATTTTCCAGGCTGACCATAGGCCGGCGCTGGCGGCGCCGCGCTTCATCCAGCGCCCGGTTGCTGGTTACCCTGCGCAGCCAGTATTGCACGTGCTCCGGCGATTCCAATTCCGCCAGGTGCTGGTGCAGAGACAGAAACACGTCCTGCGCCAGTTCTTCGGCCACCGCCCGGTCGCGCAACATGTGCCAGGCGATGCTGAAGACCATGGCCTGATGCTGCCGTACCAGGCTCGCGAAATTCAATCCGGCCGCCAGCGGCGAAGACGTCCGCCGGGGCATTTCGAATACAGTCACTGCTCACTCATATCGTACGCGATCTTGCTCGATACTTTCGCGCGCGTGAAGCCGCTGTTGACCATGGAGATCGACATGTTGCGCGCATAAAAGAACACCGCCCGGATGTGAAACTCGCCGCCATAGCTGACTGGGAACCATAGCCCGTCCTCGAACTTCTCATAATCCACCGTGAAGCCCAGGCCCTTGACATCGGTGCCCAGCAGCACCTTCACGGCCATTGGGATGTGGGTCGCGAACTTGGAACTGACCATTACCGGCTGGTATTCCGTGGCGTCGATCAGGGCCTCCCCTTTCCAGTCCGCATCCTCCTCGTGCGGCTTGGGGCGAAAACTGACGCGGTAGATCTGCCTGCCACAATAGACTTCCTTGCCTTCCAGCGTAAATATGTATTTTGCCTGCTCGGCGGCGGACAGGGGGAATAAGTCGTGGCCGATTCCGTCCTTGGACGCCTTGTCGCCGGTCATGTCGTCGACCATTTCGTGAATGAGATCGCCGTCGATATCCAGACTCTTGATTTCCTCGCCGGACCAGTGATAGGCCACGAGCTTACCGCCGTGTTCGTACCTGCCCTCGAAGTGCGTCAGCTTCTTTTCGACGCCGGCTGGCGTGGGCGTGACCAGGTATTCGGATTTCTCCTCGCGCGCCAGCTTCCCGTTGGTGCGGTGGAAGCGCGCCAGGACTTTTTGGTTGTAGATGTAGGCGCGGCGCATGTCCTGGGCGCGGGCCTGGTTCTCAGCCACGCGCGCCATGATCTGGTCGACGGTGGGCTCTTCGGCCAGCGCTGGAAGGATCGCGAACGAAAGGAGGATGACGGGCAGCACGCGCATAAAATTTCCGCTCACATAGTATTACGCGCGAGCCGGCGGGGAGAACGCACATAATTTAATCGACGCGTCCGAAATCCCGAAGAGTATTCGGGCTGAATAGCTTCACTAGCTGGCCAACGTCATTGATCGCGACCGGCGCTTTCAATCTGGGATTTGCAGAACCTGGAGCGCACTTACGGCCCGGTCGGCGCCGCTTGCGCGGCTTGACACATCCACGACGAATGCGCATGATGGAAGAAGAATGGACATCGATGCACGGCTGGAGAGGCTAACGGAGCGCCACGAAACCCTGACGCAGAGCCTGGAGTTACTCGCGCATATGCATGCCGATGCCGAAAAGCGGCAAGAGGAGCGGCACATTGAAGCCGAAAAGCGGCAAATGGAAGCCGAAAAGCGGCAAGCGGAAGCCGAGCAGCGCCACAACCGCGAAATGGAAGTTATCCGCCGGGAGGGACGCGCCTTTCGCGGCGACCTGCGGCGGGCGTTCGCCATGGGAGTACGTGAAGCGCGCAACGAGCGGAAGCGCCGGCAGGAACTGGACGAGAAGATCACCCAGCTCGCCGCGGCACAACTGGTCACGGAAGAAAAGCTGCAACATTTGTCCGGCACAGTGGACGCCTTCATCGATTCCATGCGAGGCGGCGTGAACGGGAAACAGCGACCGCAATAAGTGGCGCGGCTCCCGTGGCCGGTACGACTAACCCAAGGCCAATAACGATTACGAACGGCCACGCCGCTTTCAAATCAAAGTCTTGGGCTTTGATCGTCCAAGAAGTCCTGCCGCTGCCAACACAAGTGGGATAGGCCTCCTGGCCTGTCCTTCTATACATCCTCGTCAGAGGCTCCGGCTGGCGCCGCTTGCGGCTTGACACATCAACTACGAATGCGCATGATGAAAGAAGCATGGACATTGATGCACGGCTGCAAGCCCTGACGGAGAGCCTGGAGTTACTCGCGCACATGCATGCCGATGCCGAGCAGCGGCACAACCGTGAAATGGAAGATATCCGCCGCGAGGGACGCGCATTTCGGGGCGATCTGCGGCGGGCTTTCGCCATGGGAGTACGTGAAGCGCGTAACGAGCGTAAGCGCCGGCAGGAATTGGACGAGAAGATCACCCAGCTCGCCGCGGCACAACTGGTGACGGAAGAAAGGCTGCAACATTTGTCCGGCACAGTGGACGCCTTCATCGATTCCATGCGAAGCGGCGTGAACGGGAAACAGCGGCCGCAATAAGCATGCCATCCTCAATCGGCGTGAAATCGGCGCGGCGGATATTGAAGGCGATCGCCAAACAGTTGGTATATACTGAACGCAATGGTCGAGCCAAGAGCTTCGGGCAGACCCGAGAACGCGAACTACGCGTACTCAGAAGAGGAATATCATGAGCTATCGCTACGCAACATCGCGCAACAAGTGTTACACCGGGGGCGGGCTTTCTTAGTCTGGCACTGCTAGCCGGGCTGACGGCGATACTGCCGCAGATCGCCGCCGCACAAGCCGCCTCTTACGAAACTCTCTACAGCTTCCAAGGACACCCCGACGGCGCCGTGCCCGAAGGAGCGCTGGTAATCGCCTCCAACGGCGTGCTCTACGGCACCACCCAGGGCGGAGGCGCGTACGGGCTCGGCTCGGTCTTCGAGCTAACGAAGCCCGCAGGGGATTCCTGGAAGGAAACCGTCCTCCACAGTTTCAGTGGGTCCGACGGACAATACCCCGAATCCACCTTAGCTTTCGGGAGCGGCGGGGTGCTCTACGGCACCACCCTCGGCGGCAATGGCGTGGCCGGCACGATCTTCCAGTTGTCGCCGCCCACCACATCGGGCGGTGCCTGGGCGTTAACCGTCCTGCACGCGTTCCCGTATAACTCTGAGGACAGCCAGAATTTCTCTCCAAACGGCACGGTGCTCATTGGAACCGGCGGAACGTTGTACGCTACCACGCAAGGCCCGGGCAGCCCCGATCTCGGG
>JBEKTJ010000269.1:0-8158 GCA_049516155.1 Bryobacteraceae bacterium
TGGCGGACCGTTTCTCGAAGAAATGGGTGATGACGGCAACTTACTTTCTGGTCGCCGCCACCATTCCCGCGCTGCTGACCGTCAGCCCGACTCGCTCACCGGTGGCTTTCGCGGTGCTGTTCGGATTCGGCATGGGCGCGGACTACATGCTGATTCCGTTGATGGCCGCGGAGCAGTTCGGGGTCAACACGCTGGCGCGGTCGATGGCGATTCTGCTGCCGGTCAACACCATCGGGCAGACCTGGTTTCCATATTTCGTTTCGATTCTGCGCGACCGCTTCGGCAGTTACGCCATTGCGATGGGCGCGGTGTTCGCGGTGTCGGTGATCGGCGCGCTGGCCATCATGCTGCTGCCGCGCCATCAGGCCACGGATGAGACACTTCACTTACAAAACCCTGGACGAATTGCGGCGCGCGGCTGAGGAAACCGGCGCGGCGCATGTCCGGTTCACCGAGAACCCGGAGGAGATCCGGCAAGTGCTGGCGCGGCCCGTGCGCGTGGGCGCGTTCACGGTCGGGAACTCCATCGCGATCCAACCCATGGAAGGCTGCGACGGCACTCTCGATGGGAATCCGGGCGAACTGACCTGGCGCCGCTACGAACGCTTCGCGCGTGGCGGAGCCAAGCTCGTCTGGTTTGAAGCTACGGCGGTGCGCGAAGACGGGCGCGCCAACACGCGCCAGCTATGGATTACGCCGCGTAACATGGCGGACTTCGCGCGGCTGCTGGCGCGCATCCGCGAAGTGCATCGCGAACATTGGAGCACGGCTGACGATCTGCTGGTTCCCATCCAGCTCACGCATTCCGGGCGCTACAGCGTGCCGCGGCGCATCATTCCATATCACAATCCGCATATCGACCGGAAGACGGGCACGCCGCCAGACTATCCCGTGATCGCCGACGACGAGCTGGAACGTCTGGAAAACGACTATGTGGTCGCTGCCGGCTTGGCGCTCGATGCCGGATTCCAAGCGGTGGATATCAAAGCCGTGCATGGCTACCTGATCAGCGAACTGCTGGGCGCCAAGACCCGCGAGGGTCGTTACGGCGGCACGCTCGAAAACCGGCTGCGATTTATTCGCAATGTAATCGGCAAGGTGCGCGCGGCATTCGGCAAACGGCTTCTAATCGCCGTCCGAATGAATGCCTTCGACGGCGTGCCGTTCGGATGCGATTTCGAAACGCCATATCCATATGGTTGGGGAGTGGACGCCGCCAATCCGCATCGCGAGGATCTGCGCGAGGTGAAGCAGGCCATCGCATGCTTTCGCGAATGGGGCGTCGAACTGCTGAATATATCGCTCGGATCGCCCTACTACAATCCGCACATCGGGCGTCCGTTCGAGAAGCCGGACGAGGGCAACTACGAGCAACCCGAGCATCCGCTGGTGGGCGTTGACCGGCACTTCCGCATCGCCGCTGAGTTGCAGCGCGCGTTTCCGGATTCGCCCATCGTGGGCACGGGTTATAGCTGGCTGCAGAAATATGCCATCAACGCCGGGGCGCACAATATCGCGGCCGGCGATGTTCGCTTCCTGGGCATTGGGCGCGGCGCGCTGGCCTATCCGGATTTCGCGCGCGATGTTTTGGAAAAGGGCGAACTGGACGAGCGCCGCTGCTGCAAGACGCTTACTTTCTGTACTTATCTGATGCGGCAGAAGCATCATCCGTTGGGCCAGTTTCCGACAGGATGCCCGCCGTTCGACAAGGAGGGTTACGGGGAAATCGTCAAGTTAGCGCGGCACTCATAGTGTCGCACGGAACACATGGGGCCTGCGCACCCGCCGGTAGTGCCTGAAAGTTGCGTTGAAGCCAAAACAGCTATCGCTTGCTTTTCGTTCCGGCCTGCTTCACGATGGAGGTATGCCAATCGATAAAGCCAGCATGCAAGCCCTCAAAAACATCCTCACCGAAATCGACCTTCTCGTTTCCACCAGCCCCCAGCCGATGCCCCAGAACCGCACGCCGCGATGCCTGGAGTTGACGAAGGCGGCACTTGCGCTCGTGGACGACGTTATGAAGCAAACCCGCACGGCCCCCGCTGCGATATTGGGGCACAAGGGCGGAAGCACTACAGCCAAGCGCCACGGCGCGGAGCACTACCGCTTGATGGCCGCTGCCCGCAAGACGCATGCCGGGGGCAGGCCGCGCAAGCAAGCCGAGTAACTGCCGTTTGCAACTCGCTAGAATGAGGCGTGCCGCTGTCATTCCTGGACATTGAGATCCCTGCCTACAAGTATTTCCCAACGCACCTAATGGAACGGTGCGGACCAAAGCAGTGGGCACGCTTACGGATTTTGCAGGCGTGCGAACGCCTAAAAATTCCAGTAGAGATATGGCCCAAGTTCCCGCTCCCGGAATTGCCGCGTCCGTACTGCCACTTCTACCGCGCAAGCGAACCCCTGAAGTTGCCGCACTTTCTCCCGCTACAGGAGTCAGAGGCAGATTGGAAGACTAGGGTCCAATCGCGCCTTGATGAATTGGTAGAGCAGGAACTGGCGCGGTTCCGGCGACAGCTAGAACGCGATCTGAGAAGCGGCTTTCTAACACCAATAAAACAGACACGCGATACTACTCCGATTGAGCTTCGTTACGATTGGACCGCCAAGAGAATCTGTTACCGCACGCCGTTCCCAGAACTGGCCCGGACAGAGGGAAAGGGCTACACGATGGAGCGCATCAAACGAGCGGTGAACCTCATTATCACAGAAGCCGGTTTGCGTAAAGGATCATAAGGCCACCGCGCCTTAAATCACGAATCGGGAAATAGCACCTTCCAGTCTTGCTTCCCGATTCGGGAAATAAGTCGATCTAACTATTGCTTCCCGATTCGGGATTTACCCACACCATGCGCTTACATTTCTAGCGCAATCAGTCAGTTGAGAATAGTCTGAATTACAGGCGATGTCAATGACGATACGAAACCGAGGACCACCACGGGAACGACCTGGAAAGGGGGCTTAGGGGAGCGCCGGACGCGCTCCCCGTTCGCAAGGTGCGGGCGGAATAAAGCACGGAATCCAAACCCGTCCGCACTTCCCCTTCAGGATACCCATAAACCACTGAAAACGCAACAAATAGAGTTGCGAAAAATCAACGCAAAGCGCTGGACAAAACAACTAGCGATAGTTGATAATAGAGTCATGAAGAGCAAAGCCAAGAGCGAAGCAAAGCCCGAAGTAGCAATGACTTGCGAAGCCTGCGACGTGCGGTGTCAACGCTTCGGTACGCATCGCAACGGCTTGCGCCGGTTTCGCTGCCCCGCCTGCAAAAAGACCTTCACGGAACCTCACCGCCAGACCCTCGGCGAGATGTACGTTTGCGAGGAAAAGATCCTGCTGGCGCTCCAACTCTTGATCGAAGGCAACTCGATTCGCAGCACGATGCGGATTACCGGCCTGGACGGAAACACGATCACGAAGGCGCTCATACTGGCCGGGGAACGCTGCGAGAAGGTCATGGCGCGGTTGATAGTCAACGTCCCGGTTAAGGACGTGGAATGCGATGAGATCTGGGGATACGTTCGGAAGAAAGAGGCGCACAAGTTACCGTTTGAAGCCGACGATAAGAACATCGGCGATGCCTACTGCTTTGTGGGCGTCGAAAGACACAGCAAATTGGTTTTGAATTTCGCCCTTGGGCGGCGCGACACGACCACTACCCAGGTCTTCATCGAAGGTTTGCGCGCGGCCACATCGCCCCGGCAAAAATTCCAAATCACCACCGATGGTTTCCAGCCGTATGGCCCCGCCATCTGCGATACGCTTTCAGACCGCATCAGTGGTTACGCGAAATTGATCAAGGTCTACGGCCAGCCCGTCGAAGGCGAAGCCCGGTACTCGCCCGCCGAAGTCGTAGACACGGAGGTGGTCCCAGTTTTCGGAAATCCCGAATCTGACCGCATTTGCACCTCGATTGTCGAGCGCCAGAACTTAACCATCCGCATGCAGATGCGCCGCATGACGCGGCTGACCAACGCATTCAGCAAGAAGTGGGACAACCTATGGAGCGCCTACTGCCTGCACTTCGCTTACTACAACTTCTGCCGCACGCACAAGACGCTCCGCGTTACCCCGGCGATGGAAGCGGGGATCGCGGATCATGTGTGGAACTTGAAAGAACTGCTGGCCTAGTGTAGGATTGGAAACGGAAGGCCCGCCCGCCCGGTAGGGCCTTCTGGTCTATGAAATCGTTGCTGAACTTCGGTTTGGGGTGCTCTCCCGAAATCTATTATAGCGGAGCGTGCACCTTAAATGCAACAGCAGTTCAAAGATTGTGGATATAGGGATCGTTTATTATCGGTATTTCTCCTTCGTATGCCGACCGCGATTTCAATAGTCGAGAATGAAGATGGCTTTGCCGTCGCTTCCGACAGTGCCTACTACGACATGGCCACGGGCACCGCTGCACCAAACTATATTCAAAAAATCTTCCCGGTGGATAGGAGCGATTTATCCATAGCCTATTGCCTCTGCGGGATTGTCACATTCGCTGCTATCGACAAACACGGACAGCCCCCAGTGTTCAGCCTATTCACCGAAGTGCCGAGGATACTAACGGCGATGGACAAAATGGCCACGCTTCACCAGTTCGCCGAGGCGTTCGGAAAGAGGCTCTGTACTAGGCTACGTAAAGCCACTAATCCACTACCGGCCAACAAGCCTAGCGAGACCTATGTGTTTTTATTTGGATACTACAATGGATTGCCAGGACTTGAAATTGTGGAAATCAGTAGAGACGCTAACCCTTTAGAGTGCACTGTCTTCCCTGGGAATGCGCCTTACAACATAGTAACTGCGTGCTTCCCTGGGGCGGTTCGCGACCACTTCTACTCCGATCCAGTATTTGAACCATTTAGGGCGAAGGACTGCCCACATTCAGGCATTCAGGCGGCTTTAGAGATTGCGCGTCAATCTGTTCTCGCGTGTTACGACCCAGAGGTGCGCTCCAAGTATCCCGAAGCAGGAGTAGTTGGCGGCCCGATTCACGTAGCAAAGATCACCCGCGCCGGTTTCGAGTGGATCGAGCCGCCAGAATCGGTTGCCATCTGATAGTATACCGGCTATGAATTACGCCAACTCGCGCATGGTTCTGGTGTATTCCATTTTGTTTACAGGAGCGCCTGCTCCACAAATAGCGCAACAGGCCCCTAAGCCCCTAAGCGCGGAACAGCGCCGACAGTTGGGCGATGTCCGTCAGCATGCCTTGGAGACGATTGAGGCTATCAACAGTATCTTGAAAGCGTCCTCTTTCGCTTCCCGTGCGGAGCTATACTGCCGTTTCTACGTTGACCAATCGCCATCTTTCACGATCCTTGGCGTCCACTCCGAAAAGGAAGCGGAAGGGCTTTACGCTAAGCTCATGCGGACTGAGCCCCCCACGCGGGAAGAGGAATTGAGGCGACAATATCAACTGCGGGCGCTTCGTGACCGCATGGCCGCATTCGCCGAGAACGTCAGCGTGTGCCGGGGAATGGTTACGGCTGGTACGCAAACAATTCCAGAGCCAAATCAATTGCGCGAAAAGCTGGCCGATACCCGAAAGCAACTGGTGGAAATTGATAGAGACATCGCATCTGGGGCGATAAGCGCCCCGCCACTCGATCAGACCTTGTCAAAGCAGCCAATGCAAGATTCAATGCCAGTCCAAACATACAGGGTCGAACCAGAATACTCAGAGGCGGCACGACAAGCGAAATTCAACGGGACGGTGCGCGCGTCCATCGTGATCGACGAACAAGGGAACGTAGGTAACGTGCGCATACTTGATTCTCCGGGCCTCGGCCTCGATGAGAAGGTCGTCGTGGCTGTGCGGCGGTGGAGGTTTAAGCCAGCCGTTAAAGACGGCAGAACGGTGCCAGCCAACGCCATCGTTACCTTGACATTTCGCCTTCAGTGAGCCGAGTCTTATGGCACAGCCGCCCTCACCAGTCAACCCCTCCGCGAAAATCGTACACGCAACTTTCAGGCACTACCCACCCGCCAAGAGTCCTGGCAGGATGAAATCTGAATGCCGCGCATTCCCCCGCTGACATACTAAGAAGCTCCGGAAGGCAGCCGGCCGGAGTTCGATAAGCAGATTCGCGAACAGGGCCGCATGACGAACATGAAGCGCACCCTGGCGTATTCGCCCGCTGCGCTACGTGCCTATATGGAATGGTACCCGTTGCGCGATGAAGTAGCCGGGTTCCTCGGCGACCGGCTCGACGTTCTTTCGCCGCATCTTCATTGACGCCGGCGAGGATCCGGACCGTTTGAAGTTTAGCGAGCGGGAGACGGTCCTGATCGAGTTTGGCGCCGGCTCGTTACCGACGCCAACTCAATCGGCCACGAGCTTTACGCCAGCTTGGCCACCTTCCTGACGCCCGCACAGATTGTCTCAGTAACCGCCTTCGGCGGCCTGATGATCGCCACCAACCT
Source organism: Bryobacteraceae bacterium (assembly GCA_049516155.1). Lineage (GTDB taxonomy): Bacteria > Acidobacteriota > Terriglobia > Bryobacterales > Bryobacteraceae > Bog-159. Next base: position 6,421 of record JBEKTJ010000269.1, read on the forward strand.
GTTCAATAATGCGCTGGGCGTTGAACTGGACGATTCCCTGGAGCATTATCGCAGCCGCGCGAGCCAAGAGCCATGAGCCGGGAATTCGCCGGGAAGACCGCCTTCATCACTGGAGCGGCGCACGGACAAGGACGCGCGGCCGCGCTCGCTCTGGCGGCGGAAGGCGCGATCCGGACTCTGGTGGCCGCCAACAGTGCGGTGCGATTTGCCGGGCAACGGCGCCAGGAAGTTTACAACTGGGTGGAGCGGACGCTGGTACGGCACGAATGTGCCGGCCTCGGGCGTGCGGACAAAGGTGTTCCGCGGTTCTATCTGGCTCAGATGACCGGTCTGAGCCGGGCTCAGGTGACCCGGCTGATCGGCGGTTATCGGAAGACCGGCCCGGGTGACCGCAACGCCCTATCAACGGAGCCGCTTCTCCAGCATCTACACTCCTGCCGACATGGATCTGCTGGCCTACGTCGACTGGGGCCGGCCTGTCAGACCCAATCCTGCCCGCGGGCCACGACGACAGGCCCGGGGGCCTGTCCTACTGGCTCAGTTCACGGTGGTGGTGGCGGTCGCCGTGTTGTTGACCGTGTTGGCGTCGAAGACCAGCGAACTGGCGCTGGCCGTATCGGTAAGCGTATGGCCGGACCTGACGGTCACGTTCACCACCATGCTCACGGTGAAGCCGACGCCATTAGCGACCGACGGCGCCGTACAGGCTACCCTGCCGCTGGTGGCTCCCACGGCCGGTGTGCTGCACGTGCCGTCACTGGTGGCGGCGCTGACGAAGGTCGTCCCCCTAGGCACGCTATTGGCGAGCGTGACCGAGTATGCCGTATTCGGCCCGTTGTTGGTGACCGTGGTGGTGTAAGTCAGGTTCGTCCCGGTAAGCACCGTGGCGGGCGCGGTGTTGGTTACGGCCAGGTCTGCCTGGGTAAGTGCGATGCGGGTCACAAAGCCGTCATCCAAGCCGCCGCCGAAGGCGGTCTGCAGCGCGCCGGTTGTTGTCGGAAACGATGCGCCATAGCTGACACCAACTACGTAGATGTTTCCGTAGTTATCGGTATGAATACCATAGGCTGCATCGCTGCCGTTGTCGCCCAGCCCCGTGGAGAAGAGCAATTCCGACTCGGCCGGGTTGAACTCGCTGACAAAAGCGGCATTGCTCGTTCCAACCTGCACCGGATTCACGGTTGGAAACGTAGGGTCGTTCGTATATCCGGCTACATACGCGTTGTCGGCGGAATCCACGCTCACACTATAGCCTAGCGCCGCGCCGTTGCAACTCGTGCCGTTCAGGAAGGTGGAATGTTCGAGAGTGGAACCGGTCGAATTCAGCTTGGCCAGAAAGGCATTCGGAGTGTCGCAACCGGTGGCCTTCGGATCGGCCCGCTGATAGGCCCCGTGCACAGTCGGGAAGTCCGCGGAGCATGCCGACCCAGTGACATAAATGTCGTCGGAGCGATCCAGGGCGATGGCATACACGCCGTCTTCGATGTTGCCGCATACTGCCCCCGAAGGGCTAGCCCCGTTGCCGCCCAGGAATGTGCCGAACAGCAGCGACGCCGACCCGCTCTGGCTCGGATCGAAAGCCACAATGAAACCATCCTGGCGGCTGCCGTTCAGGCAGGCGGCGCAGACGGTTTGATAGGCCCCCGGAGTGGAAAGAAAGGATGGCGCAGTGGTTTCGCCGCCAATATAAGCCTTGCCCGCGCTATCCACTGCGAGCGAGGTTGCGGATGCGGCGCCA
>JBEKTJ010000270.1:0-8101 GCA_049516155.1 Bryobacteraceae bacterium
AGCGGAGCCATCGACCCGACCGGCGCGGAGATGGCTTGCGCCCGTATCCATCAAAAGAAAGCCGAGTGATCTAGCTGCTGGGCGCGATCTCGGTGATCTCCAGTTCCAGCAACGCCCCGCACTTGCCGCACACCAGGCGTCCGTCGGGAAGTACATAGACCGCCGTGGAGTCGCACTTGGCGCAGGCCACCGTGGGGTCTGCGGCCTCCGGTAGAGGGTCGGGCGGCTGGATGCCCGGCATTCTTTCTCCGGTAAAGTTTGTCACCGGTTCGAACGTCGCGCCGCAATCGCCGCAGACGTGGTTGAAGCAACAGTTGGGCGTGCAACTGTAGAACACTTCCGGCGATCGGCATACGGGGCAAGCCAGCGACAGTTTGGCGGTTTGCACTACCTGTAATTTACCGCATCGCGGTGCCGTGATAGATTCGATGAAGATGCTGGAAGGCGCCCCCTTCGGCCTGAAACGGCGCAAGCCCGTGCCACACGAGTTCGTGCTGGAGGCGATGGCCGGGCTGTCGCCCCGAACGCGCTCCATGTTCGGCTGCCTGGCGCTTTACGTTGGGCAGAAGATCGTTCTCATTTTGCGCGACAAGAGCGGCCAGACCGCGGACAACGGGGTATGGCTCGCCACCACCGAGGAGCACCACGGTAGCCTGCGCCGCGAGTTCCCGAACATGCGCTCCATTCAGGCATTCGGCAAGGAAATAACTGGCTGGCAGGTCCTTCCAGCCGATGCGGCGGATTTCGAAGAGGCGGCCCTACGCGCCTGCGAGCTGATCGCCGCCGGGGACCCTCGCATCGGCAAGGTGCCTGGGCAACGGCGCCGCCGCCCCACAAGATCAGGCGACCGCCTCTAGTGCGACACTTTCGGCCGGGGTCAACGTCCGGCATTTGGAATCCTCGACGCGACCCAGCCACAGAGTCATATCGTCATGCTGCGGGCATCCTGCCGCGAAGGCCTCGGCGGTTTCCAGAACCCGGTCCACAATATCGCGCGCGTGCCGATAGCTGCAGGCCTGAATGGTCGCCAGGAGACGCCCGAATCCCCATTCTTCGCCGCGGCCGTTGGAGGTTTCGCACAGGCCGTCCGTGTATGCCACCAGCAGATCCCCCGGGGCCAACGACACCACATTTTCGTGAAAAGACGATTTGCGCAGCATCCCGATCACCGGGCCCGTGGGTTCCAGCGCCACTGGACGGTATCCGCTGACCGTTTTGCGCAGCAAAACCGGTGGCTCATGCCCCGCGTTGACGTAATGCAGGTAGCGGCGGGCCGGATCGTACCGTGCGACGAACATGGTCGCATAGGAACTGTCCGGGCAAACTTCGTAGAATAGTTCGTCGATGGCCGCCGTCAAATCGGATAGGCTGCCGTGTTGATAGTGCCGGAGAGCGCGCGCCAGGCTGTGTAGCGACGAGGTCAGCAGCGCGGCGGCCAGACCTTTGCCGGCCACGTCGCCGATTGCCAGACCCAGGTTGCCCTCCGGCAATTCGAAGTAATCGAGATAGTCGCCGCTCAAGCCGTGGGCGGGACGCCAATCGCTGTAATAGTCCAGGCCGGTAATGCGCGGCCGGGTGGTCGGGAATGCGCGGTTCTGAACCGCGCGGGCCAGATCCATCTCCCATTCATTCCAGTTCGCGCGGGGAGCCGGGATCGCGCCTGCAGGGGTTATCGGATATGTATGTTGTTGAAAATTGCCCATCATGATTAAGTTTTAATCTCCGTATACATCGAATGACGCCTGGCCCGGCCAAAGTGGGCACGCGCTTAACAAAGCTTTACAGAGCTTCATAAATCTGCGTGTGCCGGGCCGTACAATGCGGCAGCACGCATGAAGATGAAACTCCAGCCCATGGCCGAAGCGTTCTACTATTCAATGACATACCCGGGTCCTGCGCAAGAGTCCCGGCTTCCCTGGCGGCAGCCCTCACGCTGTCGCTGGCATCGGAGCCAACACCGCCATCTTTAAGCACGGCGCGCACCTGGATCGCGCGCTCTCGCAGGAACCCTTGGCCGCATCGCTGCTTTCCGGATTGGGCCTGCTCGCGTTGGTGCTGGCGGTCATCGGCATCCACCGCGCAGCGCACGCGCGAAAATCGGCATCCGGGCGGCTGGGCGCGCAGGCGCCCGACGTGCTGGCAATGATCCTGCGACACGCCGGGATCCTGTTGGGTACCGGGCTCGCGAACGGTTGGGAAGCGGTAGCCATCGTCACGCGGTACGCCGCCAGGATACTCTCGGGCATCGACCCTACTTATCCATGGACGTTCGCAGTCGTGGCTTCTGTGCTTGCCGTGACGGCCACGATCGCTCGCTAGGTACCGCCGTGGCGGAGTTCGCTGGTGGATCCCTGCGTCACGAATGACTTTTTCAATGGGTCTGTGGAAAAGGCTGTGGAAACAGACGGCGAATACGATAGAACCTCAATGTTCGTAAAGAGTTCGTAACAAAGTGCACCCGGATACAGCACTGCCACCGAGAAGTCCGTAAGTCCATAATGAATAGCGGTTTAAACTCTGTTAACGATCGTACAGCCAGGAATGTAACGCTTATAATGCAGCGGGATTCTCCGCTGTACAGAAATCGCTGCGCAGGCTGTGGGTAATTGGGGTGCGTCAAGCTAAGCGGATGGGGATTTCCGCGCCAGCCCGAAGCCTGATAGCGTAAGATATAGAGCGTAAAAGATGCCGATCAAACGCCTGACGCTGAGGAAGATTCTCTCGTTCAACGACACCACTGTGGACCTAGACCCACTGAATGTCCTGATCGGTCCGAACGCGGTCGGCAAAAGTAACCTGATCGAGGCCATCGGACTGTTGCAAGCCGCACCAACAGCGATTGAAGGCCAGATTCTGCGCGGTGGTGGAGTTCGGCAATGGCTTTGGCTGGGCCGGGATGCGGAGCCGTCCGCCGGGATCGGGTGTGCGCTGACGCTTCCCAGCCGGCCGCAGTCGAGTCCGTTGTTTTATCGGTTGGATTTCTGGGGAGGTCCCCCTGGGTTTGAAGTCCTGCACGAACGCCTCGTTGACGGTGATTCGGATTCAGGTGGGCCGGAATATTTCACGCGCCGTAGCACGGGAGTGCAGTTCGGGGAGTTGGCGCAGTCGCAGTCGGCTGGAACGTCAATGTCCCCTAAGGAGTCCGTGCTCGCGCGGTTCAAGAGTCCAGTCGACACGACTCCTATCACCGAAGTCGGTCGCTGCTTCGAGCAGATCCGGATCTTTCGGGAGTTTAGAACCGGTTTCAATTCGCAGGCCAGACATGGCATCTCGGCCGCCGCCCCGAAGGATTCTTTATCCGAGGGCGCCGATAACCTGGCACTGGTTCTGCATCAGTTGGACTTCCTGGGCGCCCATGATCGGATCAAGGAGTATCTCCAACGATTTTGCGATCGCTTCGAGGACGTCAAAGTGGACGTGGGAGAAGGGCTGGCGCGGACGTTCCTCAGAGAATCCGGGCTATCGGATATGCTTTCGGGAATTCGCATGTCCGACGGCACACTCAAATTTCTCTGCCTGCTGGCGGTTCTGTTTCACCCGAAGCCGGCGCCGCTGGTGTGCATTGAGGAGCCGGAGCTGGGGCTGCATCCGGACGCCCTTCGCCTGGTCGCCGAGATGCTAGTTGAGGCTTCGCAACAAATGCAATTGATTGTTACTACGCATTCCGAAGCCTTGATCGATGCGCTGACCGACCGCCCCGAATCGGTGTTGGTCTGCGAACGCGACTTCGACAACGGCACTCAATTCAAGCGCTATTCGTGCGATGAACTGGACGAGTGGCTGGAGCACTACACTCTGGGCCAGCTTTGGCGGAAAGGCGAAATCGGCGGGGGCCGTTGGTAGATGTCACGCGAGATCCGCATCTATTTCGAAGGCGACAAGAGCCTTAAGGCCGGATTTGACGCTTTCTTCAAGGAAATCGGAGAAAGAGCGAGGATTGCGCAACACCAGATCCGGATCGTCGCCACAGGCGGGAATCCCGAACGGGACTTTGGCATCGCGCTGAGAAAGCATCCGGCAGCCTGGAATATCCTGCTCCGGGACAGCGAAGGTCCCCACAAGGCAGGTTTTTCAACTCAGGTATGCGAGCGGATGGGTTGGCCGGCGTCTCGAGCGGATTCGATCTTCTGGATGGTCGAGATGATGGAATCGTGGTTCCACGCCGACAAAGATGCCCTGGAAGAATACTACGAGATCGGTTTCCGCAAAGCAGCGCTGAGCGCCAATCCGCATGTCGAGGAGATTTCCAAGAACGATTTGATCGAGGGCCTCAAGTTAGCCACCAAAGACACCACCAAGGGCAAATATCATAAGACGAAGCACGCGCCGGCTTTGCTGCAATCGATCAAGCCCGCATTGGTGCGGAAGGCCGCTCCCAATTGCGAGAGGCTTTTCAGATTCCTTCTCGACCGTCTATAGTCGGGCCGCAAGACCTACGACGTCAGCCGGTCCGGCGAGATTGGCCGCATTTCCCAAGCCTCGAACGAAACCATCCTCGCCGAACCGCCGCTGGCGTACAACGCCACCCCCGTACTGCGGGGACCCGCCGGATAGACGCGCGCGGTCAGACAGAACCGATCGTTCGCGAAGATCTCGACCACCGACCCATCCAAGAAGATGCGCAAGCGTAACGTCTCGCCGCGGCCCAGCAGGAACGGTCCCGACTGCATATCGCGATCCGCGCTTTTATCCGTGCTCGACTGGCTGCGGTCCACGCACACCAGCCGGGCATCGCGATCGTAGTAGACCAACGTCTGTTCGCTCCGATCGGACGCGATGCGCAGCATGAGCCCGGCACGCGGCGCGTCGCCCGGATCGATCTCCGCCTGAATCTCCATGCAGTCGCCCGCCGCATCTCCACCCAGCCGCTTGCCGCGCAGAGTCTCCACTTCCGCCGCCGGGCGCATCTGCACCTGGCTGCCGAATAGCTTCAGCTCCCGCGGCAGGGACATCACGCCGCTCCATCCGGCTGCGCGCTGCGCCTCGGCGCTGCGGCCCTCCGTGATCCATCCCCACAGGATGCGCCGGTCGCCGGTGTTCGTTCCGTTCATCGCCATGGTGCGCGCAGCGTAATACGAGCCAAAATCGATGCCGCCCATAGTTTCCGGCTGGAAGCGGCGATCCGAATACTGGCCCAATTGATATTTCACTACCCGCTCGGTGGAGACGATCAGCAGGTGCTTGCCTCCCAGCGGAAAAAAGTCCGGGCACTCCCACATCTCGCCGCTATCCACTGGATCCTTGGCGCTGACGCCCGCCTTCATTCTGCCGGTAACTAGCGGATGCAGGTAGTTCCAATGGCGCAGATCTTTGGATTCGTACAGCAGCACCGCGCCGCCCTTTCCGCGGAAGCCCGACCCCAAAGCCATCAGCCACGTATCGCCCTCCTGCCAAACGGCAGGGTCGCGAAAGCCGGTCACTTCCAAGCCGCCGGGCGGCGCCGGGATCACGGGATTGCCAACAAACTTCTTCCATACCGTCAAATCGCCGCCGCTCGTGGCGATGCATTGCGTTTCCGGATTCACGCCCGTATAGATCGCGGTGGGTACGCCGTTATCCACCACCGCGCAGCCGCTGAAGACGCCATCCTTATCGGGACCGCCTGGCGTAGGCGCCAGCGCTATGGGCAGATGCTTCCAATGCAACATGTCCTCGCTGACGGCGTGCGCCCAATGCATGTCGCCCCAAAATGCGCCGTTAGGATTGTACTGGTAGAACATGTGATACTTGCCCTGCCAGTAGATGGGCCCGTTGGGATCGTTCATCCAATTGGCGGCGGGTAGCAAGTGATACTGGGGCCGCTGCGGGTCGGCCGCCAGTTTGGAAGCAGGTGCGGAACCGGCAGCTAGCGGGACCGCGCCCGCAATCGCCAAAAACTCACGTCGTCGCATCACATTCGATAGTAACCGCAAGACGCTGGTGGCTCAATGCACCGCCTTGACCAAGCCGACGTCCGCCAGACCGTTCAGCATGAACTGCACGGCGATGGCCGTAAGCATCAGTCCCATGAGCCTTGTCAGTATCCGAATTCCCGTCTCTCCAAGATGCTGGCGCACGCGATCGGCCCCGGCCAGGACAAAGTAAGACACCAGGGCGGTAATCACAATCGCAAGGAACACGGGAACGCCGTACCACCAGTCGGGCATGCCGCTAATCAGCACCATCACGGTGGAAATCGTACCGGGGCCAGCCAGCATCGGCATGCCCAGGGGAATGATTCCGACGTCGTCCTTCTCCGCCCCTTCTTCGGCTTCACCGGGCGCCTCCTTCGTCTGGGAGCGGCGCGCGCGCAGCATGTCGAGCCCGATGAGCAGCAGGATCACGCCGCCGGCGATTTTGAAGGCCGGCAGCGTGATGCCGAAGAGGCGGAAGATCAGCTTGCCCGCCGCGCCGAAGCCCGTCAACACCACCATGCACGTCCAGGCCGCGCGTTTCGCTACGTGCCGCCGCTGAGCCGCATCTTGTTCCCCGGTCATGGCGAGAAAAGTGGGGATGGCCGCGATGGGATCGACCAGAAACAAAATGGATGTGAGCGCCACGAAGGAGAACTGCAACAGATCCGTGAGCGCGCCGGCCATTGGTTTCAGCTTTCCAGAAACGGAATGACAGCGGGCGCCAGGGCGGGAGACGAGAAAATATTGTAATGCGTGAGGCCCGGCAAAATTGCGAGCCGCGCATTCGACATACCCGCTCCGTCCCAACCGGCGTCCTTCCGGCCGCCGCCCAGCAACCCGAAAAACTCCACCATGTGTGCGGGACGGACGGCGTCGGCATCGCCAAACACGAGCATCGTGTGCGCCTTGATCGCCGCCACCCCCTGCGACCAGTCATAATCCTTGCGCAGCAAGTCGCCGATCTTAGTGAGCAACATCGGCCAGTCTTCCGGCCTCGGCGCGATGCGGGCATAGGTCTGGTAGATGGGGCTCTGCTTCATCGGTTCGGCGGACGCCGCGCCTACCTGCGCCATCGCCGCGAGGACCTCAGGATACCATCCATCGCGCCTGAAGACGGTCGAGACGATTACCAGCTTCCCGACGAGCCCGGGATACTGGATGGCGGTGCGCAGGGCTACGCCTGCGCCAAGCGAATAACCCACCAAATCGGCCTGCTCGACGCCGAGACGCTTCATCAACGCGGCGATATCGTCGGCCATCGCCTCATAGCTCATCGGGCGGTCGATATCGGCGGTGCGGCCGTGAGCCTGCAAATCGACGGCGATCACCCGGCGTTTGTTCGTTAGGAGCGGCAGTATCCCCGCAAACATTTCGGTCGATCCCAGCCCGCCGTGCAGTAGAATCGCCGGCTGCCCCTCGCCGCAGCTATCGCAATGGCTTTCGTAATAAAGTTCGAGCCCGTTCACGGCGGCGTAGCCGGTTTCGCGGGCGGTTGTCAACGTCATGTTTATATCTCCTTCTACTGTACGTCGAACGACGCCTGCGAAATCGACAGCCTCAGACCTTGATCAAGCCGGCGCCGGCTGCACCAACGCATCCACGCGCCGCAGCGCCGGGAATCGCCACGCCCACAGCGCCACGATGGCGATAGTCCCCAAACCGCCCAACACCACCGCGGGCACCACGCCGAACCACTGCGCCGTGATGCCCGATTCGAATTGGCCGACCTCGTTCGATGCCCCGATAAATACCATGTTCACGGCGCTCACGCGCCCGCGCATTTCATCCGGTGTCGAAAGCTGGACCAGGGTATGCCGCACGATCACGCTCACCATGTCGCACGCGCCAATCAGCGCCAATGCCGTCAGCGACAGCGCCGGCGTGCGCGACAGTCCGAAAATCACGGTGAAGACGCCGAAGCCGCAAACGCACCATAGCATAATTGCCCCTGCATGCCGCTGCAATGGCCAGCGGGACACCGCCAGGGCGACAATCACCGCGCCCACGCCAGGCGCGCTCCGCAGAATGCCCAGCCCGGATGCCCCGATTTTGAGAATCTCTCTCGCGTAGACTGGCAGGAGGGCCACTGCGCCGCCCAACAGCACAGCGAACAGGTCCAGCGAGATAGCGCCCAGGATCAGCTTGTTGCGCCGGATGTAGCGAAGGCCCTCTAGGGCCATCTGGTAGGACGCCGCGGGCCGTCGCCC
>JBEKTJ010000271.1:0-8094 GCA_049516155.1 Bryobacteraceae bacterium
GCCGCGCACGCTGCCTCGCTGGGCTTCGACTTTCTGTGGGTGGAGATGGAGCATTCGCCCATCACTCTCGAAACGCTACGCAATATCGTGCTGGCCACCCGCGGGCTGCCGGCGCTCACATTCGCGCGCGTGCCGGTAAACGAAATCTGGACGGCCAAGCGCGTGCTGGACGCTGGCGTCAGCGGCGTGATGTTCCCGTTCACCAGCACGCCTGAACTAGCCGCGCAGGCCGCCGCCGCTTGCCGTTATCCCCCAGCCGGGCGTCGCGGCTCGGGCGCGGTCCTCGCGCGCACCACATGGCCGGGCGGCGAAGCCGGCTATCAGGATTCCGCCGATGCCAATGTAATGGTGATCATCATCATTGAAGAAGCGCGCGCAGTGGAGCGCATCGACGAGATCGCCGCCACACCCGGCGTGGACGTTCTCTTCATCGGCACCAGCGATCTTTCATTTTCGCTCGGTCTGCGCGGCAACCAGGACGATCCCAAGCTACACGCGGCCATCGCCCGCATTGCGGAAGCCGGGAAGCGGCACGGCAAGTTTCTGGGACGCCCCGCCGCCACGCCGGAGATTGCCAAACGTTTCATGGAGCAGGGATTCCTGCTGTTCCAAGGCCCCACCGATCTGGGCTTGATGGCGGCAGGCGGACGCCGCTATCTGGATGCGCTCGGAAGGGCCGAAGGAACGCCGGCGCCACGCGCGCTGTACTGAGGCGGCCCTCTGATAGATGCCTACCGCAGCGCCGTGACCGGAATCGTAAATGCCACGGTATTCACCACTCCCTTGCGTTGGAACTGGATCCACACGCGGTAAGCGGCTTCGCGGGGAAAGAAGATATTGAACTGCATGTCCGCTCCGCCGTCGGCAATAAAGGGATGGTCGTGGATGGTGTCGACTAAGTCGTCACTCACGGCGAGTAAGTGGGCCCATGCTCCGATGTAAGGTTCCAGACCTTCCGCGGGAGTCAGATGCACGAAAAGCATGGTCTTCCTGCCGGCGATGGGCTGCGGTGGATCGAGCTTCAGTTCCACCTCCATGTTTTCGCCGTGTTTGGGGGCGAGATCCGGCGCGACGCGCGGAATGGCTGCCTCCAGCGGCGTGGTGTAGCCCGCCGTGGTAATGGTCTTGGGAGTGAGTTGCGGCGTCCCGCCGGTCGGATAGAAATCCGCCAACAGGCGGTACGTGCCGGGCTTGGGCAACGTGGTGTCCAACCGGAAAACGGAGTCGCCGCCAAGCTGCGGATGCAAGTGCGCGAAATACTGCAAATCCTGGCTGACGATGAACAGGTGAAACAGCTTCTCGTGTACGATTTCGAAGTGCTTTACCGGCGCGCCGGTTTCGGGATCGGCGATGCGGAATTCGAGCGTAATCGGCTGCGCGCTGGGAATGCGCGGCGGATCTACGCGCAGATCCACCGGATACTCCACGGGTTCGGGCAGATTGGCCACCAGGGTCATGCCACAGCGCGGACACTTGCCGGGGGTCTTGGAGCGCACATCCCGATCCATGGGGCAGGTGAATTCAATGGCCTGTTGCGCACCCGCCAGCGCCACAAGGAACAACGCCACAAAAAGCCGGCGAACCAAGCGGCGCACGCTCAGCCTTCCGGCTCGAACGGCCAGACTGCCGTGGTGGTATAACCGCCATCCGCCGCGATAATCTGCCCGGTGATATAGTCCGCGCCGCGCCCCGCCAGGAAGACGGCCAACGGCGCAATGTCGTCCGGCGCACCCAGCCGCGGATTAGCCTGCGCGCCCTTCAGCCATTCGCGCATCCCCACCGCCTCCGCCGATTCCCACATCTGGCGGTTCAAATCCGTAACGATAAAACCCGGCGCGATGCAGTTCACCTGGATGTTGTAGCGGCCCCACTCGGCGGCCAGAGCTTTGGTCAGTTGGCCCAGCGCACCCTTGGTCATCGCATATATGGACATATACGGCAGCCCCAGCAGCGACGCTATGCTGCCGATCATGACGATCTTGCCGCCCACACCGCGCGCGATCATGCGCGCGCCGGCCTGCTGGGTCAGCTCCACGATTCCATGCAGATTCGTGCGCATGATGTGCTCGTACTCGGCCTCCGTGTATTGCGCGAAGCTCTTGCGGATATTCGTGCCCGCCACGTTCACGAGTATGTCGGGCGTCCCAAAACCGTCCATGGCCGCGCGGATGGATTCGGAATCGACCATATCCAAGCGCAGCGCGCTGGCCTGGAAACCCCGGGCCTCGAGCGCCATCACATGCTCCCGCAATTTGTCGATGGATCGCGCCGCCAGCGTGGTGCGCGCGCCAGCCTCGGCAAGCTGTTGTGCGATGGCCAGGCCGATGCCGCGGCTTGCGCCCGCTACCAATGCGGTCTTGCCGGAGAGAGAGAAAACGCTCATATCGATTTACCGGAATAATCCAAAGATGTGTACCGTTCCTTCGTAGCTCCACTGCGACATCCACCGGCCGAGATCCGAAACCGAAACAGCCACGATCAGCAGCAGGAAACCGGCGCGCGCGATCTCGTTATAAACCACCATGGGGATGCGTGCTGCCAGCAGCAGCTTGGAGCCATCCAGCGGCGGCACCGGTAGCATGTTGAAGATGGCCAGGTACAGGCTCAGATTCACGCCTCGCGCCGCGAACTGCGCCAGCGCCGGAGCGAAGCCCGCGGTCGCCTGCGCCACAGCGGCCAGGATCACGGCGAAAACCACGTTGCTGGCCGGGCCGGCCATGGCCACCAGCGCCAGCCCGTTCAAACCCCAACGCAGTTTGGACGGGTTGCTGTAGACCGGCTTGCCCCAGCCGAGCAAGCCGCCGCCGAATAGCGACGTCAGCGCCGGCAGGATGGTGGTGCCCAGCCAATCCACGTGCGCCAGCGGGTTCAACGTCAGGCGCCCTTGCAGCCGCGGCGTGTCGTCGCCCAGCCGCGTGGCCGTCCAGGCGTGCGCGAATTCGTGCGGCGTGGTCAGCAGCCACAGCAGTGCAACGTTCAGGAATGCTCCGACGAAGTCTAAGTGCATTTGAGATTCAGCGGCGCTGTACGATCAGGGCCCACAGTATGAGCAAAGCGAGCACGGCCGCCACCGCAATAACGATCAACAAGCTGATACCTTCTATTGTATGCGCATCACGGCGATTGAAACGGTCCACCTGCGGCGCGGTATCACGGTGAATTGGGGTCCCATTCAGTGGTTGTGGGTGCGCATCCACACCGATAGCGGCCTAGTGGGCTTGGGTGAAACGTATCCACATCCGGAAGCCGAGAAAGCCGTGGTACACCGGTCGCTGGCGCCTGTGCTGCTAGGGCGCGACCCTTCACAGATCGACCGGTTGTGGGCGGACATGATGCAGGCGGTATCGTTCAGCGGCTGGGCCGGCGCGGAGATGCGCGCCATCGGGGCGGTGGATATCGCGCTCTGGGACCTGGCCGGCAAAGTGGCGAATCTGCCGGTTTACCAGTTGCTGGGCGGCGCCTCGCGCGCGTCCATACGCACTTACAACACCTGCTACGACCACATCGATTTTCTGAGCGAGCCCGTGCGGCTGGCGGACGAGCTCGCTAAATCCGGAATCCACGCCATGAAGATCTGGCCTTTCGATCCGATGGGGAAGGAAACCGGCGGCCAATATATCACGGCCGACCAGATGCGGCGGGGGATCGAGCCGCTGCGGCTGATTCGCGAAGCATTCGGAGATTCGATGGAGGTAGCCATGGAGTTTCACGGCTATTGGAACCTGCCATCGGCCATCCGCATTGCGCAGGCGCTTGAACCGTACGCGCCCATGTGGCTGGAAGAGATGCTGCCGCAGGACAATATGGCCGCCTATAGCGAGCTGGCCGCAGCCACACGCCTGCCGCTGTGTGTGAGCGAGCGGCTGATGACCCGCTTCGGGTTCCGCGAGTTGATCGAGAACCGCGCGGCCCGCATCATTATGCCGGACATCTGCTGGTGCGGCGGAATCTCGGAAGCGAAGAAGATCGCCACCATGGCGGAGACTCACTATCTGCCGATCGCGCCGCATAATTGCGGCGGTCCCATTTTGCATGTAGCTTCGCTGCATCTGGCGGCGAATGTGACGAACCTTTGTATCCTGGAGAGCGTGCGGCGGCATTACCTGGATGAATATCGTGGTATCGTTACACACACCCTTCCGCCGGCCGCGGGCGAATTTGCGCTGCCGCCGGGTCCGGGGCTGGGCGTCGAGTTATGCCCGGAAGTGATGCTCAGGGAAGATGTGCGGGTGGAGCAGTCCTCATAGGGCGGCCGCGCCGGCTGCATTCTGTCTCCTGTCTTCTGTCTCCTGACTTCTTTTCCCGCCTGTAACCGCACAGCCCGAACATTCGCCAAGATAATGTGGTTCTCAAACTGCGCACGTACACGTTTGTCTTCTTGCTTCTGGCCGTAGTGTCCGCCCTCGCGCAGACCTCCAAGCCATCGCCGAATGGCGGCACCGTAACCGGCACTGTCAAGGACACTACAGGTGCGATCATCCCCGGCGCAACGGTTACATTGACCGGCGACGATGGCAAGATGCAGCAGGCCCAGACCGGAGCGGATGGCGTGTATACTTTTCGCGCGGTTGCCCCCGGCACTTATTCGGTCTCGGTGGCCTCCAAGGGCCTCGAACAGACCGGCGGTGTAGCGGTCCTGGTGAGTACCGGCCAAATAGCGCGCGGCGACGTCGCCATGAAACTGGCGGAAGTGAAACAGGAAGTCACGGTCACCGAGGAAAATAACACCCAGTTGAGCGTGCAAGCTTCGCAGAATGTGGATGCGCTGGTATTCAAAGGCGCCGATTTGCAGGCTTTGCCGGACGATCCCGACGATCTGCAACAGGATCTGCAAGCGCTGGCGGGACCATCCGCCGGACCGAATGGCGGCGAAATCTTCATCGACGGTTTCTCCAGCGGCCGCTTGCCGCCCAAGGAATCCATCCGCGAGATTCGCATCAACCAGAATCCGTTCGCCAGCGAATTCGACAAGCTGGGCTTCGGACGCATCGAGATTTTCACCAAGCCGGGTTCGGATAAATTTCACGGCACGGCTTCTTACGACATCAGCGATGGCGACTGGAACGCGCGCAACCCCTTCCTCACTTCAACGCCAATTCCTGGATTCATGGCGCAAACATACGGGGGCAACCTCAGCGGTCCCATCAACAAGCACGCCAGCTTTTTCATCGACGTCGAAAGGCGTCAGATCGACGACAACGGCATTCTCAATGCAACGATTCTCAACCCGGCCACACTCACGCAGGAGCTAGACCGGGGGTTTACGCCGACGCCGCAGCAGCGGACTACATTCAGCCCGCGCATCGATTGGGCACTGACCGGCAATAATACGCTCAGCGTACGTTATTCCTATCTGGATCTGCACAGGGACCTGTGGGGGGTAGGCCTCTTCAATCTTCCCGGCAACGGCTATAGCTATGTGCAATTGCAGCAACTGGGGCAGGTTACCGATACTGCGGTGCTCTCCACCAGTGTGGTCAACGAGACGCGCTTTCAATTCAACCATTACCTGACGGGTCAAACCGCGCAATCCGACGCCCCCGAAGTGATCGTACCGGGTGACTTCGACTTCGGCGGCGCGGGCATAAACCGCACCATACAAACCGAAAGCAACTACGAGTTTCAAAATTATACGACCGTGACGCACGGCAAGCACACCATCAAGTTCGGCGCGCGCACCCGAAACGATCTGCTGAACTACAACACGCCCACAAACTTCAATGGCACTTTCACGTTTGCGTCCTTCGCCGCTTACCAGGCTATGGTGGCGGCGGCGGGTACCTGCGCCAACGGCTGTCCCACGCTGCCCCCCGGCATAGGTCCCACACAGTTCACGGTCAATCAGGGCCAGCCCCTGGTGAGTTCCAACATGTTCGATGTGGGCGCATTCGTGGGGGATGACTGGCGCCTGGCGCAGGGCCTGACGTTAAGCTACGGATTGCGGTGGGAAGGCCAGACCAACATTCACGATTGGCACGACGCCGCGCCACGTTTCGCGTTCGCTTGGGCTCCGGGCCGTGCGTCGGGCCGAGGCACTCCCTCCACCGTGATCCGCGGCGGAATCGGCATGTTCTATATCCGGTATGCCAATCAGTATAACCTCGATGCGCTGGAATATAACGGAAAAAATCAGCAGACCTTTGAAGTGAACGATCCCAGCTTCTACTGTCCCAATGTGCTAGCGGGCTGTATTCCCTCCGCGCTGACGTCTACGACCCCGGTTCAGTTTGTGGCGGCCAACAATCTGCGCGCGCCATATTTGATCCAATCGGCGATCGGTGTGGAGCGGCAGCTCAATCGCCGGACCACGCTTGCCGTGAACGTGACCGACACTCGCGGGGTCCATCAATTTGTCACCAGCGACGTGAGCCCGCCCGGGCCAGCCGACCTTTTTCAGTTTCAATCGGACGGTTTATTGAAGCAGTTGCAAGTGATAACACGTGTAAACACCGCGGTTGGAAGCCGCGTGACGATCACGGGCGCTTATATCTGGGGCACGGCGCACAGCGACACGGACGGTATCTTATGCGCTTCGTCCGTGGGTTGCGGCACCTCCACGCCGGTGAACCCTTATGACCTGTCGGCGGAGTGGAGCCGGTCGTCCCTGGACGTTCAAAACAGAATGTTCATATTCGGCACCGTGAGCGCGCCTTGGAAAATTCAGCTTGCGCCATTTGTGGTGGCATCCACCGGCGCGCCCTTCAACATTACCACCGGTGGATATTACGATCTTGACGGCATACCCGATGGGGTCCTGAATGCCCGGCCGGCTTTTGCCAGTGGACCCGGCCCGGGAATTGTATCGACGCCTTACGGATACCTGAACCCGAACCCTGCGCCGGGTGAATCGCTGATCCCCCGCAACCTGGGCACCGGACCCGGACAGTTCAGTTTGAATCTACGGTTGAGCCGGACTTGGGGATTTGGCACGACGAAATTCGCGGGGTCGAGCGGCGGATCGCGCGCCAACGCGGGCGGTGGCGGCCCAGGCGGTGGCGGCCCACGCGGTGGCGGTGGCGGTTTCGGGGGTTTTGGCGGAGGCGGACGGGGAGGTCCATTCGGCGGCGGCGGAACCACCGAGCATCGCTACAACTTGACGCTTTCCGTCAGCGCCCGCAACATCTTGAATCATGTGAATTACGCGGCGCCGGTAGGCAGCATGGGTTCGACGGAATTCCTGCAATACACGGCCATCTCAGGCGGATTCCAAGCAGAACAAACACCCACCGACAACCGGCGTATCGATTTGCAACTTCGCTTTCAGTTCTGATGTACGACAGGCCTCCCGGCCTGTCTTTTTGTGTGACGGCCAAATGCGTCGCGGATGCATCAATGCCGGAAGTGCCGCACGCCCGTAAACACCATCGCTAGGCCCAACCGGTCCGCGGCGTCGATCACCTCTGCATCGCGCACCGATCCGCCGGGCTGGATCACGGCGGTGGCCCCATGGCAGGCGGCTTCTTCCACGCCGTCCGGAAAAGGGAAGAATGCGTCCGACCCGACTACCGTGCCGGATAGCGGCAGCACGGCCTTCATGGCTGCGAGCTTTACGGAATCTACACGGCTCATCTGACCCGCGCCGACGCCTACCGTCTGCCCAGCGAGCGCAAACACGATGGCGTTCGACTTCACGTGCTTGGCCACTTTCCAGGCGAATTCGAGCGCGATCCATTCCTCGCCGCTCGGTGCGCGCTTCGTTTTCACTTCCGCCGTGCCGCGATCCAGCCGCGCCGTATCTGGCGCCTGCGCCAGGTATCCGCCGGAAATCGATTTCACCACCAGCCCATCACCGCCGGCCGCAACTTTCATGAGCCGCAGATTCTTCCTGCCCCTCAGCACAGCCATTGCCTCCGGCGTATAGTCTGGCGCGGCGATCGCTTCGAGAAATGTCTTGGCGCATTCGTGGGCGGTTTCCTCATCCATCGTACGATTGAACCCAACGACCCCACCGTATGCCGACACTGGATCGCAAGCGAATGCCTTGCGGTAGCTCTCGGCCAGGGCGCCCTTTTCCGCGCAGCCGCAGGGATTGGTGTGTTTGACGATGGCCGCGGCCGGTGTATCGAATTCATTCACCAATTGCCAGACGGCATC
>JBEKTJ010000272.1:0-8090 GCA_049516155.1 Bryobacteraceae bacterium
GCTCGATGAACTTCACCAGATCGAGCACCCAGTTCACCTTCTTCCGCCGCAGGCCCACAGCCAGGGCATCCAGCGCATCATGCTGGCTACGCCCCGGCCGGAACCCGTAGGAGGATCCCAGAGATTACTCTTGATAAATCGGGTTCAGAACCGTCACCACGGCCTGTTGGACGATCTTATCCTCCTGCGCGGCGATCCCTAACGGCCGTTGCCGGCCATCGGCTTTGGGTATGTATGTTCTCCGCTTTCCCTGCGCGCCGCTCCCAACCACCCGAGTGTTCCGGTGCACCTACGTCCGTTTGTTCTTCACCGGCTCCAGTTTCACCACATCAGGCGGGCTAACCAAACACTATTGCGTAACGAGGCCGGATCGGATTCGCTTGCGCTGCGGCTCGCAGGTTGGCATTTCGAGGCTTCGCCTTACGGATCGCTCCGCAATGCGCTCGATAGCTACATGTCGAACGGATAATTCACATGGTGCGCTCCTTTCACCTCACTCTAGATCGGCCAAGCTTCTCCTGGCGCACCCGATGAACGCAGATAGCGATGGGGGCACTGCGATGCAGCGGCTCAGGTGGCGCTGCCGAATTACCACTTCTATGTCGCGCACCCGTGCCTACTTCACGTAGAAAGCGAAAGGCGGGCAACCCGCCGGTCCGGCCACGATCTCCATAAAATTCTCGCCCGATTCGGCGCCTGCGGGCACCACCGCGTCGATCTGGCCCACACCCTCCACCAGTCCCGGCGCCGGTCCGGCGTACAACACATTCATCGCCACCGGAGTGGAGAACAGCGGGTTCCGGCTCAGCGTGACCGTGACCGGGTAAACCTGCTTGGGATAATTGCTCAGCGGCGTCAGGATGTCATCCACGCCCGCCGGGTTGGTTTGTCCCAAACCCGTGCCGTACATGGTCACATACGATCCTACGGGCGCGGGATTGGAAGGACTATTAATCGTGCCATTTTCATTGACGATGGCGCCTGGGAAAATTCCAGGCGATGTCGCTGTCGCGCCAATGCTCGTCTCCGAAATCGAGCCCCCCGCCGTCACGATGCGCACTGTGGAAACACCGTTGGCCACCGAGTACGGCGCGATGGCGTTAACCTGGCCCGCCGAAATGTAGATCAGGGGCGCCGCCACATCGTCGAACATAATCTGAATGTTCGCGTTCGGAATCGTAAGCTGGCCGCTCGAGCTGAGCGTCCACGAGGCTGGCGTGGCAGGACCCAGATAGTGTCCGTAAAGAGTGATCAATTCGCCTGGAGCGACCGCGCCCAACTGAAAGCTGGCAGCATTCCCCAACGCCGTCAAGATGGGCGCAGCCGGTAATGCGGGCGGCGTATCCGGAGTCACCGCGCGTATCACACCGCTGACTCCGTCGGTCACATACAGCGTCGTTCCGGATATCGCAATCGACGAGACGGATTGAAGCTGCGCCTGAGTGGCCGCTCCGTTGTCGCCGCTGTAACCGTCGGTCCCGTTTCCCACCACGGTCTGGATAATGCCGCCGGCGGCGGCGATGCGGCGCACGCAGTAACAGGTGTCGTCGCCCAGGAAAATGTTGGCGCTCGAATCCAATACCAGGCTGGACGGCTGACATACGAACGCCGTGGTGGCGGTTCCGCCGTCGCCGGTATAACTGCACCCGCCGTTTCCGCCAGCGATCGACACCGCGCCCGCCGTCGAGATCTTCAGAACAAGTCCCGTATTGATGCCGCCGATATAAATGTTCCCGCTCGAATCCACAGCCACTCCCGCGATATTGCCGATGCCGGTGGCGGTCGCGAGTTGGCCAAGGCCGGTGAAGGTCGACTGTCCGTTGCCCGCCACGGTCGTGATGACTCCCGTTCCGGAATCGACCCGGCGCAGCCGCTTGTTGCCTGAATCGGCAAACAGCACGCCGCCCGTCGCATCAATCGCCAGCGCCGTGACGTATCCGATTTGAGCCTGTGTCGCCGGACCGCCGTCGCCGGAGTAGCCCGTCACGCCCGTGCCGGCGATGGTGCTGACTGTTCCGCTCGTACTCAGGCGGCGGATCAGGCCCGGTTCTCCGACGATCAGGTCGCCCGTGGAATCGAAGACCAGGCTGAGCGGGCTCAGCTTCGCCTGCAGCAGCGTGACCCCGTCCGCCGTGCTGGTCCCTCCTCCGGCGAACGTCGAAATGATTTTGGTTGCCGCGTTCACTTCCCGGATCCGGCTGCTCTCGGCGATGAACAAATCTCCCGAAGAATCCACGATGGCGCCCTGCGGACTATTCAGGACCGCGCCGCTGGCCAAGCCGCCGTCGCCGTTCAGCGATGTGCCCGCGATGGTGGAAATCACGCCGGTGGCCGCAGTCACCAGCCGAATGCGCCCGTTTCCGGTATCGGCAATATAGAGGTTAGCCGAGCCATCCAGTGCCAGGCCCGCCGGACTGCTGATTTCCGCTTGTGTGGCAGGTCCCCCATCGCCAGCCAATCCCGCTGTGCCGTTGCCCGCCACGGTGGCGATCGCGCCGGTCGCGGCCATGATGCGCCGCACGCGGTTTCCATCGATCAATGACAGATTGTTCTTGCTGTCCATGGCGAGTTCGCCCAATGCGACGAAGGAAGCCTTCAGAGCGCTGCCGCCATCGCCGCCTTCGACGGTCTGTCCGGTGCCCGCGATGGTGCTGATAACTCCTGTGGCGGCGGCGATCTCGCGAATCCGTGCATCGCCCGCGTCGGCGACGTATAGGTTGCCGCTCGAATCCACGGCAATGCCCTTCGGTTGGATCAGCGTAGCCGCAGTGGCGTGGGCGCCGTCGCCGCTAAAGTCCGCGCCGCCATTACCGGCGATGGTGGCAATGGCGCCGGTCGCCGCATCGATCCGCCGGACGTATCCGGCCAGTTCGACAATATAGATGTCGCCGGCCGAATCCAGGCAGAACTGCTGCGGCATGTTCAGCAATGCCGAGGCTGCGGGACCGCCGTCTCCCGTCGATCCGTTCTTCGCGTATTGGCCGGCAATCGTGGTGATGGTCGCCTGCTGTACGTTCAGTTGGCGCAGCCTGGAGCTATCCAGGAACAACACGTTGCCGCTGGCATTGACCACCAGATCCGTGGGCGCGATGCGCACCGAAAGCGCCGGACCGTCCGCGGAGCTGACCACCGTGGGTCCGCCTCCCGCCACCGCCGTAAGCACGCCGGTAGCATGATCTACCCGCAGAATGTGGCTGGCGTCGGCGATGTACACGTTCCCCGACGCGTCCACCGCTACTCCTTGGGGATTCGCGATATAGGTCGTGACCGCCGGCGCGTTGTTGACGAAGCCGCCGCCGACCATGGTGGTGACGATGGCCTGTCCATAGGCCGCGGAGGCGCAGGCCATCAGGCAGGAGATGCGGGCGAGTTTTGTGTAGTGTAACGATAGTATGGGCATAAGAGGCTGGGCAACCGCGAGGAAGCAATCGCCCTTCCAAAACTGCGTGCAACATTCACTGCACACTATCATCGGCTTGGCAAGAATCTAAGCCATGCCGCCACCAACGGGCTGGGTCAAATTGACTCACTCCGGTACTCGGGCGCGGTCCATGGTACTCGGTTACAGAGAAAAGGAGTGCCTTTTCCCCGCGATAGGTATAGTATCTCTGAGTATGGGCAAATTGAACCGGCGCACGCGGCCGCATGCTTTTCTGGTCTTAAGCGCAATGACGGCGATGGTCCTGCCCGCGCAGACGTTGACGACACTCTATACGTTTTCCTGCACCCAGAACGGTTGTCCGGACGGCAGCTCGCCCGAGGGTCCGCTGGTCCAAACTACCAACGGGGACATCTACGGGACAACCGCTTTTGGCGGGGCCAACGGCGGCGGCACGGTCTTCAAAATCACGCCCGCCGGCGCTCTCACCACGATCTACAACTTCTGCTCCCAAAGCGGATGCACGGACGGCGAACAGCCCGACGCGGGGCTCGTCCTGGCCACCGATGGGAACCTCTACGGGACCACGCGCCTTGGCGGAACCGGCGCCTATACGTATGATGGCGGTGGCACGGTCTTCAAGATTACGGCGAACGGCACGCTGACGACGCTTTACAACTTCTGCTCCCAAAGCGGGTGCACGGACGGCTCCAGTCCCTATGCGGGCCTTATCCAGGCAAGCGATGGCAGCCTCTACGGGACCACCAGCGGTACTGTTTTCAAGATCACGCCGACCGGCACGCTGACGACGCTGCACAGCTTCTGCTCCGAAGCAGGTTGCAAGGATGGCCAACTCCCCTACGGGGGGCTGATCCAGGCCGCCAACTGAGACCTGTACGGGACAACGAATGGCGGAGGGACAGTCACCGATCATAGTGGTTGTAGAACGTTCATCACGCAGGGGGGCTGTGGCACGATCTTCAAAATCACCCCGATCGGCACGCTGACCACGCTGCACAGCTTCTGCGCCCAAAGCGCGTGCGCCGACGGCCTCGGCCCCGCTGGGCAGCTAGTCCAGGCCCCCAATGGCGGCTTCTATGGGACAACCGTCGGTTTGATCGAACTGGCCCCATACGAGATTTTTCCTGGATCGATTTTCAAAATGACGCCGGATGGCGAAGTGATGACGCTGTACAGCTTCTGTGATTTCTGCCCGAATGGCTCCAGCCCCTCGGGACTTATGCAGGCCACCGATGGAAACCTTTACGGAACAACAATCTATGGAGGGGGCCCGGGCTATGGCGCCATCTTCAAAATCACGCCGAGTGGCACGCTGACGACGCTCTACGAATTTTGCTCGCAAAGTGGCTGTACGGACGGCGCCTATCCGGTCGCCGGGCTTCTCCAGGCGACTAATGGAAACTTTTACGGGACCACCACTGCTGGGACGGATCTCTCTGCCGGCACCATCTTCAGATTGTCAGCGGGCCTGCGCCCCTTTGTCACTACGCTACCCGCCTACGGCACGGTGGGAGAGTCTGTCAAGATTCTCGGCACTGATTTGACCGGCGCGACCAGCGTCACCTTCAACGGCATCGCGGCCGCATTCGAAATGGTTTCGCGCACTGAAATCACCGCCACCGTGCCCGCCGATGCAACCAGCGGAGAGGTTCAGGTGGTCGCAACCCAGCGGCACGCTTTCCAGCAACGTGCCCTTCCACGTGCTGCCCTAGGAGTCGCGTCCGTTAACACCTGCCGACCGCCTTTTGCGGACGTCAGCCGAACCAGCCTTGAGCCGCAAGAACCTCCCACGCCAGAGCGATCTCTTCCCGGCCGAACCCCCTTTTGCGATCATTCCAGCAATACGTGTACTCGATAGCCTCCTCCCCCGACTTCGCGCCCTCCCGAGCGCATACCCAGTGTACGGTTGCCAGCAACTCCATTCCGAACGGAGTCTCGAATCCGTGAATCAGCTTCGTCACCCTTTCGAATCGAGCTTGTGTGTCCGGATGCGATGCGATGAAGGCGGCGGCCGATTTGGACACGCCCGGAATAAGCTCTATGGGCCGCTGCGGATCGTCTTCGGCATCCCCATAGCCAGTAATGAAGTGTCCCTCAATGACGCTCAGCACGTGCCGTAGATTCTTTGCGGAAGGGCCGTATGTTCCCTTCTCATAGTTCAGGCGAAGGTTCTGCCCGGCCTCCTGCATGAAGTACATCAGCTTGTGAATCTCCAACAGGGTAATGCACGGATCCATCACTGCTGCGAGATAGCGGGACATCAACTCTACTAACACCGCTCTTCCCGGCGTCATGGCCGGCGCGCGGTTTCCCTTCGCCATCGCTTCGGGCTTCGGCGGGCCGGAAGGCTCGAACAATTGCACTCGCACCTCGGGCAACACTTCGAACGCACGCACAATCCTCGGCCGAACCTCCTCCCAGTCGAGACCCCCAAGCCCGCATCCGAGTGGAGGAACGGCAACGGATCGAATACCGCGCTGCCTGATTTCCTTCACAAGCGACGGGAGTCCGGCGTCGATATCCTCAATGCGGCTCTTGCCTTTCCAGTGCCGCTTCGTCGGGAAATTGACGATATATCCAGGCCCCTCCAGATGGCCGGTTTCGAAAACCAGCATTTTCCCCGGAAGCAACTGGTGGCGTTTGCATGCAGCTTCGT
This sequence comes from Bryobacteraceae bacterium, assembly GCA_049516155.1. Lineage (GTDB taxonomy): Bacteria > Acidobacteriota > Terriglobia > Bryobacterales > Bryobacteraceae > Bog-159. The sequence goes on from JBEKTJ010000272.1 coordinate 6,057, forward strand.
AAACCTTGAAGTTCGCCGGGTAAGCCTTCCGGAATTGGAGCGCGATGCCCCGCCCCATTACGCCAACACAATTCACCGTGTTAACAAGAGCTTCTGTGTCCGCAAGCAAAATGTCACCCTGCGTTAGTTCGATCATAGTGCCGTTTCCTAGTAATACCATTGTGGCGCGACGACGATCTTCGGCCGATAGCGGGCTTCTCCGATTAACTTCGCCACCGCCTCCGCGATCGTCTCGTCGATTACTCCGATTCGCTCAATCAGCTCCCACGCGAAGGACTCCTCAACCAGGAACTCGGCCTGCTTTCGCTCTTTCACGAACAGGTCCCTCCAGTCCGTCGCGCCGATAGCATTCCAATCAAGCGCGTCGAGATCGTCTTTATTATTGAAGAAACGAGTATAACGCGTGCCCGCATTCCCGCTGCTGAACGCTCAGCGCCTCTCGGAGGAATCGACCCATCCGACGACCGTGGATAGGTCCGCTTCGAGATGTATGATCGGGCGCTGGCCGCCCCGGTACGTCAAGTCTGCATGATTGCCTTTGTGCAGCAGGAAAAGCATGATCGACCGAGGACAGAAATAGAAGGGAACGTACTCTCCCACTTTCGTGCCGGGATGGCAGTCCACTTCCAGTTCCTCAAGACGCCGCCGCTTGATCTCGCTCATGCCGACGATCATGCAGTTCAGTCCCCGCCTAAGGCGCTCCGCATCCGACCAAAGCACGCCATCAAGGATCTGGGGCAAATTCTCCAAGTGCGTGATGTGGTAGATTTTGGGACTCTTCGGAGGCACGGACTTTCATTGTAGACGCATCTCGCCCGCTCCGGCTCCAACCCTCCCTAGGATCGAAATCGCGTCGAATTCCATAAATCCTCGCGTTACGCTTCAGTACTTTGCAGCAAAAGGATCCCGTAGCCCGCGAGCGCCCATGCTAAAAGTGGTTTGATGATAGGGTCCAACGCCACCACCCCCAACGTTCCAACCCGAAAACCCACCTCCCGCGCCCTCCGCATTCACCCTGCAAATTGGCTTTGTGCATTTTTCAACTCATTGCAAACAAGACCGCTTAGTGGCTTCGCTCGTCGGAAAATGCAAATTCCGTCTACTTTTCAACCAGCCCCGCGGCCCCACTTAAAGGAAACCATTCCCCGCAAGCGGCCGCCATCCCCGAGCGCGCGGCCCGCCCCTCGCATGTATAATGAAATAACTGCCTTCCGGCAGTCCGGCTCCCATGTTCGATAATCTATCCGACAAATTACAGCGCGTCTTCAAGAACCTGCGCGGCGAAGGCAAGCTCTCGGCCGAGAACATGGAGTCCGCCCTGCGCGAAATCCGGGTGGCCTTGCTCGAAGCCGACGTCAACTTCCGCGTAGTCAAGCAGCTTATCGAAAACATCAAGCTCAAGGCCATGGGTGAGGAAGTGCTGATGTCGCTCTCCCCATCCCAGCAGGTCGTCAAAATCGTGCGCGACGAGCTGATCAAAATCCTGGGGAGCCACGAATCCAAACTGCGCTTCGCCAACGAGCCGCCTAGTGTTCTGCTCATCGTGGGCCTGCAGGGCTCCGGCAAAACTACTTCCACCGGCAAGCTGGCGCGCTGGCTTTCGAAGAACGGCCATCGTCCGCTCATGGTTTCCGTCGACGTCTACCGCCCGGCCGCGCGCGAGCAATTGCGCGTCGTCGCGCGCGACGTGAACCTGCCCATCTACACCGGCACGCCGGAAGAGACCCTGCCCGCCGACCTGGTCCGCTCCGCGCGCAAGGAAGCCGTCAATTCCGGACGCGATGTGCTATTGGTGGATACCGCCGGCCGCCTGCACATCGACGACGAATTAATGATCGAGCTGCAGCAATTGAAAGAGCAGCTCTCCCCGGTCGAGATCCTGTTCGTGGCCGACGCCATGACCGGCCAGGATGCCGTGAAATCCGCGGACGAGTTTCACAAGAAGCTGGGCATCACCGGCGTCATCCTCACCAAGATGGATGGCGATGCGCGCGGCGGCGCGGCCCTCTCCATCCGCCACGTCACCGGCCAGCC
>JBEKTJ010000273.1:0-8401 GCA_049516155.1 Bryobacteraceae bacterium
CCAGCGGGCCGGGTCGCTCTGGGCCGCGGTAGGTCCGAAAGCGGCTGCGAAGAAATAGCGGTAGTAACGCTGATAGAGCAGGTGCAGAATCGCGTCTTCATAGAGCGCAAGGTCCGCCGGGCGGGCATCCACGCCTTCGCGCAGACGGGCTTGGAGAACGGCGGCCAGCGGTTCCAGTCGCTCCACGATGCGCCCGACGTTGGCGCGCGGCTGTTCCGGGTCGCGGACGTGCTGGCTCCAGACCGGCTCGCTGGCGACGAAGGCGTCACCCAGCACGGCGCGTTCGAACTCGACCCATTCGGGCAGGAAGGGGTTGGCGTAGGCAAGCTGCGAGATGGCGGCGAGGAAGGCGCGCTGCTGCGGAGGAACGAAGGGCATCCGTACGTTTATTGTACGGCGGCGGACAGCATATGCGAGGCCCCGCTCCGGCGACGCACAGATTGGGTCGCCGGGCCGAACCTCAACGCGCGCTAGGCAATTGATGTATATGGTCTGTACATAAAATGGATCACCACCGTCGCTGTCTTCCGCTAGCCTACCCCTAACCTATTGACCCGTGGTATCTTTCCAACACCGGCGCATCGGCGCGCGCCGTGCATTGTAACTAGCCATGGCACACGGCGGATTCAAAGACGTCATCAAAAACAACGGCTTCCTAGCCTTCCTCACGACCCAGTTCCTCGGTGCGTTCAACGATAACGCCTACCGCACCGGATACGCCGGCCAACTCGCCGACGCCATCAGCAAGCGCAAGGTCCTGATCGCTGTCAAGATATTCGAGATCGCCGTCATGGCCCTGGGCATCGTCGTTTTCTTCTCGCACAGCATCACGTGGATGTTCGTCGTCCTCTTCCTAATGGCCGTGCATTACACCGTCTTCAGCCCGGCCAAATATTCCATCGTGCCCGAACTGGTCTCCGACCGCGACCTCTCCCGCGCCAACGCTCTGCTCGAAATGACCACGCTCGTCGCCATCGTGCTGGGCACCTCCATCGGGCCATTCCTGTTCACTGCGTGGAAAACGGCGGAATGGAAAATCGGCGTGGTGCTGACCACGGTGGCAGTCGTCGGCTGCCTCACGAGTTTCCGCATCGCCCGCGTGCCGGCGGCGGGCGCACGCGCACCGTGGCGGCTCAATCCGCTCGCCGAAATTACAGCGGGCACCAAGCACCTGCTGCGCGACCGTCCCCTGTGGCTCGCCGTAATGGCCATCTCCTACTTTTGGTTCGTGGGGCTGCTGTTCTCGATGGATCTGGTGCTATTCGGCAACGAAACGCTGCACGCGAGCGACCGGCTGGTGGGGCTGCTAATGACGTGCCTGTCGTTGGGTATCGGCGCGGGCAGTATGCTGGCGGGCCGCCTCTCCGGCGACAAAGTCGAGATCGGTCTCGTCCCGCTCGGCTCCATCTTCATGGGCGTGTGCAGCCTCGGCCTCTACGCCGCGCGCGGCTCCTACGCGGCTTCGGTGGTGATGCTATCGCTGCTGGGCATCGCGGCGGGGGTTTTCTTCGTGCCTCTGAACGCCTACCTGCAGCAGCGCAGCGAGAGCGGGGAAAAGGGCCGCATCATCGCCACCAACAACATCTACAACACGCTCGGAATGCTGCTCGCCACCGCGATTTTCTATCTTTGCAGCGACGGGTTGCACATCAGCCCGCCGCACATCATCCTGATATTCGGTTTCGTGAGCCTGGGGATCACGGTCTACATCGTGACGGTGGTGGACGATTTCCTGATCCGCTTTGTGCTGTGGCTGGTAACCCACACCATCTTCCGCATCCGGATCGTGGGGCAGGAGAACGTGCCGTTCCGCGGGCCGGCGCTGCTGGTATCCAATCACATGTCGCATGTGGACGGGTTTCTGGTGGGCGCATGCGTGCAGCGTTTCATCCGCTTTATGGTTTGGAAGCCGTACCACCAGATGAGGGCGCTGAACTGGTTCTTCCGTAAGACCAAGTCAATTCCCGTGGGCGGCGGGCGCGACGCGGTGCGTGCGATTCAGGCCGCGCGCTGCGAGTTGGCCGCGGGTCACGTGGTGTGCATCTTCGCCGAGGGCGCCATCAGCCGCACGGGGAACATTCTGCCATTCAAGCGCGGTATGGAAAAGATCGTGGAGGGCCCGGAATGCAGCGCCGTCCCCATTATCCCGGTGCACCTGGACCGCCTGTGGGGCAGCATCTTCAGCTTCGAGCGTGGCCGTTTCTTCTGGAAGTGGCCCAAGAGCATTCCTTATCCCGTGACGGTTTCGTTCGGCAACCCGCTGCCGGCGAATTCCACGGCGCACGAAGTACGGCAGGCCATCCAGGAGTTGGCGGCGGAAGCCACGGCGCATCGCCAGACCGCGGCCGACACCCTGCCGCGCCGCCTGATCCGCAACGCGCGCCGCAACTGGAGCCATTTCGCGATGGCCGATTCCACCGGGCGCGAGCTGACTTACGGGCGCATGCTCGCAGGCGGCCTGCTGGTGGCGAACTGGGCGCGCACGCGGCGGGATGAAGAAATGATCGGCGTGCTGCTGCCATCCAGCGTGGCGGGCGCCCTGGTGAACGTGGGGATCACGCTGGCGGGCCGCGTTCCGGTGAACCTCAATTTCACGGCGGGACCGGAGGCCATGGCGGCTGCACGCGAGCGCTGCGCGATGCGCACGGTGGTGACGTCGCGCGTGTTCCTGGCCAAGGCCAAGATCGAAACGCAGCAGGGCATGGTCTTCGTGGAAGATATTCTGGCGCGCGTGGGCCCGCTTGCCCGTCTGCGCGCGCTGGCGGCTGCGCGATTTGCGCCGGCGCGTTTGTTGTGCGGCGCGGCGCGCCCGGATGCGCTGGCCACCGTCATTTTCTCCAGCGGCAGCACGGGCGCCCCGAAAGGCGTGATGCTCTCGCACTACAGCGTGCTGGTGAATATCGAAGCGATGGCGCAGCTTTTCTGGATCGGCGAGCGCGACCGCATCGTGGGCGTGCTGCCCTTCTTTCATTCGTTCGGATACACGGTCACGATCTGGTTCCCGCTGATTGCGGGATGCGGCGTGGTTTACCATCCGAATCCAACGGATGCGAAGGCGGTCGGCGAACTGATTGCGAAGCACCGGGCGACGTTCCTGCTTTCCACCCCGACGTTCTGCGCGGGGTACACGCGCAAGTGCTCCGCCGAAGAATTGGCCAGCTTGCGATTCGTGCTGGTGGGCGCGGAGAAGCTGCGCGAGCCCATCGCCACCGCCTTTCGCGAAAAGTTCGGCGTGGAACTGCTGGAAGGATACGGCTGCACGGAAATGGCGCCGGTGGTGGCGGTGAACGCCCCCAACTTCCAGGCGGGCAAGGATTCGCAAACGGGCAACAAGGCGGGCACGGTGGGGCATCCGCTGCCGGGCGTGGCCGCCCAGGTAGTAGACGCAGCCACGTTCGCGCCGCTCGCGTCCAATCAGCCGGGGCTGTTGCTGGTGAAGGGGTCCAACCGCATGATCGGCTATCTGGGCGAGCCGGAGCGCACGGCCGAGGTTCTGCACAACGGCTGGTACATCACGGGCGACATCGCGGCCATCGACGACGAAGGCTTCATCCGCATCACCGACCGGCTCTCTCGGTTCAGCAAAATCGCGGGCGAGATGGTGCCGCACCTGCGGATCGAAGACGCCATCGCGGGAGTGTTGGGGGCCGCGCCCTGCGCGGTGACCTCGGTAGCCGACGACCGGCGCGGCGAGCGTCTGGCGGCGCTGTACGTACACGAGATGGAGCCGGCGGAACTGTGGCAGAAGCTCGCGGAGATGGATCTGCCGCGCTTGTGGATTCCCAAGCGGGAGAACTTGTATCGCGTCGAAGCGCTTCCGCAACTCGGGACGGGAAAGCTGGATCTGCGCGGATTGAAGATGCGCGCGGAAGAGTTAGTGGCGGCGGAAATGGGCGTGCGTTCGTAACGGGGTGCGCCATGGAAATCTTCCTCATCTTTTGTTTAATCGTTGTGTTGGTGATCCGGTGGGCGGTTTTGAAGGATCGCATGGCGAGGATGGAATCGCGCATTGCGGAGCTGACCGCGCGCGTTTACGCGCAGGAGCACCCGGCAGCAGTGCTAGAGCAGCCGGCCGCGCCTAAGTGGGACAGTCCTCCCGGCCTCTCCGTGACAGAGCTCCCGGCCCGTCCTACCTCGCCAGTGCATCGCCGTGCCTCACGGGAATGGGAGACCATCCTGGGCGGAAACTGGCTCAACAAGATCGGCGTGTTTGTGCTGGTGATCGGCCTGGCGTTGCTGCTGCGCTATTCGTTCACCCAATTCGGGCCGTTGGGCCGCGTGACCATCTGCATGGCGGCGAGCCTCGCCTTGCTGGCGGCGGGCGGCCTCCTGGAATCGAAAGAACGCTACCGGATGTTCGCGCGCGGCCTGCTGGGCGGCGGCTGGGCAGCGCTTTACGTTACGGTCTACGCGATGCACGCGGTGGAGGCGGCCCGCGTCGTCGAAAGCGCCGTAGTGGGCGCAATCCTGCTGCTGGCGGTGGCCGCGGGGATGATCGTGCATTCGTTGCGGTACCGCTCGCAGACGGTCACGGGACTGGGATATTTCGTGGCGTTCGGTACGTTGGCGATCACGGACATGACGTCGTTGCCCTTTCTGGCGCTGGTCCCGCTGGCGGCATCGCTGCTGTACGTGGCACACCGCTTCCGGTGGACCAGGCTGGCAATGCTCGGTCTGATCGCCACTTATACCGTCGTCGTCATGCGCGGCGACACCGGGGCGCCGCTGTGGCAGGCGCAGACCGTCTTCGCCGTCTACTGGCTGCTATTTGAAGCCTTCGATGTGTTGCATCCGGATGCCTGGCTGCTGCCGCTCAACGCCGCCGGTTTCCTGGGACTCTCGGTGCTGAAGTGGCAGACCTCGGCGCCGGACCGGCTCTGGATTCTGCTGGCGGCCACGGCAGGCGCCTATCTGGTGAGCGCCGCGGCGCGCATTCGCTATGGTAAATGGCACGGCGCGGCCACCCTCACGGCGGCCCTGACGGCGGGGGCGATCTTCCAAAAGCTCGACCACCAGTGGATCGCGTCGGCGCTGGTGGTGGAGGCAGAGTTGTTCTACCTGGCCGGCATCCGGCTGCGCGCGCCGTATCTGCGCTGGCTGGGCACATCGCTGTTCGGCGTGGAAGCGTTGCGGCTATTGTTAAGCGACTTGTGGGCGTCGCCAGCCGCACTGTGGGTGCCCGTGGCATCGCTCGATGCCGTGGTCTTCTATGCGAATCGCGCGCTGTATTCGGCGGACCAGTTCTACGGCTACGCTGGGGCGGCGGCCGTAGCGCTGGTGATCGGGAGAAACGCGCAGGAGCCCTACCGCAGCGTGGCGTGGCAGGCCGCGGCGGCTGGCGCGTTCGCCTTCGGCTGGTGGCGGCGGCTCTTCGATTTTCGCTTGCAGGGATACTTACTGCTCGCGCTGGGCCTCGTCGGAACCGCTATCGAGACGCGCGAACTTCCGCTCGCGGTGGCGGCCGGCGTTTGCTGCGCGGCGACGCTATGCGTCCTGTGGTCGGGCGAGGATCGCTTTACGGCAAACGAACGCAGTCTGGTGCGGCTGGGCGGCGCTGGCCTGGCGTTGGCGGCGCTGATGGCGCTCGGGTGGCGCCTGATGCCGGACGAATATCTGGGCGTTGTTTGGATGGCGCTGGCGGTACTGGTCCTCGAACTGGGGCTGCGCCACCTGCCCGATGACCTCCGGCGCATGGCATACGCGGCAGCCTTATTGGGCGGGGGCCGCGTCTGGTTTTTCAATGTTGTGGGGCTACAAAATTCCGGCGAGTGGGATCTGCGCCTGATGCCGTTGTGGGCCGCGCTGTTGGCTTACGCAATCGCCATGCGTGCACACCGCGAGGAGGGCGGCACGGTGCTGGCTGGAGCCTCGTCTTTCGGGTTAGTGTTCTCGATCGCGGCGTTGTGGGCCTTGTCGCCTGCCGAAACGGTCGCCGCGTCGTGGGCGGCGGCGGCGCTGGCGCTGCTGCTGGCAGAGCGGCAGTGGAAGCGCGCGGTGTTCGGCTGGCAGAGCTGCGCCGTCGCGGGGCTGGCTTACTTTCTGGCGATGGCCAATCTGCCGAATATTCCCGCCGCCATGTGGACCACCTGCGCCGCGATCGCCTGTTTCTACGCGGCGCAACTGCTGTCGGAACGCGCGGGGTATCGGCGCCTCTATTTCTCGTTGCTGGCCACCACGTTGCTGACGCTGTTGCTGTACTACCGGATCTCGGGCAGCATGCTGACGGTCGCCTGCGGCATCCAGGGCCTGATGCTGCTGGCGTCGGGCTTTCCCCTGCGCGACCGGGTGCTTAGGATATCCGGCCTGGCGCTGCTGCTGGCGTGCATCCTGAAGCTGTTCGTATGGGATCTGCGCCATCTGGACACGCTGCCGCGCATCTTCTCGTTCATCGGGCTCGGAGTTATTTTGCTCGGCGTCTCGTGGATCTATACGCGCTTCCGGGAGCGGGTGGCGAAGTTTCTGTGATCGCATCGCGTAGCGCGCGCAGCACACGCAGCGCGGTCGCCAACTCGTTTGGGCGGAGCCCTCGCGCCAGTTGCCGATGCATATCGTCCGCCGCCGCCGCAAGCTTTCGAAGCTGCGTCCCGCCCTTGCCTGTCAGGCGCACCAGCGGCGAACGCTGGTGATCGGGATTGGGAAGATAGCCTACCGGCAATCCTATCGCCGAGTTCGCGGAAGGAACCGGCGAGCTCGAACACTTCGGCTACAATCGGCGGGATACTGGCCAGATGGAGACACAGGAAATTCAGTTCAAAGGGCCGGCGGCGTATGTGCGCGATCTGGACCGCTCCCGCCGCTTCTACGAGGACGTGCTCGGCCTGAAGGTCGCCCGTGTCATGGCACGCGACGGAAGACCGATCGCCGTCGCATATACGGCGGGACTTTCCATATGGGATGCCGGCGACGCGTTCTTAACGATCTTCGGATGGTCTGAACCGGGCGCGCGTCAAGCGGACCAGCCGGTGTGGGAAAACGCGTTTGAAGTGCAGGACGTCGATGCCATGTTCGAGCGCGCTGTGGCGGCGCAGTCGAGGTTCGCGCATCCGCTGCGCGAGCTTCACTGGGGACAGCGGACATTCAGAGTGTACGATCCCGATGGAAACATCGTCGACGTCGGTGAAACACATGCCGCCGCGGTACGCCACATGGTTGCGGGCGGTATGTCGTATGCGCAAGTAGCCGAGAGGATTTCACTGCCGCTTGAAACCGTTGAACGGTTTGTGAGGGGCGATTAGGGCTTAAGCACTTCTTCGAAGAACGCCAGCGCGCGCGGATCGTTCGACTGGCCCAGCCAGAACATGGCTTGCTTGCGCACGGCTGGGTTCCGGTTATTGCGGGCCACCTGGATCAGCATGGGAACGCCCTCGCCGTCGGGAAGCTGCTGCAACGCGAACACGGCCTTCTTCTTCACTTCGGTATCCGGGTCGTTTTCGATCGCACCCGAGATCGCGCCGACGGCTTTCTTCCCTGCCTTCTGCGCCAGCCAGAAAAGGGCTTGGCCGCGCACGTGTGAACTGGCATCGTTGCGCGCGACCGCGATCATTGTATCCACCGCAAGCGGCTCCCTGCTGATGGAGAGTGCGAAGATCGCCTTTTCGCGAATGTGATCGCTGGCGTCGGCGGTAACGATACGGCGCAAGTTCTCGTAGCCGCGCCTGCCGCGCGCCTCGCCCATCCAGAAGACGGCTTTTTCGCGCAGCGATTCCGGCTGGCCGGTGGCGGCAAACCGTTCCAGCGCTTCGTCCGCCGCGGCATCCCCATGCAGCGCGATGGCCGCGACGGCGCCGTCCCGCACGTGGTCGCTGTCCGATGTGACGAACGTTGCCAGGAACGCGATGCTTTCGGCCGGCCGTACATCGCGAATCCAGCGCAGCGGCACTCCGTCGGCATCCAGTTGGCAATCGCCCGAAATAACGCGAATTTTGCCTACACGATTCTCCTGGATGCGAAACATGATCTGCGCCGGTTCGGGCGGCTCCAGGTGTACCGGACCAGGTGGCTGCACGCCCCGGCTATAGCCATCGCCGTAGTTGCAGGTCTGTTCGTGGCCGGGGACGGTGGGCACGGTGTAGCCAATCCAGGCCGGTTGCGGCTGCGCGTATTGCTCGCCGAAGCGACCGGCGAGCGACGGTTGAGCTTGGGCCAACGAGTGGCAAACAACCAGACAGGCCAGGAGGCCTGTCCTACTTAGCGGTTTCATTTGTTTAGCAGCTCCAGCATGTATTCGGTGGCGTCCTTCGAACCCATGATCGAGAGCTTACTCACGATCGTCTTCTTCATCTCGGGATTGGATTCCTTGCGCGCCAGATCCACCATGGCTTTGGCGTTGCCCTGAATGAACAGCGCGTTGACAATCTCACCGCGCAACGCGGGATCGGGTTCGGAACTGTACATCGCTACC
>JBEKTJ010000274.1:0-8017 GCA_049516155.1 Bryobacteraceae bacterium
CGCAAGCTGTCGTCGATGGCGTGCCGGATGTGTTTACGCGAAAGCCCCTTCTGGTTAGGGTCGTCGCCCATGGGGTTGAACACCTTGGTCGCGATCACCACCCGGTCGCGCGACCCGCCGAAGTCTTTGAGCGCCCGGCCCAGGATCTCTTCGCTGGCGCCCAGCGAATACATGTCGGCGGTGTCGAAGAAGTTGATGCCCAACTCCAGCGCGCGCTGGATAAACGGCCGGCCCTCTTCCTCTTCCAGGATCCATTCCCGCCAGCGCTTCGAACCGTAGGTCATGGCGCCCAGGCAGAGGCGCGAAACCTTGATGCCGGCCTTTCCCAAATTGACGTATTCCATATCCGGATTCTAGCGTGGCGCGCGAGGGCGGGGCGAGTTAGGAACGTACCCGGGTCTCCCAACCCACTCTGCCTGATGGATCGGACGGCCCAGCCACCCCTGAATGCGCGGCAGAACTTGCCGGGCGGCATCTTCGCCGGCTTTGATCAGTTGCGCGGCGCTATCGAACGCGTCCCATTCCATGCCGCGCACATCCGGCTCGATGACCAGGTCCGAATGCTGCCGCCAGGTGATTTCGGTGCGACTGTGCAGGATCTGGAAGCATCGATTAATGACATGGAACATGTTTGTGGGCATGGCGGCGGCGCCTTGCATGGGGAGGTGCAAGGAGATGACGTGCGTGGCGCCCAGCATGCGCGCCAGCAGCGCGGGGACTTCCATGGCGATGGCCCCATCCACCAGCAAATGGTCGCCGCAGCGCACCGGCTGGAACAGACCCGGATACGAGCAGCTTGCGCGGATGGGCAGCACCACGTCGCCGCGGTCGCGGAAAATGACGGCCTCGCCCGTAACCAGGTCGGTGGCCGCCACGCCCAGCGGAATGCGCAGTTGTTCGAAGCTGTGGCACTTGAGCAATTTGCGCAGAAAACGGTCCATGCGGTCGCTGCCGGCAATGCCCATTCGTCCGATGGTCCAGCGCGCCACATCCGTGAAGCGCATGGCGCCACCGGCTGTGGCGATCTCCTTGGGTGTCGTGCCGCTGGCATAGGCGGCCGCTACAATGGCCCCGGCGCTGACACCCGCGATGCAATGCACCGGAATGTCGTTTTCCTCCAGGACGCTCAGCACCCCGATGTGCGCCAAGCCGCGCGCGAACCCTCCGCCCAGCGCCAACCCGAGACGCGCGGGAATGGGGACCGCCACCGCGGATTGCTCCGCGGGCGTACGCGGCCGACCGAAGGCGGACTTCCAACGGCCCCATTCGATCTTCAAGCGCCTCTCCTTTTCATCGCTTCCGATGGTCTACCATTATCTTGGATGCGCACTCATTCCGCCAAGCCCCTCGCGCTGCTTCTGAGCTTGTTCCTGCTCGCGCCCGCATTTGCGCAGGCGCCTTTCTCCGGCACGCCGGCCATCGAGCAATCACTCGAGAAGCTCACCGTGCTGGGCAGCGTGCTGATGATTGCCGCGCACCCCGATGATGAGAATACCGCGATTCTGGCCTACTACGCGCGCGGCCGCCACATGCGCACGGGTTATCTATCGCTCACGCGCGGCGAAGGCGGACAGAATCTGATCGGCCCCGAGCAGGGCGATCTGCTGGGACTGATCCGTTCGCAGGAATTGCTGGCGGCGCGGCGCATCGATGGCGCGGAACAGTTTTTCACGCGCGCCATCGACTTCGGATTTTCGAAAACGGCCGACGAAACCTTCGCCAAGTGGGGACACGAACGGGTCCTTTCCGACGTGGTGTGGGTAATCCGCAGCTTCCGCCCGGATGTGGTGATTTTGCGATTTTCGGGCACCCCGAAAGATGGGCACGGACAGCATCAGGTGTCTGCCATCGTAGGCAAAGAAGCGTTTTTCGCCGCGGGCGACCCCAGCCGATTCCCGGAGCAACTGAAATTCGTGCAGCCGTGGAAGGCGCGGCGGCTGCTGTTCAACTCATTCAGCTTCACGAAGGAAATGGAGAAGGAAGCCGCGGCCACTCCGGGCCGTATCGAAGTGGATACCGGCGCATACAATCCCGTGCTGGGTGTTTCGTATAGCCAGATCGCGGGAATGAGCCGCAGCATGCATCGCAGCCAGGGGATGGGGGCGTCACAACGGCCGGGGCCATCGAAGAATTTCCTGGTTCCTCTGGCGGGCGACGCGCCAGCCAAAAACCCACCCATGAATGACGCGTTCGAGGGCATCGACACCACGTGGGAGCGCGTCCCCGGCGGAGCGGAGATCGGCCGCATCCTGGAAGAGGCGGCGCGTACGTTCCAGCCGGATCGCCCCGAGCGCACCATCCCGCTGCTGTTGAAGGCGCACCCGCTGGTTGCCGCGCTGCACGACCCATGGGCGAGCGAAAAGCTGGTGGAACTGAACGAAGCCATCGCGCTGTGCGCGGGATTGTGGCTGGATGCGAATGCGGACAACTACGCAGTCGTGCCGGGCGCAACCGTGGAGCTAGGCTATTCGGCGCTGAACCGCTCCGAGTTTCCGATGGCGCTCGATAGCCTGACCCTGGAAGGCATGGGCGGCGAAACCCATACGGATGCGCATCACGCCGCGCTCGCGTTGAATCAGCCGGTGAACGCGCAGCTTAAGTACGCGGTTCCCGCCGATCAGCCTTATTCGCAGCCGTTCTGGCTACGGGAGCCGAGGGGTGGCGATACGTACACCATATCCGACCAGCGTCTGGTGGGGCTGCCCGACGATCCACCGCTGCTGAACCTGCGCTTCGGAATCGAAGCCGGCGGCGTGGCGTTCGATCTGGTGCGGCCGGTGCGCCACCGTTACGTGGATCGCGTGGATGGCGAACAGACCCGTGCGCTGACTGTGGTGCCGCCGGTGGCGTTGAACCTGCCGCAGGATGTGGTGTTGTTCCCCAACGGCGACGCGCGCAAGGTGGAGATCGAGGTGCGCGCAGACGCGCCCAAAGTTGCGGGGCTTGTACGGCTGGCGCTGGACGCGGGATGGAACGCGGACCCTGTGTCGCGGCCATTCGAGCAGGCGCAGGAGGGTCAGCAGCAGCCGCTCTCGTTTGAAGTTAAGCCGGATCGCGGGCCGGATCCGCCGGCCTGGCTTCGCGGCGTGGCGCGCGTGGGCGAGCGCGAGATAAGCGTGGGAATGCTGGTGATTTCGCACCCGCCGCTGCCGCCGCTGACGGTATTCCCTCCGGCGGTGGTGAAGCTGGTACGAGCGGATGTGCGGGTCACTGCGCACAAAATTGGCTACGTGATGGGCGCGGGAGATCAGATGCCGGACGCCATTCGCCAGTTGGGCTGCGAAGTGACACTGCTGTCGGCTTCCGATCTGGAGCAGCGCGACCTCTCGGCATTCGACGCCATCGTCACCGGCGTGCGGGCCTACAACACGCGCGCGGATCTGCGCGTGAACCTGCCGCGCCTGCTGGACTATGTGCGCAACGGCGGCAAGCTGATCGATCAGTACAATGTGACCGACGGCAACCTGGTGCCCATGGGACCGTATCCGTTCAAAGTGGGGCACGAGCGCGTCACCGTGGAGGAAGCGCCGGTGACGTTTACGAATTTGAGCAATCCGCTACTTAGCAACCCCAATGAGATTACACAAAAGGATTTCGACGGGTGGATCCAGGAGCGCGGCCTGTACTTCGCCACCGAATGGGACCCGCGGTATCAGACGGTGCTCGAATCGCACGACCCTGGCGAGAAGCCGCTGGCGGGCGGGATGCTTTACACGCGCTATGGGAAAGGTGTGTATATCTTCAGTGGGTATGCGTGGTTTCGGGAGTTGCCGGCCGGGGTGCCGGGGGCGTACCGCTTGTTCGCCAATATGCTGAGCGTCAAATAATAATAATAATGTCTAACTTGCAAACGCCAATCGGACCGGAACTGGCTGAATATATTCGCAGCGTGTCTCTGCGCGAGCCGGATCTGTTGCGGCGGCTGCGCGACGAGACCGCGCCGCGCGCCGATGCGGGCATGCAGTTATCGCCCGAGCAAGGCCAGTTTCTGGGAATGCTGGTGCGCATGACCGGCGCCACGCGGGCCATTGAAGTAGGAGTCTTCACCGGGCTCAGTTCGCTGCATGTGGCCTTGGCTATGCCGCCCCAGGGACGCCTGATCGCCTGCGACGTGAATGCGGAAACCACGGCCATCGCGCGACGTTATTGGCGCGAAGCGGGCGTAGCGGATAAGATCGAATTGCGGATTGCGCCGGCCATCGAGACTCTGGACGCGCTGATTGACGGAGGGGCGGTTGAAAGCTTCGATTTCGCGTTCGTGGATGCGGACAAAGAAAACTACCAGCACTATTACGAGCGGATCCTGAGATTGCTGCGCCCCGGAGGCCTCGCGGCCTTCGACAACGTGCTTTGGCACGGCACGGTGATCGACGACGCCGTGCAGGATAAGGATACCCGCGCCATCCGCGAGTTCAACGCCAAGTTGCACCTGGACGAGCGCGTGTGGCTCAGCCTGGTAGCCATCGGCGATGGTTTGACGTTGGCGTTGAAGCGGTAGCGGAATCCTTGTGGGGCAGGCCCGTGGCCGGTGCGGGTCCCTTTGGACCCGCTTGTTGCCCAAAGAAGAGCCGGATGGCCCGCTTCGTTTCGCGTATGGCGGATGAGGTCGTAGATGCCGTCGATTTGTCGCGCCAAAACGGGCTCCAATTCGTACTGGCAACGGCATGGACGGTGATTTCAGCCATGCCGGAACTTCATCGTGCTGCGTCTTGGCCTTCTTGCCCTTGACGTCCCTTCTGGAACCTTCTGGAACTTCGCGTGTCGTTGAGGCGTATCCAGGCCCATTAGGTGTAACCCCTCTGTCCACCAACCGGGGCAACCCTGCGTCCAACCACTCCGTCTGACCACCCCGCCGACCCACCCGTGCAGCCCCCGTGACTGGGCCAAACCTTTCTACCAAAACCTTCTTACTATTGTGCCTAGATTCAATTCACGAGTATGTTTATAGCATGGCGGTAAGCAAACGACACTGGGTGTGATTGAAGACCCAAAAGGATAAACAATATGCGCAAAGAACTCTACGCAGACAGTCGTGACGAATGGAAATGGTCTGTCGCAATTAGACACGCACTACACACTGGTCAGTCAATCGAATGGATTCTAATGCTACGTCCAGATGTCGGGAAGCATGGGAACACGAAGGGCGCCGTGCCAAGCACCGAGCCGGCCGTGACAACGTTTTTCGCACGAGAGCGGCAACACCATGCTCAAGGCCAACCAAAGAATCTGTCTGGAGTCGCGAACCTGTGCACACAACTGGGAGTCCGTTTGGCTTCTCACACGGCGCCCTATCCAAGTGCGATGAGCACACGGAGCCGATATTTCGATAACGTAAGTGCGGCATTGCACGTTCGCAAGGAGGACTTACATTATTTGGCCCTTTGCGATCCCGACAACGGAATTGGCACGAGCAGAGTCAGCGGAACGCAGATTCACGTCTCACACTTGCAGCAGATTTGGAGTGCCTTACGAGACGGCGACACCTTGGGGATAGTTCAGTTTCAGCAACGCATCCCGAATTGGATCGTGACGTTACAGAGTAGAATCGCAAAGGTGTTGGGTGTGGCTATCCCGCAGGCTCGTTCGTTTCCGTGGGGTAACCTGTGTCTTTATCTGATTGATCGCTAAGACTACTGTAGGCCGAGGGCCTGCCCGCTACTGCCGCAATCCGTGCAGGTATTGCATCAAAGCCGCACGTTCGTCGACATCCAGTTTGCCGTCGCCGTTCTTATCGAATCTCTGGAACACCCTTTTGAGCATCTCCAGTTCACCCTGGGGAATGCCGGGCGGCAAGTCGTCGATGCCATTGCCTTGGGCCAGGAACGATTCCATGTACTGCGCCCGCATCTCGCGCCGGAAAACGGGCACGTCGGCCGGCGACGGCAGCACCACGCCCAGGAACAAGACGGCCATCTCGTCCTTGGTTTCCTCGCCCCAGGTCACCGCGACCGGCGGGTGTGAAGGATTGTGCGGATTGTTCGCAGAATTGTCGTAAACGTATTCTAACTCGATGCGCGTACCTTGCGGCAGGTGTACCGGCTCCTTATAGCGGTATTGCCCTTGCCAGTTGAAATCCCAATCGTCGATGCGGATCAAATGCTGCACGCTGCCGTCCGGCAGGACCGCATTCACCCGCATGTCTTTGCCCAGATAGTGCGCGTGGGGCGTAATGCTGAACACATCCACATCCCGCGGAACGCTCACATAAGTCTTCACCACGTAGTGCGCATCTCCCGCGGGGATTGAAATACGCCGGTCGGACAGCACAATGCCCGCGCGCCCTTTGGTGGGCGGCCCGGAGAACTTCAACCCAAGCGAGGACTGATCCTCCTCAGGCTTTCCCGACGGGTGATAGTGGATCTGCACCACGATATCGGTGCCCTTCCGAATGGGCTGCGACAGGCTGGGCGAGTCCGGCGGCGGGGTAGCGCCCGGCGCCCATCCCCCGAGGAGGCCCACGGGCGGAAACTTCGGGCCGCCGAAGCAGGCGTAGCTGCCATCCGGCGAGTCGGCCGCCAGCTTGCGCGCTGTGCCCGTGGCATCCGCATACACCAGCGCGTGATGCACCACGCGCCGGTTGCTGGGACGAAACTCCATGCTGCTCAGGTAGACATCGTCGGGGGTATCGAGGGGCAGAACGAAGCAACGGTATTGGTCGGGGCCGTCCGCAGCTACTTCGAACTTGTGTCCCAGGGTCAGAACTTTATCGGGTTGGCCGCCTTCCCAGCCGCTTGGGAAATTCGGCACAGCGGGTTTATCTTTGGCGTCGCCCTCGGGCGCGCCGGCCTTGGCCCAGTCGCGAATCAGCGCGATTTGTTGGTCGGAGAGCCGCCGCTCGTTGGCGAACGACCCGTAGCCGGGCTCTGCTTTCCAGGGCGGCATCACGCGCTTCTCCGTGACGATGGCAAGCAGGCCGGCTTTCTTGGCGGCATCCGCGTAGGTCAACAGCGAGAATGGCGCTACTTCGCCGGGGCGATGGCACGTCGCGCAGTTCCGATACAGAATCGGCGCGATGTCTTTGTTGAATGTGGGCGTGGTTGCGCTGGTAGTAGCGGCCACCGCCAACGAGGCCATAACCAAAACTGCAGAAGGGATTGCAAACGATCTCATGCCCTTGCTCCTTTAATGTCCATTGGCGCCCATGTTGGTGATCGAACAGCCTAACGCGCGCGTCCGGGGATGCGGGACCGGCCGCCCGGCCAGCACGGCGTCGAGCGCTTCGCGCAGATCGAACTCCGTAGCCTCGACGCGCGTCTTGCCGAAGTCTTCCACCTTGTTGTCGATGCGTCCCAGATACAGCACCGCGCCCTCGCGAGAGAGCACTACGGCTTCGGGCGTGACCGTCGCGCCAGTGTGGCCGGCCAGAATCTGCCGCGGGTCGAGCAGCGCCGGGAAGCGGTACCCGAACTCGCGCGCATGCCGCCGGACCTCTTCGTCGGGAATCGTGCTGTCGCCCTGCACCGCGTAAAAAAGCACGCCGCGCGGAGCGTACGCCTGTTCGATGCGGTTCATCTCCGGCGCGTAGCCGTTGCTCAACGGGCAATCGGTGGTGACGAAGAAGAGCACTACGGCGCGCGCCTGGGTCCACTCGCTGGCGCTGTGGGCAACGCCTTCCGTATCGCGCAAGTCGAACTGAAGCGCGGGATGCGCCAAGGCCGCCATCGCCAGGATAGTCGGCAACGCCGCGATTTTGCCCGCTGAGTGCATCTGTATTTATGATGCTACAAAACTGGGGCAGCCTGTTTGTTGCCTATCCATATTATTTTCCGGCCGCCTCTAGCGCGGCCTCGATTGTCGCTAGCGCCAACGGCAAGATGAGCGGGGCGTCCGCGAGCGCCACAGCGCCGTAACCCGCGTACCATCCGGCCACCCTGTCGTTCTTGGCATCAATGAGAAGCGCGACTTCCATATACACCGCAATCCCACTCATGGGTTACCTCCCAGTTCGCCTGCGCGCCAGATCTCGCCGAGCTGGTATTTGTCCATCCAGAACCGCAGCTTGTCACTCTCCAGCCGG
>JBEKTJ010000275.1:0-7872 GCA_049516155.1 Bryobacteraceae bacterium
TGTCCACCGCCTTAGCCAACTCCTTGAACTCTTCGTGCGCCGCTGAATTCGGCGCAAACTCCGCCACCGTCAACCCGCTGGCCACCGCCTCCGCCACCACGATCCGCTGCCCGATCGCAGGCAGCACCTTCTTCCCCATATCCTTCAACGAAGACGCCAGCCCCCGCCCCAGATTGGTGGACATCAGCACCTTGGAAGGCACGAACCGGATGCGCGGTTTCTTCGACCGCCGTTCCGCGCGTGCCTTCAGCGCCAGCGACAAAGCTTCCTTAAGCGCGAACAGATCCAGCGGCGATGGACCGCACGGCAGCAGCATCAGGTCGGCGGCCAGGGCCGCTTCGTAGGCGATTTCGGGCGCGCCCGGCGGCGTGTCGATCACCACGATGTCGGCGTCCTTGGCAGCCTGCCGCGCGCGCGCCCGCAACGCCCCTGCGCCGCCTTCCACTTTCTCCACCGTGCGCGCCAGCATGCCGTCGCCCTGCTCGGCCCAAGCCACCAGGCTATGCTGGGGATCGGCATCCAGCACCCGGACACTCCGCTTCATAGCGGCAAACTCCGCCGCCAGATTCCCGGCGATGGTGGATTTCCCGACACCGCCCTTGCGTCCCGCTACCGCGATGACAGCCATAGCAAGCTACTGTAGCCCAATGTAGTGCTTGCCGTGGTACAGCCGCGCGGACCCGTCCGCCGCCACGATCACCTGCAGCGGCACCGGCCGCTTCAAATCCGCTTGCCGCTCCGCTGTGCAGTCGGCCACCGGAGATCCCGCCTGGTTATAAAGCGCGAACCGCCCCGCCGCATCCACGCCGGTCCCGGGAAGCACCCAGCCGAAACCGTAGCTCCCAGCCGCAACCTTGTGCCCGCACAGGACGATGTCCCCTTCGGCGATCATCATCCCGACGTATTTGGTCTGAATGTTCGCGGAGTATCCCGCAGTGTCGATCAGCGCGAATAACGTGCGCGCCCCAGCCGGCGTCTTTACCAGGACGGCGTTGCGCTTCTCGGTTGGGATGGCGTTGCCCTCCAGGTAAAAATCCTTGGGCACGGCCGAATCGAAGGCCTTGCCGGTCACCACCTCAAACTTATTCTGCGCCAGCACGGACATCACGGTCGCGGCAGCCAGCCACAATCCAACTCGGAATCTTCGCATATCGCCTCGCGCGCTATTGTAGCGCGAAACATAATAAAATAAAGGGTGCCATGATTCGATCTTCTATCACCCTTGCTGCGCTGGCCGTCCTGGGACTCGGCGCCGGCGTCTATGCCCGGACGCACCGCGCCGACGATCTGGTGGACCGCGTCCAAGGCGTGCGTATTTCGAGCCGCATACCTTGCGACGGCGCCACCAACCCGCAGGAGGACTTGAAGCTGGAAACCACGTTTTCGCCGGGCGGCTGGCAGCGCTCATTCCACCTGGACGTCTTTGAGAGCCAATACTGCAAGCACTTGGATCTCTATTTCGTCTGCGTGATGCATGGGCACGACCATTGGAGACACGAATGGGCGCAGGATAGCCAGGGCACGCCTGGTTCCGCAAAATATTGGCTCAACGCATGCTCCGCGTGGGGATCGAAAGACGCTCAGGAGTACATCTTAAGCGGGTGGTATCAGGAAGGCGCGGCCGACCGCAAGCTGCCCTGGAAGCAGGCAGCCATCAAGCAGGTTTCCGCGACGCCGGAGATTTACGAATTCACCGATGCGAACGGCGGCACGGCGCGGCTGGAAGTGAAGCGCAAGTAAGACCGGCGGGACAGTTCCGCCTAGCGGAACCGTCCCACATCAGCTTGGTTTCTTACGTATGCTTGGTGCCCTTGAGGGTGCCGGCGGCTTCCGGCCCCTTGTACTTGCCATCGAATTTGCCGCCGTCGATAGTGGTTTCGACTGCGTAAGTCGCTTCGTTGACCACTACCTTGAACGTGAACGAGTTGCCGTCCAGTTTGGCGTCGACCAGGGCGAACTCGCCTGGGTCGCCGCTCAGGGATCCGCCGAGTTTGCCGCCATCGTCCTTGACGATTAGCGTCCAGTTCGCGGTTTGTCCGGCATCGTCGGTGCCGACTACATCCCATTGCCCTACCACTGTGGCGTTGTCGGCGGCCCAAGCCGCGACCGATGCGAACAGCAGGACCGTCAGAAACAAAGTTAACGTGCGTGTCATTTTGCTTTCCTCTCCCGAAACAGAAATTGCGCCGTCTCCGGAGCAGCCTGGTTTTGGCGCAACGGAGCGCTTGCATCTAGCATACCGCAGCGTGCGCTTGACATTTCACGCGCACTCTTCCATAGTTTAACTATTGGAGGCAAGATGGCTTGGGAATTCTGGCGGCGGCTTTCGTTCCTGTGGAAGCGCCGGCAAATCGACCGCGATCTGGAAGAGGAAATGCGTTTCCACATCGACATGCAGGCGCGAGCCGCGGCCGAGAGCGGTTCGCCAGGCGACGCTGCGGGCCGTGCCGCGCACCTGCAATTCGGCGGAGCAACACTCTGGCGGGAGATTTCGCGCGAGGCGTGGGGCTGGTCCGCGCTCGAACACTTGCTGCAAGACTTGCGCTACGCCGCGCGCACGCTGCGCCACAACCCGGGATTTACCGCCGTAGCCGTATTGTCCCTGGCGCTGGGGATCGGCGCCAATACCGCAATCTTCAGCCTGATCGACGCGGTGCTGCTGCGCATGCTGCCGGTGCAAGAGCCGGAGCGGCTCGTCTTTGTGGAGAACGTCGGCGCGCGCGGCGGCGGTGGCGCGCCACCCTATCCATGCTTTGAGCAGTTCCGCGATCGCGATCGTTACTTCTCGGGACTGGCTGCGTTCAGCCCTTACAACATGCGCGTCTCGATCGACGGGCGGCCGGAAGAGGTGACGGCGCAACAAGCCTCCGGGAATTATTTCGCGGTGCTGGGCCTGAAGGCTTGGGCCGGCCGTACTTTCGGACCGGCCGACGATTCCGTTGTCGGCAAAGGCGGTCCGGACGGACCGGTCGCGGTGATCAGCTACCGGTATTGGAAGCGGCGCTTCGGGCTGAGCCCCACTGTGCTCGGCAAGGTCGTACAGATACAGGATCGTGCCGTGACGATCATCGGAGTGACTCCGCCGGAATTCTTCGGCTTGCGGCCCGGCAGGCCAATAGATCTCACCGTGCCCATGATGCTGGCTCCCGCGGAAATGCTTCGCGACAGGGGCGACTGGTGGCTCAACGTGGTGGGCCGGCTGAAACCGGGCGCAGCTCCCGCGCAAGCCCGCGCGGAGATGGACGGCATCTTTCAGGCGTTCATGGATGCGGGGTCAGGCAAGATTTCCAGGACCGATGAAATGCGCCACGACTACTTCGATCACATTGAACTGACGCCCGCCGCGCGCGGCCTCAACAATCTGCGGCGCCAATTTTCGAAGCCTCTGCTGGTGCTTATGGCATTGGTGGGCCTGGTGCTGTTGATCGCCTGCGCGAACGTGGCGAATCTGCTGCTGGCGCGCACCACGGCGCGCAACCGGGAGTTCGCGGTGCGTTTGGCGCTGGGCGCCGGACGCGCGCGCCTGATGCGGCAAGTGCTCACCGAAAGCCTGTTGCTGGCGGGCATCGGCAGCCTGCTGGGGCTTTTGTTCGCGAGTTGGGCGGGTCGACTGCTGGTGGCGTTCTTCTCCGCGGGCCGGAACGGCATTGCCCTGGATCTGCACTTCGACGCGCGCGTGCTGGCCTTCACGGCGGGCGCGTCTCTGCTTACCGGTTTGCTCTTTGGCTTGGCTCCGGCGTTCCGCGCCACACGAATAACGCTGGCGCCCGCCCTCAAGGAACAAGGCCGCGGCCTGGTGGGTTTCCGCTCGCGCGTGCCGTTGGCGAAGCTCCTAGTGCTTTTACAGGTCGCTCTTTCCGTGGTGCTATTGATCGGAGCCGGCTTGTTTGTGCACAGCCTCCGGAACCTGCGCAACCTGGATGCCGGCTTTCGACCCGAGGGCGTCCTGACTCTGAATGTCAAGCCCGATGAAACGGTTTACACGGAAGCGCGCCGTCTGGCCCTCTGGAAGGAGATCCTGGACCGCGCCGGCAGCATCCCAGGCGTGCATTCCGTCAGCCTTTCCGTGATGATCCCAATGAGCGGGATGGAGCGCGGCGTGTTGATCGAAGTGCCGGGTTTCACATCGCACGCCGCGCGCGATGCCGCTATCTCGTTGAACCATGTGACCCAAGGCTATTTCGAGACCATGGGCATTCCCGTAGTGCTGGGCCGCGCGTTCACCGCCGGCGATGCCGGGAACGCGCCGCGCGTGGCCCTGCTCAACGAAACCGCCGCCCGCTTCTATTTCGGCGGTCGGAATCCGGTCGGCGTCAGCATTCGCTTCCCCTTTGGAAAGGAGAAGCCGCCGTACCAGATTGTGGGGGTAGTTAAGGATTCCCGCCACAACAGCCTGCGGGAGGAAGTGCCGCGCCTCATCTACCTCCCTGTTCTTCAGGCCATTGACGAGCTGCGTAGCCTGACTCTGGCGGTCCGTACTACGGGCGATCCCAGCGCTCTAGAGCCCACCCTGTCGAAGGAAGCCCGCGGGGCGGGCCCGGATATTCTGATTACGAATGTCGCCACGCTGGCAAGCCAGGTGGATCAGTCCTTGTTGGAGGAACGCCTGGTCTCCACGCTGGCCAGCTTCTTTGGCGTGCTGGCGCTGCTGCTGGCCTCCATCGGGCTGTACGGGAGTATGTCGTATTCGGTCGCGCGACGCACCCATGAAATCGGCATTCGGATGGCTCTCGGCGCATCGGGAACGGGTGTTGTGCGGCTGGTCCTTTGGGACGCCATACTCACAATTGCGGCTGGCGTGGCGATTGGCGTGCCGGTGGCCATCGCGGGCGGGAAATACGTCCGCAGCCAGCTCTTTGGACTAAGTCCGGCGGACCCGCTCACCCTGTCGCTCGCGTGTCTGGCTCTAGCGGCGGTCGCCTTGTTCGCGGGCTACTTGCCGGCGCGCCGCGCTTCGCGAGTGGACCCGATGGCCGCATTGCGGTACGACTAGGTGCGCCACTTACGAACCTGCACCCAGAAAGTCGTCCACCGTCTTGACAAAAAGCCGCGGCTGGTCGACGAAGTTCATATGGCCGCTCTGCGGGAAAATTACCAGCTTCGACCCTTCGATCAGCCCATGCATTTCTTCCGACAGCGAAGGCGCGCACTCGTCGTGGTCTCCGGCGGTAATCAGTGTGGGCACCTTGATGGCGCCCAATCGCCCCGCATATTCCACGGATTTCAAATTGCCATCGATGACGTATTCGCCGTTCGATCCCCACATTTCGCGATACAGGTCCCAGGACATGTTGCCGTTGGCAATGGGATCGTAATTCGGGTCCGGCCGCCGCTGGTAGAGGTAAGGGAAATAGCCTTCCGCCCATGCCGCGATCATGTAATCGTTGGGGTATCGGTTCTTCTCGTAATCCTTGCCCTTGCCGTATAGGCCGGCCTTCTCCAGCGAAAGGATTCGATCGTGCAGTTCCGGCGTCATACCGGCCAGCATGCGGCGGAAGACTTCGTTCATCTTGCTGGTGCTGTGAAAGGTGCTGCACAGAATCAAGTGCGTGAGATTGGCCTGATACTTCAGCGCGTACGCCTGCGCCAGCACGCCGCCGTACGAGTGGCCGAGCAGGCTGATGCGACCCAGACTGAGCCCTTGCCGCACGGCTTCGGTATCCTCCACCATGTTTTCGACGGTGTAGCCGGACGGGTCGTCCAGCTTCTCCGATTTCCCCGACCCGCGCTCGTCGATAAAGATCAGCTTGTGGTGGCGGGCGAGGGGCAATAAGTACGGAAGGAAATAGTCGTGCGATGCGCCCGGGCCGCCGTGCACGATCAACAGGGGCGCCCCTTGCCCGAGTGTCTGGTAATAGATCAGCACGCCGCGCGCATCCACGAACCCGTCTTGCAGCGGATAAGTTGCGGGCGTCTGTGCATGAGCCGATGTGAGCGCAAGCAGCCAGAGCGGCAGACTCGTCGGCATTGTTTTAATGGTTTTCATGAAATGAGGATAGCGCACGGCTCCCAAAGCCCCGACCAAAGGAGTAGAATTGATCCAATGCTAAGACCCGCTGTCAGGCCGTATCTCTGCCTCTGGGTCCTTCTGGTTGTCTGGAGCGCCGCGGAAGGCCAAACCCAGCCAACGCCTCCGCAGCAAAACGACGAGATGACAACCCGCGAAACGCCCGCGACTTTCCGTACGAAAGTCAATCTGGTGCTGGTGCCGGTGGTCGTCCGCGACAAGCAAGGGCGCGCGGTCGGCGATCTGCACAAGGAGGATTTTCAGCTTTTCGATAAAGGCAAACCACAGACCATCTCCTCCTTTTCTATAGAGACGCTCGCCAGCCAGACTGCCGAGCCGGTCAAGACCGAGATCGCTCCTCCAGCGGTCGAAGGACAGCAAGAGCCTGCGGCCGTCAACCCCGCCGACGTTCCCAAGCGCTTCGTCATATACCTGTTCGACGATGTGCACGTCTCGCAGGCAGATCTGATGCAGGTGCGCGCCGCCGCCGAGCGCCACATCGACGCGGCGCTGGTGCCCACCGACCGCGCGGCCATCTACACCACCTCCGGCCGGACCATGCTCGATTTCACGGACGACCGCGCCAAACTGCATGCCACCTTGCTCCGCATCACTCCCCAGCCCATCGCCCGCGCCATGAGCCAGTTGTGTCCGGATATCAGCTACTATCAGGCGGACTTGATTATGAACGAGAACGATCCCAGCGCCTTGCAAGCCGCCGTGCAGGACGCGATCGTATGCATGACCCTGGACCCCACCGACCAGAGTTCCGTGCAGGCCGCGCAATCGATGTCCCGCGCCACGGCGTCGCAGGTGCTCAACACAGGCGAGTCGGAAAGCCGCGCCGCACTGCGCGCGCTGAAGGATGCGGTGCGCCGGATTTCCACCATGCCCGGGCAGCGCAGCATCATTCTGGTTTCTCCGGGATTCCTCACGCTCGCCGATCTGCACCAGGACAAGAGCGAGATCATCGACCATGCCATACGCGCCAACGTCATCGTGAGTTCTCTGAACGCGCGCGGTCTATACACGATCGTTCCCTTTGGCGATCCCAGCCAGCCCGCTCCACAGAGCACTGCCGGCGCGTTCATGCGGTCCCAGTATCAGTTGGCCAGTTCCCAAGCCGAGGAGGACGTGCTCGCCGAATTCGCCTATGGCACGGGCGGCGTATTCTTTCATAACAACAACGATCTGGTGGAGGGTTTCAAGCGCGTGGCCGCACGGCCGGAGTTTGTGTATGTACTGGGTTTTTCGCCGCAAAACCTGAAGCTCGACGGCCGGCTGCACTCGTTAAAAATTTCCCTCAGGAACGCCGGCAAGCTGGACGTGCAGGCGCGCAGCGGCTACTATGCTCCACAGCATCTGTCCGACGCCGCGGAAACCGCCAAGCAGGAGGTCCAGGATGCGCTGTTCTCGCGCGAGGAATTGCGCGACATCCCGCTGGTGATGCACACGCAGTTTTTCAAACCGGGCGCCGAAGAAGCGAAGCTTTCGGTGATGGCGCGCGTGGATGTGAGGCATTTGCATTTTCGCAAGGAGAACGGGCGCAACCAGGACGATCTGATGGTGGTCTCAGGACTGTTCGACCGCAACGGAAACCTGGTTAAGGGAAACTCCAAGACCGTCGAAATGCGCCTGAAAGACCAGACTTTGGAAAGCAGGCTGAATTCGGGGATCACTGTGAAAAGCAGCTTCGACGTGAAGCCGGGCAGTTACATGATCCGGCTGGTGATCAGAGACTCGGAAGGACAACTCATGGCAGCGGCCAATGGCACTGTCGATATTCCCATGAATTGAGGTGCAATATGCAGGTACGCAGCATGTTACTTCTGGCGGCCGCGATCGTCATGGCGGGCGCGGTAGCG
>JBEKTJ010000276.1:0-7744 GCA_049516155.1 Bryobacteraceae bacterium
CCGATAAAGTTCGCTGCTGCCGAAAAACACACGGCTGGTCCCGCTCCCCCGCGAGGATTAGCATCTATTATGGCAGACCGTCAGGGGCTTCCAGCTATCTGTTTTGAACGGCCGCGAAGCGGCTAGTATACTACGCGGCGGGCCCAAATGTTGGGCTTGTTGGGGCAATGGATCGGTTCGAAAAACGCGGGGAATGCTTAGAGAAGATCGACCAGCGCCCCACAAGTCCGAACGTAGCTAAACGAAGGCCAACGCGCGACAGCCACGCAGTCACACATTTGGTCCGCCCCTAATCCCGATACTTCGCCAGGAGAGCCCCGATGAGTTCCGGCCTATACCGGAAATTCGTCCCGGTTAACCGGTCCAACGCCTCTCGGAGATTCACCAAACCTCGGCTCGCCGCAAGGTTAAGTACACCGAGGGTTCCGGTAGCCTCCAAGCCTTTCGTCACCGCCACGGCCGTGCCTTACGCTCGTCGATGAGAATCAAATCGGCTTTGAGGGAGAGCCCAAGAGCTATCGCCGCTCGCTCGCCGGGGTCCAGTTTCCCGAGTACGGGGTCACCGCTTTCCGGCACCGTCAAAATCTTCGCCCATTCGGGCGGGTCTTCCATCCAGGCCCGCCCTGGGCCAACGCGGACGGATGGCGCAGTTCCTCAGCCACAACGGATGGAAGTTTGATTTCATCGAACAGCCGGGCCAAAAGCTCTATCTGACCAATCTGCACCAGATAGCGAATAGGACTGGTTTCCGCGACGACCAGAAGCATTCAGAGCCCGAGGCGCCGCAAGCCGGCTCGTTCGCGCTCCAGATCATCCAGCGTGTAATCAATCCATACCTCGTGCGCGCGCAGGAATCCGTCGATTTGGTCGCTGGTTTCAAAACCCAGGACTCGCCTAAGGTCGGGCTTCGTAAGGTGACCCTGCCGGTACTCTTCCGCCACCAACGCTTCCAAGGCGCGGCGCGGCAAGTCCCCGCCCGCCTCATGAAGGCGCTCGGCAACATCGTCGGGAATTTCCATTGTCAGATTCATGCTCTCTCACCATGGTATCAGTTGCCCCGCATTCTAACCGAAAGGCGAACCAGTCCCTCACGTCTTGCGCATCCACACGCCCCAGGTGACCGGGCCGGCGTCCTTATCGGACAGCGGGCGGCCGGCCAGCTTGAGGGCCAGCTTCATCTGACCGTGATGGTAGCCCTCGTGCCAGAGCATGTGCTGGAGCAGGAGGATGGGGTGGTCGTAGTGAAGGTTCATGTCCCGGCCGGCCTCCACCCTGCTCTTTACCGCATCCCGCACCACCTTGGCGCTGTCGTTCAGCATCTGCGCGATGCGACGCGGATCGCGCTCGACCACCCATTCTTTCTCGGGCAAGGTTCCGGCGAACTCAGGGGCGTCCTCCAAGACGAGTACAAGCCGTACGTAGTGGATGTGGGTGAACATCTGCGCGATGGACGGGCTACCCTCCATTGCCGCGACCTCCAGATCGCCCGCCGGCAGCACGCGGAGCAAGTTGAGCAGGATGGCGTTGTTCCGCTCCCAGGAGTCCAGCAGAGCCTCAAGCAGGCGTTGGTCGGGTGCGTCCATGGCGCGAGATTTCATGCTGACACGGGATGGGCCTTCCGGTCAAGCCTTGGCCAGCGCCCAATCAGTTTCGCAGCGCGCGCACCGGATCCGTCCGCGTCGCGCGCCAAGCGGGCAAAAAACACGCTACCCCGGCAGCCATCGCCATCACCACGAATGCCACCCCGAACGCCAGCGGATCGCGCGGGCTTACCTTATACAGCACGCCCACGATCAGGCGCGTCAATGACAGCGCCCCCACGGCTCCCAGCGCCAGGCCGGCCGCCGTCAACGCCATACCTTGGGACATCACCCCCCGCATCAGATGCGCCGCCGACGCGCCCAGGGCCATCCGCAATCCCAGTTCGCGCCTACTCTGCGACACCGTGTACGACATGACGCCGTATAGCCCGATGGCGGCCAGGAATAACGCCAATCCACCAAACACGCCAAGCATCGTGACAGCCACCCGCTGTACCGCAGTGGTCCGGTCGATTTGTTCCTGCATCGTGATGACTTCGCCCGGGGCTACGTTCGCATCGAGTTTATGTATTTCGCGGACTAGAACCTTCGCCATGGTCTCCGGCCCCAGCGGCGTGCGTACCTCCAACGCGGAGCCTGGGACGCTCTGACGCAACGGCACGTAGAAGAAGGGCGGAGGCGTCTCGCGCAGGCTGCGGTACTTCGACATTTTGGCGACGCCCACCACCTGCATTGAGCGGCCCTTCACATGCAGGCGCCTGCCCACAGGGTCCTGTCCGCGCCAATACTGGGCCGCCATGGCCTCATTCACCACCGCAACGAGTGGAGCGGTTTCGTTGTCGGCGCGAGTAAACTCGCGACCGGACACCACGGGAATGCCCATGGTGACGAGATAGCCGGGCCCCACCTCGTTGTAATCGACCGTTAGTTGTTGGTCGGGCGCGGTCTCATAACCATCCACGGCGATGACTGCGGAAGAATAACTCCCATAGCTGAAGGGCGCGGTGCGGGCGAATGCCGCCGATTGCACGCCGCCGATAGCTTGGAGACGGTCGATCAACTCGTCTTGAAAAGTCTTGATGCGCTGCGCATCGTAACCCGCCGAGCGCAAATCGACGCCTGTGGTCAGCACGCTTCGCGCCGAAAACCCGGGGCTGGCATTCTGAATTCCGCGCAGGCTCTGCAGCAGCAGGCCCGCCCCCACCAACAAAACAAAACTCAGCGCAACTTGCACCACGACCAGGCTCGACCGTACCGTCGCTCGGCGCCGCCCACCGACGACGCCGGCCGAGTCCGCCTTAAGCGATGAAACCAGATCGATGTTGCCGGCCTGAATGGCCGGCGCCAGGCCGAACAGCAGCGTGGAGACGAGGCAAACCCCGGCGCTCAACGCCAGTACGCGCCAGTCCAGTTCGCCGGGCAGTGTCATCGTGACGCCTCCCCGCGCCGGCAGCAACAGCGCAAGCAAATTACGGCACCAGTGCGCGAGCACCAGACCGCCGGCGGCGGAGAGAATCGACAGGATCGTCCCTTCCGTGAGAAGTTGTTTCACCAGCCGGCCCCGCCCGGCGCCAACCGCCAGCCGAACGGTCATTTCATGCCGCCGTCCGAAGGAGCGGACCAGCAGCAGGTTGCTGACGTTGGCGCACGCGATCAGCAGCACGAAGACTACCACCGCCAGCGCGATTCCGAGCGTGGGGAGCAGCGTGCCCGCATTATTGAAAGGGGTCTTCCACAACGGGAACAGCTTGATGCCGTAGCCGCGATTCGTCGCCGGATAATCGGCTTCCAATCGCTTCGCCACGGCCGAAATCTCCGCCTGTGCCTGTGCCGGAGTCACTCCGGGTTTGAGCATCGCGAAGCCTTCAATCCAGCGCTCGCCGCGATCTTCCAACTTGTAGGAGGGCGGCTCGAAGCGTTCCTGCATCGAGGTGGGCACCCAGAACTGCATGGCCCACCCCACGAACGTCCCGTAGAATCCTTCCGGCGCAACGCCCACGATGGTATGCGGCATGCCGTTGAGCATCTGGGTCTTGCCAATGATCCCGAAGTCGCCGCGAAAGCGGTCTTGCCACATTTGATAGGCGATCACGGTCACCGGGTGGGCATTGCGGCCGAAATCCTCGCCGGGTTCGAACCCGCGCCCCAGGATCGGATGCACTCCCAGCGCGTTGAAATAGTTGGCCGACACGATGCTGCCTCGGGCACGCTGGGCGCGCTCGCCGACGGCCAGCGTAACCCCCATGATTTTGTCCACGATAAACGCGTCGAACAGTGTACAGTTCTTTTGCAGATCCACAAAGTCGGGCCACGAGAGATCGTCCAGGCCGGCAACACCGCGGTTGGTTCCGGCCATGGCCATCATTCGTTCCTGATGGGCTACGAGCGGGAACGGGCGCAGCAGGATGCCTTCAATCCAACTGAAAACAGCCGCATTCGCGCCGATCCCCAAGGTCAGGCAGAGGATCACCAGCAGCGAGATGGCGGGGCTGCGGCGCATCATGCGGAAGCCGAAACGAACGTCCTGCCACAGCAGTTGGACGGCCGGCAGCCCGTGAGTGTCCCGATAGGTCTCTTTAACTTGAGCGACGCCGCCGAAGTGGCGCAGGGCAGACGTACGCGCCTCCGCGGGGGGCATGCCCTTGCGGACGTTTTCAGCGGTTTCCAATTGCAGATGAAACTGGAGTTCGTCATCCAAATCGCGCTCCAGGCTTCCTCTGCGAACGAGACCGGTAAGCCGGCAGAAAAGCACACGAAGATTGGTCATCACGATTCTCCCGTTGGGCTTGAGAAGCGGGCGAGGATGCTGGAAATACGTTGCCAGTTCTCGGCTTCGGCGGCGAGCTGTTTCTTGCCGGCCCGCGTGATGGAGTAGAATCTGGCGCGCCGATGGTTCTCAGACGCGCCCCATTCGGAAGTAATCCACCCCATTTGCTGCAGCCGCAGCAGCGCGGGGTACAAAGTGCCTTGGTTCAGCTCCAACGCGTCCCCGCTGATCTGCTCAATACGGCGCGCGATGCCCCACCCATGTTGGGGGCCGAGCGTGTCCAGGGTGCGCAACACCATGAGGGCCAGCGAGCCATGCAGTACGTCCGTTTTCTCCTTTGCCATAAGATGCGCCATAGCTCTTCCCTTTTGGTAGTCTACAGGAGTATACAACGGTTTCCTGTTGGCGGTCAACAGGGTGACCCAGAATCTGTTCGTGAGAAGGGGAACCGGCCGCATCCCTCCGGTGTCTACACCTGCATAGTTCTTACGCTTAGATTGAAGGAGGAACGTATGGCGCCCAAGAAACCGACGCTCACGATTCCATTGGCTATCAGGCTACTGTCGATGCAGATCGCCGTCCTTGCGGTGTGGCAGCCCTCCGCAGCAAGCCCGCAGGCCAGTCCAGAGCCCAATTCGCCGCAGGCGGAGGTTCGCTCCAAAGCGCGAGACCAATTAAGCAAGGGCGTCCAGGCGTTTAAGGACGCGCAGTATCCCGCGGCAGTAGAGCACTTCACGGCAGCCGTCGAACTCGATGCGAATTTCACCACAGCGCGGTTGTATTTGGCCACGGTCTTTATGCAGCAATATATCCCTGGCAACGACTCGCCGGATAACATAAAGATGGCCAGCAAGGCGGAGGACCAATTCCAAATAGTCTTGGAGCAGGACCCCATGAATGAATTGGCTATAAATTCGGTCGCTTGGCTCTACTTTAACGAGAAAAAACTCGATGCCGCCGAACAGTGGTACCAGAAGCTGGTCGCGGTAAAACCCGGTAACAAAGAGGCGTATTACAGCCTAGGCGTGATTGCCTGGACCAGGGCGCTCCAGCCGCTTATCGACGCTCGCGCCGGATTAGGAATGAAGCCGGCCGATCAAGGCCCGCTGAAAGATAACAATCTCCGCGCGGAGCTGTCCGCCGCCAACCGGCCGCTCGTCGAGGAGGGCTTCGAGAACCTGGACGCAGCCATAAGACTCGACCCTGAGTACGACGACGCCATGGCCTACGAAAACCTTCTTTACCGTGAGAAGGCAGACCTAGAAGATTCGGCGGAAGGGTACAGGGCCGACATGGAGGCTGCTGACTACTTCGTCGCAAAGACCCTGGAAACCAGGAAGGTCAAGGCCGAACGGAATGCACGCAACACTGCGCAGGACCCAAGGTAGACCAACTGGTATAAAGCGGAGCCGGGGGCGTCTCTGCGCGATGGATGCCGGGACCGGGGGACAGTGCTTGCCGCCGAGCGCTAGAAACTATGGTTTCAGCGTCCCCTTGGCTTTGGCCACAGGGATCAGGGTCGGATAGAATTGCACGAACGTTTCGTCCACTGCGCCGTTCTTGGCATGGCACGTCTGGCAGCTTGAGTTAGCCGGAAACGGCTTGGCCGTCTGCTGGGAGCCGCCGAATTCGAAGAACGCCCATTTTGTAGGGAAGCGTTCCGCGTCTTTGAGGTGGATCTCCAATCCCGCAAAACCTTCCTGGTAATGGCCTCCTTCGTTGATGGAGCCTTTGCTGGCGGAGTAGCGGACCTCCAAAGCAAACATGGTCTTGTCCGGCCACGCGCCCGTTTGAAGAAAAGCTTTATATGCCCAAGGCGCAACGAAGACATTGTCGAAGCGCCCGGAGGAGGGGGCGGCGGCGGAATCGACAGGGCCATAAGTCATCCCCAGCCCCGAACTAAGATAAATCCATTCGCGATAATTGTCCGGCCGCACGAGCTGGCCGTCGCCGGTGAACCGGGGATTGTCCGGCGGACCCTGGGCAGTCAGGCGCAGCCACATCAGCGACAAAGCGATCAGCAATTTCTTGGGCACTGGTAACTATGTTAGCGCGTATCCCGGCCCGATACCTATTTCGGCTGCGCCTCGCCGCGCTCCAACTCCGCCATGCGCTGCCGGATGGCGGCCGCATCGTCGGCTTTTGGGGCGAGCTGCAAATATTTCGTGAAGTGCTCCATCGCGCCGCGGGAATCGCCCTTATCGGCCAGCACCTTCGCCAGCAGGGCCTCGGTGGCCGGATATTGGTGGTCCTTGTCGAGATCTATAGCCCTGCGGACGGCCCTCTCGGCCACGTCGGGGTGCTTCAGCTCGTAGTTGGCCTCGGCGGCGTAGTAGTAGATTCCGGGGAACTCCACCGGATCCAGTTGGACGGCTCGCTCGCCAAGAGACGCCGCGTCCTCCATTCTTTTCCCGGCAACCGCCATGCGGATCAATTGCAGATAGGGGCGAATATATTTGGGGTCGGCCTTCAGCGCGTGTGCGCAGGCATCCGCCGCCTCTTCCGGCTCCGCTTGCTGCTCGAGCACTTCGCCGAGTTGACTCCAGGCCTGGGCATAATCCGGATACAGCGCGACCGCGCGCTCGAACTGCTTCTGCGCGCCGGGAAGCTTGCCGTCGCTCATCGCCCCAAGGCCCTTGTCGTAGGCTTTCGCGGCCTCTTTGGGCACATGCAGAGCGGTCATGGAAACCGTGGAGCCTTCGGGATCGCCAATCTGTTGCAGCAGGATCACCGCGCCGTCGTGCAGCGTTACGCTGGCCTTCCGGTAGCCCTTCATCCAGATGGTAACTGCGCACTTATCGTCCCAACGGTGCGACATACGGTCGGACCCGGGATCGATCACTACCGGAACCGTGTAGATGACCACCCCGTTGGCAAAGGCGTTCACCACATTGCAGGGAGGCAAATCCTGGCCCGCGGCCGGGGCAGTGAACAGCGGCGTCGAAGGCAGATTGCCGCCGCTTCCGGCAGCCAGCGTCGCGCGATACTGCTGGTTCTGCGCGAAACAAGCGCCAGCCAGGGCCAGCGCGCAAGCCATCTCTACCACTCGCATCATGGCATGCCCATGGTAACTCACGGGAGGGATGCAGATCCGGGGCTCAAAATTCGATGCCCAGTTCCGCCTTCAGCTTCGACACGTCGAACCACGCGAACCCGTCGCGGCGCTTGTGTTCTTCGCCGTTCTGCATCATCTTCAAAAGGGCGCCCAACTGGGTGCGGCTCTCGGGGTTGGCCGCCGCTTCCCGCGGGGTTTTGCCATTCAGCGCCGGGACTGGCATGTCGACCCACCTCTCATAGTGCTCGGCCAGCATCTTCTGCAAGTCGTCCCTCTGCGCGGCGGGCGGCAGCTTCCGTTCGCGCAGGGCTTCTTCGACGCCGGTGAAGCCGTCACCCAAGTGGCGCAGGTGCTCGCCGGCGAGACTCCCCAGCAACACCT
>JBEKTJ010000277.1:0-7724 GCA_049516155.1 Bryobacteraceae bacterium
AACTATGGCGTGATGCAACGCCGACAATTCGTAAGAGCCGCCGCTTCCGCCGGCCTCGCCGCTGCGCCTGCCGCCGCCGCCCAACAGAACGCCTTGCTCGAGCTGCGCTATTACCACATGCGTACCGGCAGCCAGACGCAGCGCACCGCGGACTTCTTGAACAAACATTTTCTGCCCGCCGCCCAGCGCCTGGGCATCGGCCCGCTGGGATTCTTCGGCGCCGTCATCGCGGAAGGCAGCCCCTTCATCCTGGCGCTGAGTAGTTACCCTTCCGCCGCGGCTTTTACGGACAGCATCGAGCGCTTGGCCGCCGACAAGGAATTTCAACGTGGTTTCGACGAGTACAACTCTATAACGGAACTCAGTTACATCCGCATGGAGAATTCCCTGTTGCGGGCCTTCGACGTCATGCCATCTATCGCCGTTCCGCCCGGAGGTCAGCGCCCGCCGCGCATCTTCGAGCTGCGTACTTACGAATCCAACAATGCCAAAGCGGCGCAGCGCAAGATCCGCATGTTCAACGAAGGCGAAGCCGGCATTTTCCAGCGGCTGGGGATGGCGCCGGTCTTTTTCGGCGAGACCCTGGTCGGGCGCGACCTACCCAACCTGACTTATATGCTGTCTTTCGAAAGCCTGGCCGCGCGCGAAAAACTGTGGGGCGCGTTCGGCGCCGACCCGGAGTGGCAGAAACTGCGCGCGCAGCCGGGTTACGCGGATGCCGAGATAGTTTCAAATATCAGCAACGCAATTCTGCGCCCGCTGGATTTCTCGCCGATCCGCTAGAGGCGAGTGAGGTTTTCGGCGGGCCTTCCAGAACCGTGACCTATATTTCCCGGAGACGGAAAGCCGGCGGACGGTATCCCAACGTGATGTGCGCCCGACCCCGCCGACACTGCATTACACCCAGACTCCAAGAAAGCCCCGGGGACGTTCAAATCAAAAGAAGCCGTGTCGCAATGCCGATATATTATGTCGTAAGAGCATTCTTGCGACAAGCCCAATTTCAGTGCGATCATCGGTCTATGGCCAAACAGTTCCGACTTTCTGACCAGGGCATGATCGGTTTCGTCGCCACTTCCGATCTGGATCGAGCATCTCCCAACACTAAGGCATCCGCATGAACCTGATTCATCGTTGGCTATGTAGTTCCGCACGCTGGAAGAAAGTGGTCGAAACCTATATCCTGCCCTGGACCCTGGATGGGCTGCATCTAGGCTCGGATGTGCTGGAAGTCGGACCTGGTCCCGGCGCCTCGACTGATCTGCTGCATGCCCGCGTAGCCCATCTGACCTGTGTCGAGCCGGACCACAGGTTTGTGGAGAAGCTTCGGCAGAGGTTCGACCAAAGCGTGCGCGTGATGTGTGAGGACGCTACGGCGATGTCGCTGCCGGATGAGAGTTTTGACGGGGCGGTCTGTTTCACCATGCTTCACCATGTACCGTCCGTCGCAAAGCAGGACCGCTTGCTGCGGGAGGTGGCCCGAGTCCTGCGTCCCGGCGGGCTCTTTGCCGGCACCGACAGCCTCTACAGCCGGTCGTTCCGGCTTCTCCACGTGTTCGACACGATGATCGTGGTCGATCCTGTGACGTTTCCCGCGCGGCTGGAAGCCGCAGGTTTTAGCGAGGTTCAGGTCGATGTGATGAAACCGTATGCTTTTCGGTTCCGCGCGAGGAAGTCAATTGCAGTTGGTCCAGAGGCGAATGGCTCGATGTGAATTGGTCCAGCCGGACGGCCTGTCGACGGTTTGATGCACAGGCGGGCCTAGGGCCGCGCGCGGAACATCTCAGAGGTTCTCGTCGCTGGCCAAAAACCCAGCGATTCAGTAGGTAAGAGATGGCTTGGCCCAGCCCGGTACGCGGCTCCGTATTATTCTCGGTCGGGCGCGACCTGCCCAACCTGACTTACATGCTGTCATTCGAAAGCCTGGCCGCGCGCGACAAACTGGGGGGGAGCTACGCGGATGCCGAGATAGTTTCAAATATCAGCAACGCGATCCTGCGCCCGCTGGATTTCTCGCCGATCCGCTAGACCGGCTTAGCGCCCATAGACGCGCACATAATCCACCAGCATGGTTTGCGGGAATACGCTGGTCTCGTCCGGATTCTTGGGCCAATCGCCGCCCACCGCCACGTTGAGGATCAGGAAGAAGGGATGGTCGTAGACCCATTTCGTCCCGGCCGGCAAAGATGCGCCCGTGACGGTGTGGTAGCTCTGGCCATCCACCAGGAAGTCCATGCGCTCCGGTGTCCACTCGACGGCATAGACATGATAATCGTCGGCGAACCTCCCGGTCGCAATCTGGAAGGGTTTCCCGATGCTATTGGCGCCGGAATAGCCAGGGCCGTGCACAGTGCCGTGTACGGTATCGGGCTCGCGCCCGATGTTCTCCATGATGTCGATCTCGCCGCAAGTAGGCCAGGCGCTGCGCCGGACGTCCGCACCCAGCATCCAGAAGGCCGGCCAGATACCCTGTCCATAGGGAATCCGGATACGCGCTTCCGCGCGCCCGAACTCGAAAGCGAACTTGCCTTGCGTCTTGAGGCGGGCCGAAGTGAACTTGCCCGGGGCGGCCTGCAGCGCGCGGATCACAAGGTGGCCTTGCCCATCCAGATAGGAATTGGCGCGGCGGTCCGTATAGACTTCCATCTCATGATTGCCCCAGCCACCGCCGCCGAGATCGTACACCCACTTCGCGGGGTCGGGTGGCGATCCGGGCGCGCCGTTGAATTCGTCGCTCCAGGTTAGGGGGCGATCTTGCGCCTGGGCGGAGGGGCAACACATTAAACCGGCGCACATTAGACAGGCCAGGAGGCCTGTCCTACTGTTCGTGCCCATAATCTCCTGGCCCGAAGTGCGCCAGAAAGCCCAAATCACCATGACCAGCACCAGCGCGGGATAAGTGATCACGGCCGACTCGTACGGCTTCGTCAGCCCCTGCGCGCCCGGAACCTGGAGCAGGAAGTTGGTCACGAAAATCGCCACCATTGTGGAGACCAGGCCCAGGCGCAGAATGACAAGAACAAGGAGGGTAAAGATCACCAGAAAGAAAAGGAAATTCAATATGTTCCCTCGCCAGGCGTCGCCTTCCGTCAGCGTGAAGAGCACCGCCGCCGCCACTGACGCGATCCAATCCTTCCGGCAAACCGCACGCAGACAGAAAATCACGAATATCACGAGCAGTCCGAACTCTACCGCACCCCTGGCCCTGCCCAGAACATCGGCGACCCAATAGCGCGCACTAAAGCCCACATGCGCAAAAGCCGCCGCGCCTGCGGATCCGCGTGAGGTTTCGAACCATTGGCTGATCAGAAAAAACGACGTTATCACCAAGCCGAGCAGCGTTCCGTAAAGAACGTGTGCGCCCACTTGAGCGTCCTGCCAGCGGCCGGTCAGAATACGGCTCCAGGTCAGGATGGCATGCGGCCAGCGCGCCCGGACGGCCGGCTCCAGGGCAATGTAGAGCAGCCAGATCAGGGCCGCCGAGGTTAACCAGTCGCCGGCATTGTTGAGGGCGATGCGGGTCATCGCGATGTCCGCCACCCAGTGCGTCGAACACAACCATCCAGCGCCCATCAGAATAAAGAACGCCACCGACAAGCGCCACGCGCCGCGCCGGTCGCCACGTCCCGCGCGTAGATTGCGCGCCGCCATGAATGCCGCGAAAAGGACTGCCAGCGCGTAGATCAGCTTCTCGATCACCGAGCGCGCCGAATCTTTCCAGTCGCGGGCGTACCACTCCGGTTCGCGCCATGGCTCCGACCAGGGCCGCAGCACCTGCAAGTCCGTGATGCGGCCATGCCAGGCCGCGGCCTGTACCGTGATCTCGGTATGCAGCGCCGGGTGCTGCCCTTTCCATCCCTTCTGCCAGTCGAAAGCATATACAGGCGTGAACTTGGGCGCAGTCTCCGGCCACTGCGAAATGTCGAAGCCGATGGCGCGGGAAATGGTCTGCACATCCACCGCGGCCGGCGTCGTAGAGTCGTTTTTTTCGGGTGGCACGGCGTGAAAGAAGCGCAGATCCCCTTTACTATCGACCCAGGCCTCGATCATGCCGGGAACAGTGGGAGCGGGACGCTGTTCGGTGATGTCGCCATCCGGCATCGCGACCAGTGGCGCGGGGCTCTCGCGATAGCCCAGCACCAAAGGCGAGTCGCCTGCAAACCAACGCCGGATTTCAGCCACGTTTTTTGTATGCCGGCGGGAATCGTCGATCAAAGACCAATCCCACTGCAAGTCATATTTTCGGTCGGCGGGCAGCGCCGTATAGCCGAATGCCGCGGCATGCTCGCGAGCCTTGGCGGCCAGGGCGTCCTCCGAGAGATTGAATGGAATCAGGCTGTGCAACTCGATGTTGGTACGTACGAACGGCACCGCGATAATCAGGGCGGCGAGCCCTAGGGCCAGGGGCACGGACCTCTTGAGCGGCAATCCCTCGGTCTTCCCAGATGCCGCCACCAGCTCGGGAGAAGGCGTTTCACCGGCCGCCAGAGCAGCCGCCAACGGGTCGCCCCCGGGCAGCGCCGCGGCCACCGACAGCGCGCTCGCGGGACGCTTGGCGGGATCCGGATCCAGACAGCGGCGGATGGCTTTCTCGACCGCGGGATCGATGTCGGCCGCGAGCGACGACATGCTGGTAATCTGCGCGCTCTCCTGCATGCGGATCAATTCAGCCATGCTGGCGGCTTCATAAGCGCGCTTCCCGGTGAAGATCTCGTACAGCACCATGCCCAGCGCGTAAATGTCGCTTTTGGCGGTGACCTGTTCGCCGCGCAACTGCTCCGGGGCCATATACGCGGGTGTGCCGCTGCGGGCTTCGGCGCCGCGCAACTCGTTGGCCACGGCGGCCAGGCCGAAGTCCATGATGACCACATTGCCGCGCCGGTCAAGCATGATATTCGCGGGCTTCAAATCGCGGTGAATGACGCCTTTATCGTGCGCCGCGGCCACGCCTGCGCTGATCTTGCGCGCGATCTCCAGGGCCTTGCCGGCGGGCAGTCGCCCGATGCGCTGCAGCAGGGAAGCCAGGTCCTCTCCATCCACGTACTCCATGGAAATATAGGCCATGCCTTCCGCTTCGCCAACGTCGTATACGCGGCACACGTTGGGATGCGAGACTTGGCGGGCGATGCGGACTTCACTGTGGAAGCGCTCGAGCGCGCGCTGGTGATCGGCGCCGGAATCCGGCAGGAACTTCAGGGCCACGGGCTGTGAGAGGGTCAGATCTGTGGCGCGGTAGACTTCGCCCATGCCACCGCGGCCCAGCAGCGAGACGATGCGATAGCGTCCGGCGACCAGCGTGCCGGGAACGAAGCGACCGTCATCGGGGGCGGATGAGGTGAGCTGGGACCGCGTTGGCGGGATAACGATGGTGGCCGATTGGGATTGTACGGGGACGTCCATGGCGCTTTATCAGGATAGCAGGGCGAGCGACGCGCGCCGGGGGGAGAGTGGGCCAGGGACTCGCCCCCATTCTCTACCCTAAAAGTGGAGGCCTATTGTGGCCGTGATGGCGCGCGGGGTGACGTAGTGCGTTCCGCTGAAGGTCGAAAGGAAATTGTAAAGCGCATATTCGTTCGTTACGTTGATGGCCGTCAGCCGTGCGCTCCACTTATACTTATCGCCGCGAAACAGGTTGTCTTCCCCCACCGACACATCAAACAGGCTGCGCGGCGCGATACGCGGCGGGTTGTGATCGTCGCTCTCCGTGCCGGCCGCCGGTATCTTCACCAGGTTGGAGCCGTATTCCGATGCCGGACACAAACCATTGGGACTGATAGGCGTGGTCGGCGTGGCCTTGACGCTCCCGCAATAAAGCCCGGCTTGGAACTGCTGGTCCGGCGACAGTCCGGACACATCCACCTCGGTATCCGAGCCGTTCGGACCATTCGCGCAGTTGCCACCCGCGCAGGGTACCGGACCCGCCACCAGGCCGCTATCGTAACGCCAGGTGAAGCCGAACCACGGTCCGTTCTTCCGAACCTGATATTGCAAGTGCGTGGTCTGGTTGAAATGCTCGTCGTGGTCGATGCGGAAGACCTCCGACCCGACCGGCGTCGAGCCGATGCCGCTAACCTGCGGCTCAAAGAAACGCGCCGCCACGCTGGACATCACCACGTACGCCGTGAAGCCCTTCCAGTTCGGGACACTCGCGCGGATGGCATATCCCGGGATCTTCGAGCGGTCCCACTCGATCGGAAACGTGATCGGCGTGTCGCCCAGCACACTGAAGTCGTACGCCTTATGCGTGTACTTCCAGATGTATTCGGCATCTATCACCAGGTGTTTTCCGAAGGCTTGCTCAAGGCCCGCGTGGAACTCATTGCGCCACCCCGGACTTAGCGGCACGTTGCTGACGCAGGGCGTGACAGTGGACGCCTCGAGCGCGGCGATCACCGGATTGTTGCATCCCTCGCTGGCGAGCACCAGGTTCTCGTTGAAAGGGGTTTCCAGCGTGCGGGCGTAAGAAACGCGCAGCACCGTGCTGGTTGGCTTGATATTGTACGCGATGCCGAGGCGCGGTTCCGGCTGTGTGGCGGTGACCAAGCCATCGTAGTAATCGAAGCGCAGACCCAGATTAAAGGTCCAGTTATTCTTCGTGATGGTGTCCTGGATATAAGAGGACAGTTCCCGGATATTGGCGTGCCCGTAAAAATGGTACAAGCCGCTGGTGGAGTTCGGGCAGTTATCCGACGCGGGCAAGGCCGCCGTCCTGGTCAAGTCGTAGCAGGCTAGCAGTGGGCTAAAGCTGGGATTCGGTGTGAGCGGCCCGGTACATTCCGCCGGATTCGTCAACCCCGCGCCGGTATAGGCGCTGCCATCCGCATTCAAGCACACCGCGTTCGCTGTGGGATCCACAACTCCGAAGGCATCCTTTTCGGTCAATATCGTGTCCGAGTACGTGATCCCCGCCTTCACGTTGTGGATGCCCTTCACATAGGAAAGACTCGTGCGCAAGCCGGCATCGGTAAGCGTGCGGTTCTGCCCGATCGTCTGGAGTTGCAGGTCCGGCTGCAGATCCGCGAAAGGATTATCGCTCGGATAGTAGTTATATTGATCCTGCCGGACAAAGCCGCCGAAGGTGAACACGGCGTTCGCATTCACCACCCGTGTCCAGGCGGGGGCGACGTTGAACGTCCGGATCTGCGACCGCTGGTCCGTCGATCCCACAGGCAAACCATTGGGACCTAGTCCGTTGTTGTTCACCACCAGTCCCGACCAAGCAGTGGCGTCTTGCGCGTCGTACGAATTTGGCGTCTGGAACCAGGAGCGCGTGAAACCCAGGTTTATGTTGACCGCATCCGGCTGGGAAGGTTTAAAATCCACGCGGTCGAAAAAATTCTCTTGATTGCCGTGGTCGTGCATGACTTGAAATTCCGGCCCGTCCAGGAACCGTCCTGTGTCCATGCCGTTGGCGGAAAAGAAGTTGCCCCAATTCTGGCCCCCGTAAGCCAAATCGAAACCCGCATTGGTCGAGCCGAAGCTGCCGTACGAAGCGGTGACGTCGCCGTGCGGCTGGGTCTGCCCGAGTCCCGAGCGGGTGGTCACCACAATCACCAGACTGGTCTTGTCGCCGTATTCCGCCGGAGGCGCGCCTTCAATCACCTCCATCGACTGAACGGCGTCTACCGGAAGCTGGTTGGAGAATACCTTGCTTTGCTGATCGCTAATATTCTGCCCATCGATAGAGAAGGAGTTGGAAGCGTGATCGCCTAGCCCGTGAAACA
>JBEKTJ010000278.1:0-8274 GCA_049516155.1 Bryobacteraceae bacterium
CCGTGAATCTTGGCGTTGGCCATTTCGATTTCATCGAGCACATCGCGGATCTCGGCGGCGGTCAAGGTGGCGTGATCCAGATACTGCACAAACTCGTCGAAGGCGCGCTCGAAGTAGATGTTATTCTCCCAAAGCGTGTCGTCGGCGTCGATCATCAGGTATTGGCGAATCATTTCGTTTCATCTCTTAGGAGGAGGCGCCAACCGGAACGGGATTTCGATCAATGCGTCAACCTCGACGGGCCGGCCGTCGCGTAGCGCGGGTTCGAACTGCCATTTGGCCATGGCCTCCTGGGCGCTCTGGTCCAGCCGGTCGTCGAGGCGCCGCAAAAGTCTCACCGATTCCACCCGGCCGTCTTTGCGAATTACCGCTGCCAGACGCACGTTCCCCTCCACCCGGTCCGCCACCGCGCCGGGAAAATACTTGGGATCCACTTTGCGCAAAGGCACGGGGAGAGTCAAAACACCTCCCGCGCCCGCCGGATGCGGTCCGGCAATCGAGGTGGCCGGCAAGCTGCTGCGGACCGCGGCGCGTAAGTTTTCCGCGGAGGTCGGCGACGCACGCGCCATCCGCGCGGGCTTGGCATCGGAAGGGCCGCTACGGATGAGCAAGCCGGGCACGGTCAAAATGGCGCCCTCCACGGAGGAATCCGTTCCCCCTGTGGGGCGGGTTTGCGGACCAGCCGAAAATTGGGCACTGCGCGAACCTTCCGGCGCCGGCGCAGGCGCCACACTGGGGCTCAATCCCACGATCGCCATACTGACCGCGGAGGGGGACGCCGTATCGGGCAGGGCCGGAGGCTCGGGCAACGGCGCTCCGAAGGGGCTGGGTTTGGCATGGTCGCCCATAGCGACGGGCGGCGGTACGAAGGTACGGGGAGGGGCTTTCGCCGGCTGCATCGCGGGCAAGCTGAGGTCGCCCCTTATGTTGCGCGCCGTGCGAATCTCCGGCGGAGCCGCCAGCATGGGCGCTTCTCCCGAAGGCGGAGGCGCGTCCGGAGGCGGCACAAACAGTTTTGGCTTGGGCGGCGGCTCGGGACGCGGCGCATGAATCGCCAGCACATTCGGAGACTGCAGGTCGGTGCGCAATTCCAGTTTGGGCGCCGGCTGCCAAACGAATTGCTTGGCGCGCTGCGCCTTGGCGGCGGCCGCCACAATCTCCTGTGCAGCTTTCACATCCGCGCGCGGCGGTTTTGAAGGTTTGGGCGCCGCGACCGGCGAAACATCCGGCAGCTTCTCGCGAAAGTTGTACCAAACCAGCTTGCTGGCGTGCGGCGCGATCGTCTGGGCGTAAAGCGACTTCGGCTCTTCGCTTACCGGCCCGGCGGCCAACCATGCCAGGATCAGTCCGTGGGTCAGCAGCGAAACACCGAATGGCGCCGGCCTGGGTCGTGCGGACATGCTCTCCTAGATTCCCGACGGTTTGCCGCCGAATCCGTTTTGAGGGGCCACATGGCGTACGTGCGCGATATGCCGCTGGCGCGGGACGTACTGCGAGAGAAACTCGCTCAAGTCCCGCAGACGCCGCTCTTCCGAGCGCGTACGCAGCAGCGCATTCAGAAAATCCAGGTCGGGCAGCCCCTGTGCCAGTTGAAAGCTGAGCTGCGGATCGTCCAGATCCGGCTCGGGCGTGGGCGGTTGCAGGACGCGCGATTCCAGCAGTTTCTTGTATTGCGTCAAAGCCGCGTGCTGGGCCTCAAGCGGAGCAGGCGCGTCCGCATCGTCGTCGTCGAAGAACTGCACTTCGCCGCGCAGATAATCCTTCTCTTCATCCAACATGACTACGTCGAAGCGGCGGCGGCCGCAGGTGAGGATGTCCATTTTTCCGTCCGCATAGCTCTTCAGCACTTTCTCGACGATGACCGTGCAGCCGGTATTGACGATGCCCTTCTCCTTCGCCAGCACGATCCCGAACTCGGAGTTCTCCCGCAGGGCGTTACCGACCATCTCTTTGTACCGATCCTCGAAAATGTGCAGCGGCAAGTGAGTGCGCGGGAAGACGACGACGTTTAACGGGAATAGCGGTAGCAGCCGCGTGGACATGCTACTATTATTGCGTCTCAGGGCGGCTCCGGCAATACTGAGCGATGTCCCTGTTCTAATGCGGGCGTTCGGCAACGATGCGCATCGACGGAAAAGTGGTCCTAATCACCGGAGCTTCCGAAGGTATCGGCGCGGCCTGCGCGGCGGCCTTTCGTAAGCG
Organism: Bryobacteraceae bacterium; assembly: GCA_049516155.1. Taxonomy (GTDB): domain Bacteria; phylum Acidobacteriota; class Terriglobia; order Bryobacterales; family Bryobacteraceae; genus Bog-159. The sequence continues at coordinate 2,203 of JBEKTJ010000278.1, forward strand.
CGGTGCGCGGCTTTCGCTAATCGCGCGCACCGCGGAGAACCTGTGGGCGGCCGACTGGCCCGACGCGGCGATCACATCCGGCGATGTCACCGTGCCGGAAATCCGCCAAGCCGCGGTGGCCGCCACGCTGGATCGATTCGGCGCCATCGACATCCTGGTCAACAATGCCGGCATGGGCCTCTACGATCCTGCCTGGAGCGCACCGCTCGCGGATGCGCACAGCTTGTTCGATCTGAATTTCTTTGCGCCGCTAGCCCTTACACAGCTCGTCGTGCCGCATATGCGCGGGCGCTCGAGCGGCGTCATCGTGAACGTTTCGTCGATAGCCGGGAAGGTCACGCTCCCTTGGCTCACGCTGTACTCCGCTTCCAAGTACGCGCTGTGCTCCCTCACCGACGGGCTGCGCATGGAACTGCGGCGGGACGGCATTCACACGATTACGGTTTGTCCTAATTATGTGAAAACGAGGTTTCAGAATCATGCACTGGGTGGGCCGCCGCCGCCTGGGATCGCGCGCCGGAAACAATTCGCGATCAGCCCGGAGCAGTGCGCCGAAGCCATCGCGCGCGGTGTGGAGCGTGATGCGCGCACCGTGATGGCTCCCAAATACGGATGGCTGTTGGTGCTGGCCGAACGCCTCTTTCCCGCTTTGGTCGACGCGCAACTTGCCGCCATCTTGCACGACGTATGATCCTGAAGCTGAAGCGCACTCCCGGCATCTACCTGGTCGGATTCATGGGGTCCGGCAAAAGCACCGTCGGCCGCTTGCTGGCTGAGCGGATCGGTTGGCACTTTATCGATTTGGACGAAGAGATCGAAGCCGCGGAGGGGACCAGTATTCTGCAAATCTTCGAAACCCGCGGCGAAGGGGAGTTCCGGCGCGTTGAGCGGGAGAAGTTGCGCCAGCATGTGCGCGCCATCGAGTGTGGCCAGCCGGCGGTTTTGGCGCTTGGAGGCGGCGCGATCGCCCAACCGGAAAACTATACCCTGCTCGAAAACAACGGCGTCACCATTTGGCTGGACTGCCCCTTCGAGACCGTCCGCCGGCGCGTGGAGCCGGCTTCGCATCGGCCGCTGGCGCGCGATCCCGTGAGCTTTGCACAGCTTTACGAAACACGTCGCGAATCCTACGCCCGCGCCGATTACCGCATTGCGATCGAAAGTGACGATCCGGCCGTCGCCCTGGAGGCCGCGCTGCGCCTTCCATTATTCAAATGAAGATGGAAGGAAAGCTCCGCAGCCACGCGCTCGCCATCTTCAAAGCCGGCGTGCGTGCCGCGAATCCCGCGGACGGCGTCACCGCCCAGTTGGCGCGCGAGGATTTCGCGCCTTACCGCCACACATACGTTGTAGGAGCGGGGAAGGCCGCCGCCCCCATGGCCCGCGCCGCCGAGCGTGTGCTGGGGCGCCGCATCACCGCCGGCCTGCTGAACGTCAAGTACGGACACCTCGCTTCCTTGCGTCGCATTGAGTTGAATGAATGCGGCCATCCCGTGCCGGACGAGAACGGCGTGGATGGCGCGCGACGCATGGCAGAAATCGCCGCCAGCGCCGGGGCGGACGACTTGCTTCTCTGCCTGATCTCGGGTGGCGCATCTGCCCTGCTGCCGCTGCCCGCCGATCCCATTACGCTCGACGAAAAACAGGAAGTCACGAAATTGTTGTTGGCCTCGGGCGCCGATATTCACGAGATCAATGCGGTACGCAAGCATATTTCTCAAATCAAAGGCGGCCAATTGGCGCGCCTGGCCTATCCTGCGCGGGTCCTGTCGCTATTGCTCTCCGATGTGATCGGCGACGATCTAGACACCATCGGCTCCGGCCCCACCGCGCCGGACGCCTCTACGTTCTCTCTGGCCCGCGTCATTTTGGAGAAGTATGAGATCGTTCGCCGCGTGCCCGCCTCGGTTCGCCGGCGCATCGCGCGCGGCTGTCGCGGCCGGATTCCGGAGACGCCGAAGCCGGGAGACGCCGTCTTCAAGCGCGTGCGCAATGTGGTGATCGGCAGCAATCGCCTGGCAGTGGATGCCGCCGCGCTGCGCGCCCGCGAATTGGGGTTTCGCACGTTGGTGCTCTCGACATTCATCGAAGGCGAGACGCGCGAGATCGCCCGCATGCACGCCGCCATTGCCAAAGAAATCGTGCGTTCCGGACGCCCGGTGAAGCCGCCGGCTTGCGTGATCAGCGGCGGCGAGACCACCGTCACGCTGCGCGGCAATGGGCTGGGCGGCCGCAATCAGGAATTCGCGCTCGCGGCGGCCATCGATATCGCGGGCCTGCCAAACGTCGTCGTCTTCAGCGCCGGCACGGATGGCAGCGACGGCCCCACGGATGCGGCAGGCGCCGTCGCCGACGGACGTACGCTCGCGCGCGATCCGCATGCACCGGAATTCCTGGCGCGCAACGATGCGTACCGCTATTTCCAAGGCTTGAACGATTTGATCGTGACTGGGCCCACCGGCACCAACGTGATGGATGTGCGCCTGATTCTGGTGGGAAAACAGCTATGAGCTTCTGGCGCAAGGACGTGATCGATTTCGCACTCGATCGGGAAACCGCCGCGCACATTAACGAGCAAAAGGAATGGATCGCGCGCGAACCGGGAAATGCGCGGCCCTGGTACAACCTGGCGCAACTGTACCGCATCGAGCGGAGGCAGGACGAAGCGCTGGCGCTGCTGCTGGAAGCCGTGCGGATCGACGGCGCCTGCGCCGACGCGCATGTGGCGCTTGCTGAAATCTATGCCGTGCGCGCGGATTACTCCCCGGCGCGCCGGCACGCCCTGAAGGCCGCTGAGAATGGTAACCTGCGCGGCGTCGAGTTACTAAGCCGGTACGGAGTGGAGTGAGCCGCCGGGTAGCGCCGCGCGGCTCGCCAAAACACCCTTAAAGGCGGCGGAACGTGGTAACTTGCGCGGCGCGAAGTTACTGCGCCGGTCACGGTGGGGAGCAAGCGAGGTGTAACTGCGAGTTACGGGCGGCTTGTTATCACTGACGGACGCAGCAGGAAAGCACGATGGGGTTGCTATCTCGGCCTAGCTGCCAGCTCTCCCGGCTGTAACCGGAAATACACGAAAATAGTGCGGCAAAATTATTCTCTTGACTTTTCGTTGAGAACCCGTATAATCGATACCCAGGAGATTCTATCCCAGCCGGATGCTTGGATGCCCACAAAGGGGTTCAATTTACGGTTCTCCGCGGTACGCCCTGTCCATGATCGGCGCCTGCTCCCAACCTGCCGAACCGGAGGTCTTCCAAATGCAAGATTCTAAATCGCGCCATCCCAGCCCCCGGGGGGGTAATTATGCTCGTGGCCCTCTGCGCCATGGCCAACGTTGATGCCCGTCTAACCGCGCAGACGCCAGTCTGCCCGCCGGCCGTGGGCGCCTATGACCCAAGCGTCCTGACCGGGCAGTACAACAACAACCGCAACGCGAACAACCCCACCGAAAGCTGCCTTTACTCCACGGCGATCTCATCTGGAGCGGTTACTATAGCGGAGGCCTCGTTTTCCCCGCTCTTGGTGGATTCCCCGCCTTCGACCAGCCCCCTCGCCGGCTACAACCCGGTCTATGCGCAGCCGCTATACGTCCACGGCATCACGGTCCAGCACCCCGTGAGCGGGACCTGTAGCCCCTGCGACATGGTCGTGATTGTAACGGCTTATGGCAGCATCTTCGCTTACAACGCCGCTAACGGAAACCTGTTGTGGAGCAGGACGGGCACGGGAGGTGCGGCCGGTACCAATTGGCTGTGGGCGGATGACCGCGGGTACCCGGGCGGCAGCCCGGTCGGCCTCGTCACGCCGACGGGAGATAACTATATCGGCCCAGGACTGCCCTTCGCCGGAATCGTTTCGACACCGGTAATCGATCTCCAACCTCCCACGGAGTCCAACTACACAGCCACCATGTTCCTGACAAGCCTGTGCCAGACATCAGGCGGGAGCGAGCAGTGGTGGCTCCATGAGATCGACCTCGCGGGACTGGTGTCCGGAGGTGACGTGGCGGGGCAGGACATTTCCACGTCCCAGATCAATCCGACCTCCGGGGGAATCTCAATGTACGTGCCTAACCAATTGCAGCGCCCCGCACTGCTCGAGATAAAAGTTACCGGAGCCACGCCCAACCCTTTGATCTATGTGGCATTTGGCGTAGCCGGTTCTGAGGTCAGCCTCACTAGCCCATACCACGGCTGGCTCCTGGGCTATACGGTTAACAGCAGCGCGGTCCTGTCCGCAACGCCGTCGCTGACTTTTGTGACCACCCCCACCAGTTGCGGGAGCGGAGGAGGTAGCTCGCAGTGCTCAGGCAACAGTGGGTCGCCGTCCTGCGATTGCCTCGTCAACGACCACCAAAATGCCCCGAACTGGGGCGGCTTCGGCGGCGGCATATGGATGTCGGGCAAGGGGCCTGCATCTCGAACCGATTCCAGCAACCTGGCGCACACCTTTGTCGGTGTGGGCAACGGCGGATTCCAGACTTCCGGGAGCAACTATGGAACGAGCATTCTGGATTTCCACCTTTCCCCGACCAGCATGCCCTCCACTCCGTCGGATACCTTCACGCCTTTCGGAGGGCCGGGGGATTGCTGGGAGACCAGCACCTGTTCGCCGGTGATTCAACCGCCGCTTGCCCTCAGTTCCTGCGCCTACGATAAACAGGCCGACAACACCTGCAATCACACCTTTGAGCTGCTTAACGAGCAGGACTGGGACATGGCGACGTCCGGAATTGCGCTCTTTGAGTCCTCCACGAACTACCTCGCGGTGACTGCCGACAAGGCCGGATATGGCTACCTTCTGGTGCAGGACCACATGGGCGGATACCAAGCTGGCGACCTTGGCAATATATTCCCTTTCATCGCGGTGGACTCCCCGTGCGGCGCTCTAACCGCTGACTGCGACCGCGCCACCAGCCTCGCGTTCTACAACAATACCCTGTTTCTTTGGCCGTACCACGAGGTTTTGAAGGCGCTCCAGTTTAATGCGGGCCCGACCGCGGTTTCGGGCACCACAATCTATACGGACAGCACCGGCGCGAACGTCACCGGGACCGGCTGCACCGGCGGCGGAAGCTGCCCTTGCAGCGGCGGCTCCTGTTTCACCCACTCGGTAATTCCGGGAGATTGGCTTATAGCGAATAGCTGCACCCCGCCCTCGTGCCCGATCATAACGTCCGTTGGAAGCGATACGGCGGTTACTGTTAGCCCGGCCTTCACCCCAATTCCGGAAAGCGACCCGGTGTCCTACAGCTACAACGGCTACTTCATCAATCCGACGCGCGACGTGTCCCCGATCCCCACCCACGTCGGATACCCTGGGGGGTCGCTCGTGGTGACGGCGAACGGAACCACCGCCGGGACCGCGGTCGTATGGGGAATCTACGGGAACGCTGGCTCGAGCGGCGGCTCAAATGAAGGCGACGAGGGCATCGGTTTTCTTCGGGCCTACGATGTCGGCAATCTGAATCCCGGCAGCCTGACGTCGTTGTGGGACAGCGGCACCGCAGGCAGCAACCCGGCTAGCTTCTCCATATCCCGATTCGGCCTGCCGACGGTTGCGCACGGCACTATCTTCGTCCCTACCTACAACATTTTGAATTCGTCGCAGAATTCCAGTTGCACCTCGACAACGCCGTGCTTGGGCGTCCTGGTGTACCAAGGCACGAACTAGCACGGACCGGGAGCGCCGGGACCAACACCCATACGCTCCTGTGCGCGATCAGCCTGACCTTGGCCGCCACAGCCGCCCAGACAGCCTTCCACGTGATCGCCTACCGAAACACGCTGGGCGGGCCAGGAGGAATCGTTGAAGGCTCGCCGGGCCTCTTCTACTTCGCAACGACGTCAGACTCGGCGATCCTGTCAATTACCCCACAGGGCACAGAAACTGTTCTCACAACTTTTCCGAGCGGGTACCAGATGCTGGGTCCCCGGTCAGCGGACCCAATGGCCGCTTCTACGACGCGGTTCACGTAGGAGTGAATCCCGCGAACGTTTTCTCTGTCAGCCCTGCCGCGGGAAGCAGGCAGTACTACTCATCACAAAGCATCATCCCATTCCTGACCCAGAA
>JBEKTJ010000279.1:0-20237 GCA_049516155.1 Bryobacteraceae bacterium
GCGGCCCGCCCCGCCAGCGGCTTCCTTCAAGTCGCCCCTATCGAAACTGCCTCGGCCTGCGCAGTTCACTGTTCTTGCCCCATCCCGTCCGAGGCAGTCCCGATAGGGCGCTAACGACTTATGAGTATTAATCAGACTCAACAAAGACCCTTACAGACTGCAGACCACCGATCCCAAGCTGGACTGTTCCAGCGTCGATTCGATTTCATCGCAGCCGGCCACCCCAGCTATGGTGCTAAGGGGCGACCAGCTCGGCGAGCTTGGCCGCGACGTCTGCCATCGGATTTTCCGCAGCACTCAGGCCGGTTCGCGAGCCGAGCAGGGGGCTTACTTCGCGGAGAGCCTCGTACGTCGTGCCGTGCACGCTGTGGACGAGCTGATCACGCGCTAGAGGAGTACCGATAGCTCTTTGTCCGCGATGCTCTCGCCTTGGAGACGGCGCAGCAGCGCAGGGGTCACCAGCACGATTCCGACTCGCGACTTCGCCAATCCCTTGTCGATTTCGCGAAGCAACGGTGTGCCGAGGGCGACGTCCTTCTCGCTGAACCAGACCGAGACACCGCGTGACTCGAGCAGATCGTGCAGTTCGTTAGCGGCCCCTGCCCGGTCGTCCCACGCATGGCAGAGGAACACGTCCCGACGTTCAGGCAGGAGCGCCTAACTTTTCGACGGTTTCGCGGACCGGCGTGAGTGCCCGCACCTCAGCAGGCGTGTACCCCACGGACGAACCGGCTCGCGACCATCTCGGCCTTCCGCTGCTGCCGGACCCGCCGACGCTACTCTGGCCCGCCTCCACTGCTCATCGACGGAGAGTAAGACGGGTACGAGTACGACGCGTAGCCACCGTAACTGCTGTAGCCGCCATAGCGGCCACCGCATGCAGGGCAGGCCGCTGCTGCGCTCGCTGAGCGATGGCCATATACCGGTGCTGTACATCTAGCCATTTGTCGATTTTACCGTGTGCCATCGCCGATCTCAAGCGCTAGCGCAAAGCGACTTCGCCCCTTCCGGCTGTGGCCCAGTGTCGAACATTCTCTGTCGTTCGATTTACTAACCTCCCGTGAGGCGCGAACGCTAAACTTGCCCTGGATCCCGTGCCTAAGTCCTGCTAAATGCGCTTGCGTCTGGAGATCTTCGCAGTCCACGTGAGTGTATAGTCGGCGTTGCGGACATCTACTAGCGCAGCCTTACCTCGCGGCTACTCGAGCGTAACGACTCGCAAGCCATCAACGCCTCCGAAATCGCCGTCCCGGCTGACCAGTGTCGCACCCATAGCCAGCGCCGTCGCCGCCACCCATAGGTCGTTTTCGTCCAACGGGAGTCCGCGCTGTTGGCGAGCCAATTTAACAGTCGCGTAAATGTCGCCCGCCTGTTCCGGGACCGGTTCGCAATCCACAGTATTCAAGAGCTGGCGGCCAGTCTCCTCCAACTCCGTACGCCGTCTGCCTCCCGGAAGTCTTGCAATCCCGAACAGTATCTCGCCTCGAACGATTGTACATGTAACCACGCGATCCTCCGGGTCCAACCCGGCCATCCAGTTCTCGATCCGCGGCGCGGCCCGCATGAAGTCGCTGATCGCGTTTGTGTCGAGGGGGTAGGTCACTCCGGCGGCCAGTTGTCGAAGGCGCCCGCATCGCGCACCGGCAGCCGTGCGCCGGCAATCGCAGCTTCCAGATCGTCGACGGCCTCAGCGCTTGGATGAGGTAACTTCCGAAGTGCCCGCAATAGGGCTTCAGGGGAACTTGATCCGCCGCAGAGAGAGCGCAGGCCATCCAGCGCAACCTGCTCTACGCTCTTCTGTTGCGCGGCGGCCACTCGCTCTAGACTGTGTGCAATGTCATCCGGGATCTGAATCGTCATCATCGGCCTTCCGATACCATTGTCTCAACAAAAGGGCCGTGCATCCGGCTCGCAACGGGCCGGGCGCTGCCTCAGTCGGTTGGCCGCTTGGCCAGCTTCCCGGACTGCACGCTACCGACCGGCAGGAGTAGACAATCTCGCCACATGGAGCCGTTTCCGGCTTTTTTCCGCGTGCCAGAGGTCGTACTGAAGCTGCTGGTTCAGCCAGCTCTCAGCACTGGTGTCGAAGGCGATCGAGAGGCGGACCGCCATCTCCGGACTGATGCCTGCGTGCCCGTTCAGAATGCTCGACAGGGATCTCCGGCTCACGCCGAGCGATCGCGCGGCGTCTGTGACGGTCAAGTTCAGTGGCTCCAGGCAAAGTGCTCCGAGCACTTGGCCGGGGTGCGGCGGATTGTGCATCTTCATATCAAAAGCCGCCCGCCGCAGCCACGACCGGCTGCCCCACCAGCTCATTCATCCGCTCCACCTGCTTCACCAAAAAACCCATATCCGAAAACGGCTCGCCGCCAAAACGCGCCCAGTACACCCGCCCCTTCTTATCGATCAGAATCGTCGAGTGCAGCTCGATATCCTCGAAATCGTCGTACGAATGAAAGCGCCGTGCATTGGCGTGATCCGGATCCGAAAGCAGCCGCGCGGGCAGATCGCCGAACTGCTTCAGTGCCTCGCTGTTCTTCTCCGGCGGCGTACTGCTCACCGCCAGCACGACAGTATTCGTCCGATCCCAATCGTCCTTCTTCGTGCCGATATCATGCAACTGGCGCAGGCAATGCGGACACTCCGGCCCCAGATAGAACACCAGCAGCACGTTCTTGCCGCGGTACTCCGCCAGTGAGACGGACTTACCCGCGGCATCGCGTACGTCCAACGCCGGCGCCTCATAAGGCTCCCACCGCGCCGGCCCAAAATGGTCCAGAGACACGCGCGCGTAGTTGCGCTGCGGCGCGGGCGACGAATCGCGCGGCGTCGCGGTAACGCCGGTAGCCTTGGCGCGCTCCAGAATCTTCAGCCCGGCGTCGGCATTCGAAGCCACGAACAGCAGCCGAGCCATGTCGTCCTCGGCCTTGGCCTTCTCGCCCTGCGCGGCATACGCGCGCACCAGCCCGGAGAGCGCGAAGATGTCGTTGCGAGTCAGATCCAGCGCCCTCTCGAACGCCTGCGCCGCCAGCACGGGACTCTTCGCGTCCAGGTAAGCCTCGCCCAAACTGTTATAGAGCGATTGCGGATAAAACGGCGGGTCCGCATATTGTTTCTGCATGTCGTACTCGCGTCCGGCCGCGTCCGCCAGCAACCCCAGGCCCACAATGATATCGCCGGTCCCGCCGCGCGCGATCGCGAACCGTCCCTTAAGTTCCAGCGCCTCGATGGTGTAGCTATCCTCCGAGTCTTTGTTCTTATCCAGATCCTTTTTCAGCGCGGCATGTGCGGCGATGCTCTTGGCGGCTTTCTCCAGGTCGCACTTGCCCAGCCAGGCGCGCGCCTCGCAGTAGGCCTTGTTCATCTTGTCTTCAAAGATGTCGCGCCATGGAATGAACTTCGGATTCAGCAGATCGTCCCAGCGCTCGTACTTGATCAGCACCCGCTGCATGGCCGCGATGCCGCGTGAGTGCGTGCTATAGGTGTTCTCCTTGTTATCCACCGGATCGAGCGGCGCGTCGATCAGTTGGTGCGCGCCGAAGATGGCCGCATCCGCCATCCCGAGCTGTTCCTGGATATAAGAAAGGTAATTTCGGTTGTGCGCGTAATTCCAGTTATCGAACGGAAACGTGAGGCTGGTTTGCATGTACCGCTTCTCCACGCGCGTGGCCGCATCCATGGAAAGTGCCGCCTCGTCCCACATGCCCAGGATGCTGTAGATGTGTCCCGGCATGTGCTGGGCATGGCCGATGCCGGGCACCAGCGCGGTGTAGGCGCGGCAGCTTTCGAGAGCCTGCTCGGGTTGGCTGTAATCCCAATTGTGGATGCGGTAGTGGTGCGCGCCGGGATGGTTGGGATTGTGCGCCAGGATCTCGCGGATGATCAGCTCGGCGCCATAGCGCGAGTCCCCCATGGTGACCAGGGCCAGCATCGCGCGCGCCTCCATATCGTCGGGATATTTCACGCACAGCGTTTCGAGCTTCTTCACCTCGGCGCGGCGCAGCGTGCGGTAATCGCGATCGTCGTCGCCGTCGTGCACCGGATCGGGCAGCATCACGGCTTCCGAAGCCTCGATGTACAGGCGCTCCCGCTCGGTGACTTTGTCCTTGCGCTTGACGGCTTCGCGCAGGATGTCGGCGGCCCGGTCGGTCTCTCCGCCGCGGCCGACAGTGGCGCGGGCCAGGCCCCAATAGGCCATGGCGTTGTCCGGCTCCAGCTTCAGGCACCAGCGGAAGGAGCGCTCGGCCTCGTAATACCAGAAGGAGTGCAGCAGAGCGTTGCCCTGGTTGAACCACTGCTGCACCTCGGGGTTCTTGGTGGTGATGGGGAACGGCGCCACGCCGATGCCTTCCATGACCCAGGGCTTTTGGCGCGGCCCGATGTCGAAAGCGGCGCCGTGCGCGGAGTGGCCCTTATCGATGATGTCGGTCTGCGCGTAAACTATGGGGCAGGCGGCGAATGCGGCCGCCAATAGGAGTGAAGATGACGGTTTGAAACACATGGCTGACAGTATAGCGCGCCCTGGAACACATCGGCCGGGTTTCTCGTATCTATCATTGAGAGAGTTGAGCGAGGTTAACGCGATGTACTGCACACGATGTGGGATCGAAATCGATGAAAAGGTGCGTTACTGTTCGGCCTGCGGGCACCCCACCAAACTGGCGGAAGCCGCGGGGAACCCCTATGCGTCTCCCAGGCTGGCGCTGGACGTGGAAAACAAGAAGATCGCGGGAGTCTGCGCGGGCTTCGCGCGCTATCTGGGAGTGGACGCGCTGCTGATCCGCATTGTGTGGCTGGCATTGGCGTTGGGCGCGGGTTTCGGCTTCTTCGCGTATCTGATCGCCTGGATTTTGATGCCCAAAGACGCGCCGAGCAAAACCGCCGCGCCGGATTATGCGACAGCGACGAAAAACCTGATCATTTGAGCCATTCGAAGGCCAGCGAACCTCTGCCCATCGTCTCGTCCACCACTGGCTTCGCGACCTCCAGTCCATTCTCGCTGTTTGCGAACATCACCACACCCGACTTCGTTTTCGGATCTGCCATCACGAAGGCCTTGAATGAGCCATTGTCTCCCCAATGCCACAGCGCCTCGGTTCCATCTTTGCGCTCAATGCCCCATCCCAATCCCCAAAACAGATTCTTCGATAGCTGCTTCGGCTCATGCTTGATGCAAATCCTGCATTCCGGATCGAGTGCGATTTCCGGCGTTTCCATCTCCCGAAAAGTCGCCGGCTGGAGCCCTTTTCCAGTGAGAATCGCCGCAACAAAGAGCGCGTAGTCCCGGGCTGTTGTGTTCAGCGTTGAAGCGGCTCCCGCCTCTGTTGGTTTCGCCGATTCGGCCGGCTTCCCGTGTGAGTCGTAGCCCGTGGCGGTGAGTGCATCAAAGTCCGGCCGCCACACATAACTGCTGCGGGTCATTCCCAGCGGCGTGAACACGGCTTCGGTCATATATTGGTTCAACGATTTGCCTGTGATCTGCTCGACCACGCGCTGCAGATAGATATAGCCTTCACCGGAGTAGCTAAACCGCTCTCCAGGCGTGAAATAAATTGAGACTGAGCCGTCATCTGCCGGCCAGTTCGGGAATCCGGTTCGATGGCTCAGCAAAATCCGCGCCGTAATCTTTGCCAGGCGCTCGTCGCCCGCGATAAAGGGCTTCGTTAAATAGCTTGTCAGCGGAACGTCCAGCCCCAGCTTTCCTTGCTCCACCAGTTTCAGAACGCCGTAGGTAAACACTGGCTTACTCAGTGAAGCCGCTTCGAAAACTGTCTCCCCAGTCGCCGGTCGGCCCGTTCTTACGTCTTTCATCCCGAAACCGTGCAGCCACGTCGTCTTTCCGCCGCGAATCACAGCAATCGCCAATCCTGGCACGCCGGCTTTTTTCATTAGCTCAGGAATATCTCTCGCAAGCTGGGGAACGGTTGCCTCGGCGGGTGTCGCGAGTCCCTTCTCTGCCCGCAACATCGGCGAAAAAACAGGCAAACCCGCAACGATAGCCCCCAGCACAACGACCATCAGCGTTCTCATCTGAATCATTTCACTGGTCCTCCAAAGCCGGCCCGAACCTATTTGGACGAACCAAAAGGGCCGTGGTCTATCGCTAAAGGAAAGAAATGCCTGAAACTGCTTCGACGAACCGCCCGACGCGCGAAAACCGGCTTCCTGCCGATAAGCCAAATATGGTTTCAGTTCGACCGAGATCTCTCCTCCAAATTGCGATCTACATTGGCGCGGTTGCATATGCCTTACCGGCTAGCGCCTCGCCCAGCCAGACGCTGCCAAACCATGTGCCGAAGGCCGTATCCGAATCCCGCCGCTTAGGGCCCCTCTCCGGCATGGCGCGGCTGAGCCTCGCCGTAGGACTGCCGCTACGCAATCGCGAAGATCTCGACCGTTTTCTGGAACAGGTTTCCGATCCGCGCAGCCCGAACTTCCGGCACTATTTGAGTGCGAGTGAGTTCGCCGAACGCTTCGGCCCCACGCAAGACGATTACGACAAGCTGACCGAGTTCTTCGTGGCGAATGGCCTGGCGGTGTCGGGCACGCATCCGAACCGCATGATTCTGGACGTCACGGGACCGGTTTCGGCGATCGACAAGACGCTGCACGTAAATATGACGGTCTGGGAGCACCCCACGCGCGGACGCTATTTCGCGCCCGACCGCGATCCGTCGCTGGAAGCCGAGGTAACGGTGCTGGATATCGCCGGGCTGGACAACTTCGTGTTGCCGCGGCCGGCGGATCTGCGAACGATCAGTCCCGGAACTGCCAGGCCGCTGACTACTGGATCGGGAACGCAGGGCTTGTTCATCGGCGGCGATTTCCGGGCAGCCTATGCGCCGGGCGTGGCGCTAACGGGCGCCGGGCAGACGGTCGGATTGTTTGAACTCGACGGCTTTTTCGCCGCGGATGTGGTCTCCAACTTCGCTCAAGCGGGGCTGCCACCGGTGCCCGTCTCTACCGTGCTGTTGGATGGATCGAGCGGCGCCGCCGGCAGCGAAAACATCGAAGTCATCCTGGACATCATGATGGCCGCATACATGGCTCCCGGAGCCAGCATCAAGGTGTACGAGGGCAGCATCGAGGACGACGTTCTGAATCGCATGGCCACCGACAATATCGCCAAGCAACTCAGTTGTTCGTGGGTGTGGTACCCGATCGATGCGACCACGGAACAGATCTTCCTGGAGATGATTTCGCAGGGGCAATCGTTTTTTACGGCTGCCGGCGATAGCGGCGCTTACATCGGCGGCATCTGGCCGCCGGCGGACGACCCGAACTTGACGGTGGTGGGCGGAACGGCCCTGACCACCACGGGGCCCGGCGGGTCGTGGGTATCGGAGACTACCTGGAACGATGGCGGCGGCGGGATCAGCAGCAGCTACAGCATCCCCAGCTATCAACACATGCGCAACGTTCCGGACGTCGCGTTTCTGGCGGCGGTACAAATATACATCGTCTATAACAACGGGTCGTGGACTCCGGTGGGCGGAACCAGTGCAGCCGCGCCCTTGTGGGCTGGCTTTATGGCGTTGGCAAACCAACAAGCAGCCGCGAATTTGAACCCCTCCGTAGGGTTTCTGAACCCTACCATCTACACTCTGGGCGCCGGAGCCGATTACGACAGCGACATGCACGACATCACCACGGGAAGCAATGGCTTTCCCGCTCTTACCGGTTTCGACCTGGCGACCGGATGGGGCACGCCCGCCGGCCAGAATTTGATTAACGATCTGACCAAAACCGCCGCCGCGCCGTCATTCGGTCTTTCCGCCGCGCCCAGCACCGTCACTGCGCCAGCCGGATCCAGCACAACTTCCACGATTACAATCGTCCCTCACAACGGATTTTCCAGCTCCGTCGCGTTAACCTTGGTGGGGCTCCCCACCGGCGTCACGGGGGCTTTCAACCCTTCGAGCAGCAGCACTTCCAGCCAAGTGACCCTCACGGTATCGAGCGGGACCGCGCCGGGCAACTACACGATTTCGGCGCACGGCGTTTCCGGCAACCTCACTGCGAGTGCGGTACTGACATTGCAAGTGACGGCGGCATCGAGTTTCACGGTGCAGGCCACGCCCACGGCTGTGAGCGTGATCCAGGGCGCCGGAGGCACGGCCAGTATCGCCATCCTATCGGCTAATGGATTCAGCGGCGCGGTAAATCTGGCCATCGCCGGCTTACCGAGCGGCGTTACCGCGGGGTTCAGCCCGTCGAGCACCGCGACCGCGAGCACATTGACCTTCACCGCCAGCGCCAGCGCGGCATCGGGCCCCGCAACCGTGACTGTAACCGGTACCTCGGGTAACCTGAAAGCCACCGCGGCAATTACTCTAACCGTGACCGCGCCGCCAGCCTTTACGATGCAGGCCTCCGCCGCCACGGTGAGCGTGGTACAAGGGGCCAGCGCCACCGATACCCTCACCATCACCCCGAAGAGCGGCTTCAGCGGAAAGGTGACTTTGTCCGCTACGGGTCTTCCCAGCGGCGTGACGGCTACGTTTAACCCGGCCACAACCGCCACCACCAGCACCGTGACGTTTACCGCGGCGCCTTCCGCCACCGCCAGCGCCGCAAGTGTCACGCTGACAGGCACCCAGAACGCGGCGGCCACCTCCGTTGCCATTGCCTTGACGGTTAAGGGCACGCCTGGCGTAACCCTGGCCGCCGCGCCCGCCAGCCTGAGCTTAAGCCAAGGGAGTTCGGTCGCCAGCACCATCACTGCGACCCCGGTTAACGGCTTCACTGGCGCTGTAGCACTAACCGTTGCGGGGTTGCCGTCCGGCGTGACGGCCAGTTTCAACCCTGCCAGTACTTCCTCCACCAGCATCCTGACACTTACAGCCAGCGCTTCGGCGACTATTTCGACGCCTACCTTGACCGTCACGGCCAAGTCCGGCGCCGTATCGGCGACGGCAAACATCAACCTGTCCGTGACCGCGCCTGCCAGCTTTACACTGGGATCGTCTGTTTCCAACGTGAACGTGTCCGTGGGCAACCCCGGCACCGCTACCCTAACCGTCAACCCAGTGGGCGGCTTCGGCGGCACAGTCGCCTTGACCGCCACAGGCTTACCCACGGGGGTCACCGCGTCGTTCAATCCGGCCAGCACCACCGGGACCAGCGTGCTCACCCTAACCGCGGCAAGTTCCGCTTCACTCAAAGCCACGCAGTTTACCGTGAAGGGGACGTCGGGCAGTCTTGCGCCCACTGTGACGGTCACCGTGACGGTGACGGCGCCGCCCACGGTGAACTTCTCGATGGCCCTCGCGCCCGTCAGTTTGAGCGTGGTCCAGGGGGACCAAGGGGCCACCGCCATCACCATTACGCCGATCACCGGCACGCCGTCGAATGTCGTGATGTCGACTACCGGGCTGCCCACCGGCGTGACGGCCGCATACACTGCGTTGAGCGGCTCGACCCTATTCCTGGGAACATTCACCGCCGCCGGGTCCGCCTCCGCAGGCACGTCGAAGGTTACGGTGACGGCCACATCGGGCGGCGTGAGCCATACGGCGGTTCTGAATTTGACAATTGTGGCGTCCGGCGCCGAAACCGCCTCTGTGAACCTATCGGCGTATTACAACGTGCAGGGCGTCGCGCTGGATTACCTTCCGTTTACGGGCGGCGGCCTGGACGCGGGGGGCCGCTCCTACTCGGGCCTGTCGCTAGGCGCGAGCCAGAACATAGGCGGAACCGTATTCAACCTGGGACCCATGGCGGTATCCGACGCCGTCAGCGGACAGACGGTCACGCTGCCGGCCGGCAAATACACTACGCTGAAGCTGCTGGCCACGGGCGTGAACGGGAGCCAGCCCGCCCAAAAATTCACGGTAACGTATACCGACGGCACTATCGCGTCATTCACCCAGAGCTTGAGCGATTGGTGTACGCCACAGTACTACAGTGGCGAGTCGCAAGCGGTGCCCATGAGCTACCGCGACAACAGCACGGGAACCATCGACACCCGGAGCCTTTACCTCTACGGCTATTCGTTCGCCTTGAATGTTGCCAAGACGGTGAAGTCCATCGCCCTTCCGCAAAATCGCAATGTGGTGGTGATGGCGATCGCCCTCACGGGCGGCGCGAACGCCGCCACCCGCACGGATTAAGGAGCGCGCTAGACTGTGGGTGTCCGCCAGGAGGCGGTTCCATGAAGGTCATCGCGGATCTCTGCGTCGTTCCCATCGGCATTGGGACGTCCGTATCCAAAGAAGTCGCCGCCTGCGAGCGCGTGCTCGCCGAGGCCGGCCTCAGAACCAAATTGCACGCCTACGGCACCAACATCGAAGGCGAGTGGGACGACGTGTTTGCCGCCATCAAACGCTGCCATGAAGTGGTGCACGCAATGGGCGCGCCACGCATCACCTCCACCCTGCGTTTCGGCACCCGCACCGACCGCGACCAGCACATGGAAGACAAAATCCGCAGCGTCGAAGAAAAACTGCGGTGAATTCCAGCGCGGCACTGAAAGCGTCCCATCCAGGTAGCGATGCGCAGCGGCGTACTTGACCCAGCCACTCCCGGCGATTACACTCGGGCTTACCCTATGATCGCCAACCCTATGCTGGGCGTCTTCCTCCATTGGCTGGGAGGCCTGTCCTCCGCCAGCTTCTACCTCGGCTATCGCGGCGTCAAACACTGGGCTTGGGAGACCTATTGGCTGGCCGGCGGCGTGTTCAGTTGGATCGTCATGCCCTGGCTGCTGGCGCTCACCATGACTCACGACCTGTTCGCCGTGCTGCGCGAAACCCCCGCCAGCACGCTGTTCTGGGCCTACGCGTTTGGCGTACTGTGGGGCACTGGCGGTCTCACCTTCGGCCTGACTATGCGATACCTGGGGCTGTCGCTGGGCATGGCGGTGGCGCTCGGTTATACGGCCGCTTTCGGAACTTTGTTGCCCCCGATTTTCCGCGGCGAATTCGCGAAGCAGGTGCTCGGCACGCATTCCGGCCTGATAATTCTGTGCGGCGTGGCTTGCTGCCTGGCCGGTATTGCGTTCGCCGGCGCCGCGGGAATTTGCAAGGAGCGCGAGTTGTCCGAAGAGCAGAAGCGCGCCTCCATCAGCGAGTTCAGCCTGAAGCGCGGCCTGTTGGTAGCCACCTTCTGCGGGATCATGAGCGCCTGCTTCGCATACGGACTGGCGGCTGGCGATCCCATCAAGCAAATCACGTTGCGCCACGGGACGCCGGTCTTATGGCAAGGCCTTCCCGTGCTGGTCGTGGTTTTGGTGGGGGGCTTCACCACCAACTTCATCTGGTGCATGATTCTGAACATCCGCAACCGGACCGGCTATCAATACTTCAGCTCGAAACTGCGCGGCCAGATCCCTGCGCGTGCAGCGGAGCCGATCTTAGAGACAGTTACCGACGCTCCCGGCGAGGAGATGGCCGTCGCAGTAGCAGCCGCGCCCGATCGGCAGCCCGCGCCCGCAAGAGCTCCAATGCTGGCCAATTACCTTTTCTGCGCCATTGCCGGCACCACCTGGTACATGCAGTTCTTCTTCTATACCATGGGCGAAACGCAGATGGGCGCCTTCAAGTTCTCCAGTTGGACGCTGCACATGGCCAGCATTATCATCTTCAGCACGCTGTGGGGAATTGCGCTGAAGGAGTGGAAGGGCGTCGGGACGCGCACCAAGTGGCTGGTTGCACTAAGCCTTTTCGTGCTGGTGGCATCCACCGTTATCGTAGGCTACGGCAATTATTTGGGGCGCGCCGCAGGGCAGTGATGATTTCTCCTGTCTCCTGACTCCTGTCTCCTGTCTCCTGTCTCCTCCTCACCCCCACTTGTGCGTGAACGCGAACCAGATCACCAGCGCACTGGCCGCACTGAGCAGGCAGGCGATGGTCGTCTTGATGCGGGGCCGCGACAACCAGGCGCGCGGACCTTCCGGCTCCTCACGGAAGGGCTTGAGGAAGCGGCGCTGCAAGCTGGACGGCAGATTTTGAATGGCGCGCGCAATTTCCTCCCGGCCGCGGCGGTCGGCGATCAGGATGGTCGCCGCGTTCAGCCCGTTGGTGGATCTCAGCAGCTTGCGGCGCAAAGGCGCGGGCACTTCCTTCACCGATCGGTAAACGGCTTCTGTTTCGCCCACCGAGATCAGGATGGTGGAACTCTTCATCACGCCCGATTTGGCCGACGCGTGCGCCGTGCCGCAATACGGGCAGATCAGCCCTTCCAGGGCGTCGAATTTGCGTCTACACCGGCGGCAATTCATTTCATCCAACCATCGCTTTGGGACGCTTGTCGCGCGCCAGTTGCCGGTCGCCCAGGTTATCCAGAACCACTTGAATGAACCCCAGCGCGGCTTTGGAAAGGGCCTTATCCTTACGGTAGATCAGTCCCAGCCGTCGCATCATAGGCTCGGGCGCCAGCGAAATGGCGCGCAGCTTGCCGGAGGCCACTTCCTCACGGCAGTTGGAAACCGCCAGGAACGAGGCGCCAAGGCCGGCCATCACAAAGCGCTTCATCATCTCAGTGGAATCCAGCTCCATGGCCACGTGCAGGTCGTCCTCCACCAACTCGAACCAGGCGTTTAGCCGGGCGCGCGTGGTGCCGGATTTGGGCAGCAGCAATTGGAACGGCGGCAGATCGGAAGCTTGTACCGTCTTGCGGTCGGCCAACGGGTGGCGCGCAGGCACCATCAGGCGGATTTCGTCTTTGTAGATGTCGGCCACTTGCAGCCGCCGCTCCTCGACAGGCAATTGCGTGAGGCCAAAGTCGGCGATATTTTCCATCACCGCATCCACCACGCGCCCGCCATAAGAACGATTTACCTGAAGCTGCACCGCGGGGAACAGGTTTTGGAATTCGGAGAACACCTGTGGCAGAACGTATATGCAGGTTGCCTCATTGGCGGCGATCACCAGTTCGCCGCGGGGGTTGCGCTCCAGTTCGTTGATGGCGTCCTGGGCCTGGCGGCGCTGGTCCAGCATTTGGGCGGCGTAATCCGCGAAGATCTTGCCCGCGGTGGTGAGCGAGATGCGGCTGCCAAAGCGCTCGAAAAGCGCGGTATTCAGCTCCTGCTCGAGCTGACGCACTTGCGCGCTGATGGCCGGCTGCGTGCGGTAGCACGTCTGCGCGGCTTTCGAGAAGCTTTTCAGCCGGACGATTTCGAGGAAAGTGTGCAGTTGGTCGAAGTCCATGCGCTAGCCCACCCCCCACTCCCGCCACCCCAGGCGCGTCGGGGCCCAAACAAAACGTGAATGGGAGGGATAGAAATAATCAATTTCCCTCACGTCAAGCATTGTTGGTATGTATTGTAACAGAAGGCTCCGGGTGGTGCGGCCAAGAGAATATGGGAATGCCTTAAGCCGTAGCCGCACTTTTCACCCGGTGCAGGTTTGCTCTCCAGGTGTAATGGCTGATCGCTAATTTCGCAATGCGCTCAGCGGATCGATGCGCGTGGCGCGGTGCGCCGGGACGAGGCTCGCCAGCACCGCTACCGCAAACAAACCCACACTAGCCACCGCAAAAGTAAAAGTGTCCTGGACGGAAGTGTCGAACAACAACGCCCGCATCAGCCGCGCGAACACCAAGGCTCCGCCCAATCCTACCGCGATCCCCATGGCAGCGAGCCGGGCGCCCTGCAACAGCACCAAGTGCATGACGTCCGCGCGGCGCGCACCCAGAGCCATGCGGACGCCGATTTCGTGCGTACGCTGGGCCACCGCGTAAGCGATGACGCCGTAGATGCCAATGACCGCCAACAGCAGGGCAACGCCCGCGAAAAGCATCAGCAGTATAGCGTCGAAGCGGGGGCGCGCTACCGAATCGCGCATAGCCTGCTGCAGCGTGCTGACATACGCGACGACCACATCCTTATCGACGGCCTGAATTTCACGGCGCAGCATGGGCGCCAGATTGGCGGCATCCCTCGCTGCATCTAAAGACGAGCGCACCACCAGAAACGTGCGGCGCGTGTAGTTCTGCGTGTATGGAAGATAGTAAGCGGTTTGGCGATTGGCATCCAACCCGGTGTATTTAACATCGGCGACGACCCCCACGATTTCGCGGAAGGGCAGGAAGGTCAACTCCGGACCGCTTTGCTTGATGCGCTTGCCCAGCGGGTCTTCGCCGGGGAAGAAGCGGCGCGCGAAGCTTTCGCTGATCATGGCTACCGGCGGAGATTCGCGGCTGTCGCGCGCTTCGAAGGCGCGGCCGCGCACCAGGCCGATACCCATGGTGCGGAAATAATCCGGGCTCACGGTATCCAACGTCACCACGGGATTTCCGGTCGTGCGGGGCGCCGCTCCCTGAATCACGAATGTGTCGGCATCGCCTTCCTGGTCCGGCGGCAGGCCGTCGGAGAGGGATACGTACCGGATGCCGGGCAACTGCCGCACGCGCTCCAACAGACGGCCGTAGAACGCAATGCCGGTGGCCTCGTCGGTGTAACGCCGGTTGGCGGGCGAGATAGTCATGGCGAGAATCTGCTCGGGCGCCCCGTGAAAACCGGCATCCACGCGCTGCAAGCGCAAGAGACTGCGCAGCAGCAGACCGGCTCCCACCAGAAGCATTAGGGAGAGCGCGAGCTCGGAGACAATCAGGACCGACCGTGTGCGCTGCCTTGACCCGCCGGTAGTGCCGCGGCCGCCCTCTTTCAAGGTGGAACTGAGATCGGCGCGCGCGCTTTGAATTGCCGGCGCCAGGCCGAACAGAATGCCGGTCAGCAGCGAAATCAGCAAGACGAATGCGAGCACCACGCCGTCCACGTGGATATCGCCAATGCGGGGCAGATTGCCGGGATTGGCGGCGCGCAAAAGCAGGATTCCCAGGTACGCCAGCGCGAGACCGCCGATGCCGCCCAGACCGGAGAGCAGCACACTTTCGGTCAGCAACTGGCGTACCAGCCGTCCGCGGCCGGCGCCCAGGCTCAGGCGTAGCGCCATCTCGCGCTCACGCACGGTCACGGTCGCGCGGGCCAGCATGAGATTCGCCACATTAACCACCGCGATGAGCAGCACCAGGGACACAGCGCAGATCATGACTAGCAGCGGCGTCCGGATATTGCCTACCAAGGCATCGCGAATCGAAATCACCGGCAGGTCCAGATGGGAATACACGGTGGGGTTGGCCTGTTCGATGCGCCGGCCGATGGCATTGGCCTCCGCTTGCGCCTGCTGTATGGTGACGCCCGGCTTGAGGCGGCCGAAGGCGCGGTAGAAGAACGGTCCGCGGCGCTTAGGCGGGACTACCTGCAGATTGGTCCAGACCTCGCTGACGGCGAGCGGGAAGTGGAAGCCCTCCGGCATCACCCCCACCACGGTACAAGGAGATCCATTCAGAATAATGGCCTGCCCGAGCACGTCCGTACGGCCCGCGAAGCGGCGCCGCCACAGCGATGCGCCGATCACCGCCACGCGCGCGCTGGCGGGCCGGTCGTCGTCCGGCAGGAATGTGCGGCCCAGGATGGGACGCGCCCGCAGGACGGAAAAGAAACCCGATGTCGCGGCGGCGCCGGATACTTGTTCGGGATCGCCGACGCCGGTCAGGTCGAATCGCCGCCCCACGGAAGCGTAGAGCGAGGGATCTTCGAAAGACGTGGTCTGGCTCTTCCAATCCAGAAAGTCGGCCATGGACATGTTGGCGCGCGGATTATCCCAAGGAAGCCAGTGCATGTAGACCACCGCTATGCGGTCGGCATCGGGATAGGGGAGCGGGCGCAGCAGGATGCCGTATACCACGCTGAACATGGCCGTGTTGGCGCCCACGCCCAGCGCCAGGGCCAGCATGGCGACGGCCGTAAAGCCGGGGTTCTTGCGCAGCGTGCGCGCGGCGTAACGAATGTCTTGCAGCAGTTGCTCCAGCATGTGGCCCCTCCTAACGTCTCGCACTGCTTCTTTAACCTGTTCGAAGCCGCCCAGTTCAATCGCAGCGGCCCGCCTGGCCTCCTCGTAGCGCATGCCGGATCGCATCTTTTCACCGGTCAATTCCCGCGCGTAAGCGCGGACTTCGTCATCCAGGTCGCTCTCCGCCCTGGATTTGCGGAAGAGATTGCGGAGCAAGCTCCGGACATGGGCTGGCAGTGGCATTGGTCGGTTCCTTTAGCTGGCTTGCAAGGCGGCGGCCATGGCCAGCGAAATTTTTTCCCATTCGCGCGTTTCCACCTGAAAACGGCGTTTGCCGGCAGCGGTCAGCGTATAGTATTTGGCCCGCCGGTTGTTTTCCGATTCGCCCCAGGCAGAGGCCAGCCATCCGGCCTCTTCCATGCGGTGCAGCGCCGGAAAGAGCGATCCCGGCTTCACCTGGAACGTGCCATTGGTGATTTGGCCGATGCGATTGGAAATCCCCAGGCCGTGCATTTGCCCGAGCGCCAGGGCCTTGAAGATCAGAAGATCCAGGGTGCCTTGGAGAAGATTGGTTTGCTTGGCGGACATATAGATATTCTATACGGCTCTCGTATAGAATGTCAATATGCGCGGGGACACCCTCGAAAAACCGTCCTTGGAGGGCGGGCAATCCTGCCCGCAGCCGGCTTTCAGCCGGCTCCAGCTTTCAGACAGGTTGACAACATCGGTCGCCATTGTGATAATATGTGGCAGCGCAATATATGGAAGATCGATCTATCGACAACCGCGAATGGAAGAAGGGCAGCGCCGAGCTGCTGCTGCTCTCGCTGCTGGAGGCTCTGCCCCGCCACGGCTACGAACTGGGCAAGCTGATCGAACAGCGCTCCCAGGGCGCGCTCCATTTTCACGCGGCGTCGCTATATCCGTTGCTGTACCGCCTGGAAAAGCGCGGTTGGATTCAGGGCCGATGGGTCGAGAAGAACGGCCAGCGGCGGCGGCGCTATTACCGGCTTACCGCGCCGGGACGGAAAGTCCTGGCTTCCCAGCGGCAGGGCTGGCGGATATTTGTCGAGGCCATCAATCGAATCACAGGAGTCGAAAATGCCTGATTGGAACGAACCGATTCGTAAACAACTCGCCGGCCTGAAGCTGGCGCCTGCGCGCGAGGCGGAGATTGTGGAGGAACTGGCTCAACACGCCGAAGATCGCTACCGCGAACTCCAAACCGGCGGCGCCACGGAAGCGGAAGCCCGCCGCATGGCGCTCGACGAGACCGGCGGCCACGAGTTGCTCGCCAGAGAACTGCGCGCCATCGAGCGCCCCGCGCCAGATCCCGTCGTCTTGGGCGCGGGAGGCAGAGGGCATCTGCTGGCCAGCCTCTCGCAGGACCTGCGCTACGGATTCCGGACGTTGCGGAAAAACCCCGGCTTCACCGCCGTCGCGATGCTAGCGCTGGCGCTAGGCATCGGCGCGAACACGGCGATTTTCAGCGTGGTGAACGGCGTCCTTCTGCGGCCCCTGGCGTATCCCGATTCGGGCCGGCTGACGTTAATCTCCGAAACCACCCCGGAGTTTAGCCAGATGTCGGTGGCGTATCCGAATTTCCTCGACTGGCGCCGCGAAAGCCGGTCCTTCACCGATATAGGCGCAACCCGCAATGACGATTTCAACTTCACCGGAACCGGCGAGCCCGAGCACCTTTCGGGCGAGTACGTCTCCGCGAGTCTTTTCCCGGTTCTCGGCGTCACCCCATTCATGGGGCGCGGCTTCCTGCCTGAAGAGGACCGCCAGGGCGCTCCCTGCGCGATCGTGCTCAGCTATGCGTTTTGGAAAGTGCGGCTGGGAGCCGATCCGAACATCCTCGGCAAACACCTGACCCTCAACGCCATGAGTTGCGCCGTGGCCGGCGTCCTGCCCTCCGATTTTCGATTCAGCGAGAGCGCTCAGGTGTACGTTCCGATCGAGCAATATACCTCGGTCGAACTGCGCACGCGGGAGTCGCACCCGGGCATCTCGGTCATTGGCCGGCTCAAACCGGGTGTGACCATCCAAGCGGCGCAGGCCGAGATCGCGTCCATCTCTAGCGTCCTCGCACGCCAGTACCCGGCCGCAAATGCGGGACACGGAGCGAAAGTTGTGCGGATGAAGGACAACATGGTGGCGTACATCCAACCGACGCTCCTGCTGCTGGTAGGGGCCGTCGGGTTCGTGCTGATCATCGCCTGCGCCAACGTCGCCAATCTGCTGCTGGCGCGCTCTACGGCTCGAAAGCGCGAGTTCGCCATCCGCACGGCGCTTGGCGCAGAACGCGGACGCATCGTGCGCCAGTTGTTGACGGAAAGCGTCCTGCTATCTCTGGGCGCGGCCGCGATCGGCTTGCTACTGGCCCGCTGGGGAACCAGGCTGATTCTGGCAGCCGCGCCGGGCAGCTTGCCGCGCTCCACGGAAATCGGAATCGACCCGTACGTTTTGCTCTTTACGCTGGCGGTCTCCATCGTCACCGGCATCCTCTTCGGCCTCGCCCCGGCGTTCCACGGCGCGAATGCCAATCCGCAGGAATCCCTGAAGGAAGGCGCGCGCGGCGCCGGCGGCGGACGGCATCGCGCGGAAAGCGTCTTCGTGGCCGTGGAAATCGGCCTGGCTGTCATCTTACTCGCGGGCGCGGGATTGATGATGCAGAGCATCTGGCGGCTCTTGCGGGTCGATCCCGGGTTCAACACGCGCAATGTCCTGACCATGCAAGTCGCGCTATCGCCCAAAGTGATGGCGAGTCCGCCGGCGATCCGCCTTGCATACCAGCAAATGCTCGGGCGTGTGGCGGCGATTCCGGGGGTTCAGGCGGTTGCCGTCACGTCACTGGTGCCCCTCGGCGAGAGCGACAGCGAGAATTCCTTCTGGCTGGGCGCCGGGCCCCAGCCCCCTCAGGACCACTTGACCTCAGCTATGTTCTATGTCGTAACGCCCGATTACTCCAGGGTGATGCAACTTCCGTTGCTGCGCGGGCGGTTCATCGCGGAAACGGACACCCTAGCATCGCCCGCCGTGGTGGTGATCGATGAGGTCATGGCAAAGCATGTCTTTCCCGGCCGGGACCCCATCGGGCGGCAAATCAGTCTCATGGCGGTGGGGACTGTCCAAATTGCCGGCGTCGTAGGGCACGCCAAGCATTGGGGCCTCGATACCGACGATACCGCCAAGATACGGGACCAAATCTACTTCCCTCTCCTGCAAATACCGGACAAGTTCATGTCCCAAGGCGTAGCGGGACTCACGCTCATGCTGCGCACCGGCCCCGAGCCGCTGAGCCTGGTTTCGGCCCTGCGCGCGCAAGTGGCCGGTCCCACACAGGATCAGCCCATCTACGCGATCCAAACGATGGAGCAGATCATTTCGGGGTCGCTTGCCGAGCGCCGCTTCACCATGCTGGTGCTGATCATCTTCG
This sequence comes from Bryobacteraceae bacterium, assembly GCA_049516155.1. Classification (GTDB taxonomy): domain Bacteria; phylum Acidobacteriota; class Terriglobia; order Bryobacterales; family Bryobacteraceae; genus Bog-159. The sequence goes on from JBEKTJ010000279.1 coordinate 19,237, forward strand.
CGGCGACTGCGCTGCTGCTGGCCGCGGTCGGAATCTACGGCGTCATGTCTTACGCGGTGACCCGGCGCACCCATGAACTCGGTATCCGCGTCGCTTTGGGATCGTCCCGCCGGGAGATCGTCGGACTTGTCCTGCGCCAAGGCATGCGGCTGGCCGCAATCGGTCTCGCCGGCGGTCTGGCTGCGGCGGCGGCGTTGACGCGACTGATGGCCGGCTTATTGTACGGCGTCCGCCCCGCCGATCCGGCGACGCTCGCGGCGGTGACGTTACTGCTCGCGGGAATTGCGCTGCTGGCATGCTACATCCCCGCGCGGCGGGCGACGGCAGTGGATCCGGTGGTCGCTCTGCGGTGCGAGTGACTGTGTCAAGCACGCGCCGATTGGTAGCCGTGCGACCAAGGATGCTTCTGCGATCCCCAGCGGGCTCCTGGGTCTGATGATGTGCGTGTTTGCAGGCGTTAGGGCAATTGTCAGGCGTTGAGCCCGAATTGGCCTGGTCTCGGGTCACTCACCCAGCATTGGGCCATCGCCGCCCGATAGCTCTGCCAGTATTGTCTCGCGGCGGTTGCGCGCCGTGGACACCGCAGATTCCATCGCCATCCAATAAATCGCCGCGCCCAGCACGGTGGCGAACGCCAGGATTCCGTAAAACACCACCTGGCTGTCAAAGGCGTAGCGCGCCAGATACGCGAGAAAGACCGGCGCCAGCGAAATCGGATAGAGAAGAAACAGCAGACCTTGCGCGCGTCCGCTGCCCAGCAGATATAGCGCGGCGATGGCGGTGACCAGAAATGCCTCGGCGATTTGGCCGGCCGAGATCCCCAGGCGCAGCAGGGAACAGGCCGCCGCCACCGCCGCAATCTCCAGGAAGATGAAGATGGCCGCGGCGATGTTCTTGCCCGCCAGAGCGCGCGAGATGGCCACGGGCGCCGAGAAATAGATCTGCGCGGCGGAACGGTCGAATCCGAAGGCGTTACCGTAAGTGACCTGGGCCAATAGGAA
>JBEKTJ010000280.1:0-7545 GCA_049516155.1 Bryobacteraceae bacterium
GCCAATACTGTTCAGGTTGCCAGCCTCGTGGGAGACGGAGATCAACCTCCAGTCCCTGTATCCGGGGGGGATTTGTGTTACGAAGATCGGGGCGGCCGAGTCGTCTGCGTGTAGGGGCGCAGGCGCCGTAAACGCGACAATCCCTGCCAATATTACTACGGCACCCAGCAGTAGAGCGACCCCTCTCATCGTGGTTCCTCCTTCCAGGAAGCAAGCGATAGCACGTGTCGAAGCAAGCGATAGCACGTGTCGCTTTAGCAGAGGCCAGCGTAGCAGGGCATATTACGGCTGTCTGCCCAGAATTGCACTAAAATGGAAGCCCTCAATGGTCAATATTGCACAGTACAGAACTTTGTTGCCGTAATGCCAGGGGGCGCGGCCAAACTGACCCACTACCGAAGGAGCGGTTGGAGCACCGCGGACTGCACTTGCGCAAGTCCCGCGCGTTGCGCTATCCTGTGTCTTACGAATCTCTTGTAAGGATAATTCTGTTCCCCGATGGCCAATCATTTTTCCGCGCTCAAGCGCGTACGGCAAGACGAAAAACGTACCGAGTACAACCGGCAGAACAAATCTCGCCTGCGCCACCAGATCCGCGCCATGCGGCGCGCCATCACTTCCAAGGATGCCAAGGCGGCAACCGAACTGCTGCCCGCCACGTTCTCCCTCATCGACCGCTCCGCCAAGACGGGCATCATCAAGAAGAATACTGCGGCGCGCTATAAATCCAAGCTGCACCTGCGCGTGAAGAAGCTCGCCACCGCATAACGGGGTTCACCCCGTCAGCCGCAAAATAAACTGCTCCATCACGATGCGGTCGTCCGGCCGCGCGCTGCGCAAGTCCCGATCCGCCTCAAAGGTCAACTTCATCGCCCGCTCCAGTTGCGTCTTTGAAAACTTAGCCACCGTCTGAAACACCTGTTCCGCACGCGAACCCCACATCTGCACGCCCATTTTGGCGAAGTGTCCCTGGATCTGCTGTGGACTGCGCAAGCCCGCCTCTTTGGCCACCAGCGCCGCGCGAAACTGCGCCGACAAGAACGAAAGCGCCACCGGCAAATACTCTCCGTCGCGAAATAGCGTGTCCAGGATTTCGAGCGAACGCGAGCGGTCCCGCCGCCCCAGCGCGCCCACCAGCGCGAATATCGTGGTGGCGCGCGCGTCCGGCGCCAACAACCCCACATCTTCCTCGGTAACCGGCCGCCCCTGCGCGTAGAGCGCCAGCTTTTCGACTTCCACCGCGATGCGCGTCAGATCGGCGGCCAGCGCTTCCACCAGCAAATCCACCGTAGCCGGATCGATGCTCAAACCGGCGCGCCGTGCCAGGGCCGCGGCCTCCCTGCGGGCCTCGTCCGCCGAAGCCCGCCTGAATTCCACCGGCTCCCCGACGGCTGCGTAGAACTTGCGGACGCGCTCCTGCTTCCTCTTATCGTCGCCTTCGAAATCGAAGCGCGGCGCGTCGAAGACCAGCGCCACTCCGGGTGTGGGATCCTTCATGTACGCGGCCAGCAAGTCGGCCGAGCCCGCCGGACCGTCGCCCTCTTCGGCATCCTCGTCGGATCGGGTGCGCGGAAGCGCCGCCTCCGAATTGCCGGCGAAAATCAACCGCTCGGACGCAAACAGCGACAGCGCGCGCGCATCGTCGATTACCTCCGCCAGCGCCGTCCCCGCCAGGTCGTATTGCGTGACCGCGCTGAACGCCTTAAGCAGCGCCGCCCGCGCGCGCCCGCGATGGTAACTCTCCGGCCCCAAAAACAAATAGGCGGGCGCGATTTGCCCACGCTCCATGCGCGTCAGAAATTGAGCCGGCGTCATGCGCCCCGCTTATTCCCCTTCAAAATTTCTCCAAAACCGACGTCACCACATCCCGCGCCACATCGTGCCCTAGCCGCTCAATGCCCGCTCCGCTCTCATCGAAATACGCCTGCGGATCCACGCTGATTTCGTACCGCTCCCGCACCTCGAACGACGGCCGGGTAAACAGCACTTTGCCCGTGCCCCGCTCCGTCAACGTCACTTTCAAGTAAGCGCTGCACTGCACCACCGTCGCGCGCCCCGAAGCCTGATCCGCGATGATCGGATAAGACGTGAAGTTCAGCACCGCGCCATCCAGCACTGCATCGGCGGTCTTCGGGTCGGTCACAACTTTATAGTGCGTGCGCTCGATAAATTCGCGCGCGATATCGGCCGGCAGCCGCTGCGCCAGCTTATATTGGATCGTCCGGTTGACAAAAGGAGTAATGGCGATGGTGTGGATCGTCTGCGGCATGATGTCCGATTTGCCCGCCACACGGTATCCGCAGCCCACGCCGCACAACGCCCCCAGCGCCGCCGCCCACACGACGATCGTTTCCCGCGTAAGACTCATAAGAACTGGCGCCCCACCGCCACCGCATTCTCCGCCGCCAGGCGCAGATTATCGGCCACCAGCCAGCCCCAGCACGCTTGCGGATCGTTGCGGTCCATGGCCACCGCGCCCACTGCCACGCCGTCCATGCCGGCCACGCCCACCGCCGAGGGTGGCTCCAGTTCCGACCGCCGCACGTCGATTCGATCGTCCGCCAAAGCCGCTTCGACGGCCTCCGTTCCCGGATTTTCTTCGAACTGCACCCATAACGACAGGCTGTACCCATGAAACACCGGCGCTTGTATCAGCCGCAGCGACGGCATCGGCGGCGGTGCGCCATGCAATCCCGTCCCGCGCGACAGCAGGGTCGCCAGATGCCGCTCGATGCGCAGTTCCGCCGACTCGAGCGTCAGCGGCGCATCCTCGCCATATTGCGCCAACATATTAAAAGCGAGTTGCGCATCGAAGATTTTCTTCGGCATGTTCTTGAACGACAATAGGCCCACCGTCTGCTGCTGCAGCTCTTCCACTCCGGACGTACCGCGCTCGCTGGCCGGTTCGAAAATTTCGATCACCGACCGCCGCACCGGAAACCGTGCATGCAGCCTCGGCAGCACCATGGCGATGGCGATGGCCGCGGGATGCGCGATCAAGTGTACGGCATCTTCCGGCGCGCGGAATCCTTCCGGCTCCACAAAGGGCGCCCGTATGAACGAGCGGGGGTGGTCTTCGGCGGCGTGCGTCAGGTCGATGGTTCCCGGCGCGTCCCCGCGCAGATCAAGGGCGCGCAGCGTAGTTCCGGCCGATCCCGCCAATAGCACCACCGGCGCATCGCGCATGGCCGGCTCCTCCAATCCCCAAACCAGCGCCGGTTCGCCGCCCTGTTCGGTAAGCGCGCCCGCTTTATCGGGATCTTCGGAGATGAGTTTCAGGTCGACGGGTACGTGCCCTACCGCAATCAGGTCGCGCAACTCCCGGCCCAAGAGCGATTCGCTGCCCACCAGTGCCCAGGTCTGTGTCCTAGCCAACTTGACGCTCCGGAACGTTCGGTGGCGCGCCGCCCAATCGCCGCCGCAATACATGCCGCCGCACGATGCCGCCCAATCGGATCGCAATGCCGCTGCCCACATAAACCGCCGCCATAATGGGCAATACCACATGGCCGTAATTCCAGATCGCAAATACCAGTCCGCCGACCGCGATCACGATCAACGGCGTGTGCGGTTGGCGTAAGCTGAGACCTTTGAAACTGTAGTAACGCCACGTGCTCACCATCAGAAATCCCAGTAGCCCCAACAGCCCCAGCCAAAGCAGCGCGCCGGGCCAGTAGCCGATCGGCTCGCCATAGAAGGCGTAAACGCTGGCCGCCACCGTGCCCGCCGCACCTGGAATCGGCAGCCCCACAAAATATTTCCGGTTGGGCCTGCCCGGATTCTTTGGAATCGGATTCTTCTGCACGTTGAAGCGCGCCAACCGCGCCGCGCCGCACACCAGAAATAGAAACGCGACAAAGTAGCCGGCCTCAAACAACTGATGCTGGAACTGTTGCCGCAGTTCGCTGCCCACGAACTGTACCCCCCAGGCGAACGCCAGCACCGCCGGCGCCATACCGAAGCTGATCACATCCGCCAGCGAGTCCATCTCCCGGCCGAAATCGCTGGTGGTGTGCGTCAGGCGCGCGATCATCCCGTCCAGCCCGTCGAGGAGCACGGCGATCCCGATGGCCTTCGCCGCGATCTCGAAATGTTCCGCCGCCCCCGCGTTCCCAGCACCGCCCGCCGCCGCCAGCATGGCGCCGCGAAAGGATCGCAAAATCGAAATATAACCCAGGAAAATGTTGAACGCGGTGAATAGCGTCGGCAGCGCGTATGCCGCGCGGCGCGGCCGCCGATCCGGAAAGCGCCGGTCGATCAGCGGGTTCCTAAGCTTCGGCATGCACCAGTTCCCGGGTATCCGCCACTAGTTCACGGGCCTCCGCCAGATCCGCTCCGGCAAAATCGCGGCGTAGCGCCAGCACACTCGATCCCGCCGAAACCCGCGCGCCCGGCTGCACGGCGATCTCCCACTCCGGGCCGAACAGCACATCCACGCGCGATCCGAACTTGATCAATCCCACCCGCTCGCCCTTCGTCACCACATCGCCAACCTGTTTATTGAATACGATGCGCCGCGCAATCAGACCGGCGATTTGCTTGAAGACCACGCAGGTGCCCTCGGCCCGCACGCTGACTACGTTCTGTTCGTTTTCCGTCGAGCATTCCTCGCGGCTGGCCACGTGAAACTTTCCCTTGTTGTAGCGCACCTCCGCGATGGTTCCCCCGATCGGCGCCCGGTTCACGTGTACGTCGAAAATATTCAGGAAGATGCTGATGCGTGTGTGCGTGGCGGTCTCCCGCTTCACCGCCACTACCTTGCCGTCGGCCGGCGAAACCGCCACCGGCCCCGCCGGAATTTGCCGCTCCGGATCGCGGAAAAAGTAAAGACAAAAAATAGCCAAAATGTATAGCGGCAGTCCGAACCACGGGGGCGCCAGATAGGATATCAGCAGGCCGCCCGCGGCCAGCCCCAGCGCGTAGTAGATGCCGTCGGCTACGATCATTCCCCCCATTCTCCCATAACAAAACTGTGGTGCACGCTCTCAGCGTGAGGCCCTATGCCGCCGGCTCTCCAATCAATTCCGCCACCCTGCGCCGCAACAACTGGCTCAACTCGCCGCGTGCATCCAGCTTCATCCCTTCGGTCGGTATCGGATCGCCGATCCGCACCGTCACCGCCTGCGGCCGCACGTGTACCGACCCCATCGGCAGTACTTCCCGCATCCCGATAATCCCGATCGGCACCGCCGGCACACCCGCCTTGATCGCCAGGTACGCCGCGCCCTCTTTGAAATCGCGCAACCCATCTGGGGACCGGCCGCCTTCCGGGAACAGCACCACCGATACGCCGCGCTCCCGCACCAGCCGCGCGCCTTCCGTCAGGCTCTTCAACGACGCCCGCGGATTCTCGCGCACCACGGGCAAGTGTCCCGCGCGCCGTAAGTGCCCCCCTAGCAGCGGAATCCGGAACAGCCCCTGCTTGGCGAAGAACCGGATTTGCAGAGGAAGCAGCAACACCGCGGGCGTATCCATGTAGCTGGTATGATTGGCCACCAGGACGTACGCACCATCCTTTTGCAGCTTCTCCAATCCCTCCAGGCGAACGCGCGCCCCGCTCCCCGCCAACAGCGTGCGCGCCCAGAAACGCGCGATCGCATGTTGCGTGCGGCCTCTCTTGTCGAACGCGGAAGCCAGCATCGACGCGACGCCGAAGACCAGCGTCGCCAGGATAATCAGCGGGTCGATCAGCAGATAGGCGCGCAGCCGGCTAAGCAGCATGGCCTACGCGGCTTTGCGCGGCGACGGAACGTCTTCCACGTGCACCACCAGACGCTTATGCAGCTTGGCCAGCGCCGCTTCGATGTGATCGAGCCGCGAACGGTGGCGCAGGTCCAGCAGGCGATCGATTTGGCTCTTTTGCACACCCATGCGGCGGGCCAGTTCCGATTTGCGCACGCCAGCCTCGCGCATCGCTTCGTAGAGGCGGATCTTAGCCTCCTCCAGCGCGGGCAGAACCACCATGCGCATGTCCCTGCCGCGCGCCTTGCTGGCCTGCGGAATGGCGCGGCGGCGCTTGATGTATTCGGTGAAAATCGTGATGATCGCATCCACCGCGTATTCCATCGCTTCACTTCCGGAGTCACCGTCGGTAATGGCTTCGGGGATATCCGGGAAAGTAACTGTAATACCGTCCTCGGCGCAATCGAATTTTGCAGGATAAGCGATCATTGGAATTTCCTCAGGTTGCTGGTCACGCCTTCAATGGTATACAGATGTGTATACTGCTGTCAACGTCCGCCGGGGCAACGCGTCACACCAGCAGCGCCCGCGCCTCTCCCACCAGGAATAACGATCCCGTCACAAAAATGGCGTCCTCCCGCGCAGCCCCGCCCGCCAGCGCCAGCGCCGCGCGAATATCCGCGGCCACTTCAATGCAGTCGTGATCCGCCAAATCCCGGATCGATTCCGGCCGCAACGCGCGCGCCTGCGCCGGCGCCGTCACGATCACATGCGCCGCCCGCGGAAACAGAATCGCTGCCATTTCCTCCACCGCCTTGTCGCGCATCGCGCCGTAAATCAGCCAGACCCGCCGCGGTTCGTAGAAGCGGTCCAGATACTCCGCCAGCGCCCGCGCACTCGCCGGATTATGCGCGCCATCCAAAATGATTTCCGGATTCTCGCCGACCCGCTCCAACCGCCCGGGCCACTGTGTCGCCGCGATGCCTTGGCGGATGGTCTCCGGCGCGACGCCAAGCTCGCGCAGCGCCGCGATGGCCGTGCGCGCATTCTCCACCTGATGCTCCCCCGCCAGCGGACAACTCAAGCATAAACCGTCCCAAAGAAAATCGCTGCCGCGCACATGCAGGGTGACGCCTGAAATCATGACCTCGGAGGTGCGCGTAACCCTCACTCCCAACGCCGCCGCGCGCGCCTCCAGCACGCCTTCAACCTCCGGCCGCTGCCGCGCGAAAACCGCCGGCACCCCCGGCTTCAATATTCCCGCCTTTTCACCGGCAATCGATTCCAGGCTGTTGCCCAGATAAGCTTCGTGATCGAAATCCACCGGCGTCACCACGCATAACTCCGGGGTCACCACGTTGGTGGCATCCAGGCGCCCACCCAGGCCCACTTCAAGCACCGCGTACTCGACCCCGCAATCCCGAAACACCACCAGCGCCATGGCCGTCACGCTTTCAAAATAGGTGGGGTGCAGGTCGATGCGTTCCTCCCGCAGCAGCGTCTCCGCGCACGCGTGTACTTGCTCGAAAGCCGCCGCGAACCGGCCCGCATCCACCGGCTCTCCCGCCACCCGGATGCGCTCCGTAGGCTCCGCCAGATGCGGCGACGTGAACAAGCCCATGCGATAGCCCGCGGCGCGCAGCCCGGATTCGATCGTCGCACACGTGGAGCCTTTGCCATTGGTGCCCGCCACGTGTACGATGCGGAAGGCTTGCTGCGGGCTACCCAGCGCCTCCAGCAGAATGCCGATCCGCTCCAGCCCCAGCTTGGCCGTCTTGATCTCGTTGCCCAGCGCGTAGAGGAACCGGACGGAATCGGGATAATTCATCGCGTAGGACAGGCCTCCTGGCCTGTCTTCCGGGG
>JBEKTJ010000281.1:0-8164 GCA_049516155.1 Bryobacteraceae bacterium
GCGGGGTGATGCGCGGCGTGCTTTCCGCCCTGGAAACCAACGCGGAAACGGATAGCGCCAAGCTGGTCGAAAAAGCCCGGCGGGTTCCGACGATGGCCGGCCTGGATCTGGCAAGCCGCGTATCCACCGCGAAGACTTACGGCTGGGATAAGCCTGTCGAGCCCTGCTCGCCTTCCGAACTGGTGCCGCCCCCGGCCGCGCCGCGTTTCCATGTAGTCGCGTACGATTTCGGCATCAAGCAGAATATCCTGCGGCGGCTGGTGCAGGTGGGCTGCCGCGTCACCGTGGTCCCAGCCCTGACTTCGGCCGGCGACGTATTGGCCCTGCAGCCCGACGGCGTGTTTCTCTCGAACGGTCCAGGCGACCCCGAGCCACTGCAAATACAGGTGGACAATGTGCGCAAACTCATCGGCAAGACGCCGATTTTCGGCATCTGCCTGGGCCACCAGATCCTGGGTCTGGCAGTGGGCGGCCGCACTTACAAGTTGAAATTCGGGCATCGCGGCGCCAATCATCCGGTCATCAACAAAGTGACGAACAAGGTGGAGATCACCTCGCACAATCACGGCTTCGCCGTGGATCCGGATTCGCTGAACGCGAGCGAAGTCGAGATCACGCACATGAATCTGAACGATCAAACGCTGGAAGGCTTCCGCCATCGCAGCCATCCAGTGTTCTGCGTGCAGTACCATCCGGAGGCCGCGCCCGGACCGCACGACTCGCATTACCTGTTCGACGATTTCGTGAAACTGATGGCGGGTGAGCGCTAACATATGCCCCGGCGAAACGATCTGCACCGCATCCTGATCATCGGCTCCGGCCCCATTGTCATCGGGCAGGCTTGTGAGTTCGATTACTCATCCGGACTTGGCCGACCGCACTTATGTCGAACCCCTCACGCGGCCCTATGTGGAAGAGATCATCCGCAGGGAGCGGCCCGACGCGCTGCTATCCACCGTGGGCGGGCAGACCGGCCTGAATCTCTCCATGGAACTGGCTGAAGCGGGCGTGCTGGATTACTACGGCGTGGAGTTGATCGGCGCCAAGGTCGAGGCCATTCAGAAGGCCGAAGACCGCCTGCTGTTCAAGGACGCAATGCGCAAGATTGGACTGCAGACGCCGAATTCGAAGCTGGTGAGAAGCGAGGCGGAGGCGCTGGCTTTCGCGGAGCGCATCGGTTATCCGTGCATCCTGCGGCCTAGCTTCACGATGGGTGGCAGCGGCGGCGGCATCGCTTACAATCGCGAAGACCTGACCGAGATCATCGAGCGCGGACTGATGCTTTCGCCCGTTCACGAGGTGCTGATCGAAGAGAGCGTGCTGGGGTGGAAGGAATTCGAGCTGGAGGTGATGCGCGACCTGGCGGACAACGTCATCATCGTCTGTTCCATCGAGAATTTCGATCCCATGGGGGTGCATACGGGCGATTCCATCACGGTGGCGCCGGCTCAGACTCTTACCGACCGCGAATACCAGATGATGCGGGATGGCGCGATCCGCTGCCTGCGCGAGATCGGGGTAGATACCGGAGGATCGAACGTGCAATTCGCCATCGATCCGCGGACGGGGCGGATGGTCATTATCGAGATGAATCCGCGCGTGTCGCGCAGTTCGGCGCTGGCATCCAAAGCCACCGGATTTCCGATTGCGAAGATCGCCGCCAAGCTGGCGGTGGGCTACCGGTTGGACGAAATCCGCAACGACATCACGCGCCAGACGCCCGCTTGCTTCGAGCCGACGATCGATTATGTAGTGGTGAAGATTCCCAAGTGGCAGTTCGAGAAATTTCCGGGCGCCGATACCACGCTGGGCACGCAGATGAAATCGGTGGGCGAAGTGATGGCCATCGGGCGCACCTTCAAACAGGCCATGTGGAAGGGGCTGCGCAGCCTGGAGACCGGCAAGGCGTTCGGCTCCGAGAAGCTGGATAAGAACCTGATCCCGCAAAAGCTGATTACACCCACTCCGGATCGCTTCAGCTATATCCGCTTCGCTTTCGAGAGCGGCTACGCGGCGGAAGAAATTCACGAGATGACGGCCATCGACCCGTGGTTCTTGCGGCAGGTGGAAGATGTGATCCGGTTGCAGACCGAATTGGAAGGCGAAAGACTCGATACGGTATCCAAGGACACGCTGGTGCGCGCCAAGCGCTACGGGATATCCGATGCGCAACTGGCCAAGACTTGGGGCGCGGCGGAACTGGCGGTCCGCGAGAAGCGCAAAGCGATGGGCGTGCGGGCGGTTTTCAATCGCGTGGACACGTGCGCGGCGGAATTCGAGAGCTTCACGCCGTACCTTTACTCGAGCTACGAAAGCGCCTGCGAGGCAGACCCCACGGACCGGCGCAAGGTCATGATTCTGGGCAGCGGTCCTAACCGCATCGGGCAGGGTATCGAGTTCGATTACTGCTGCTGCCACGCTTCGTTCGCTTTGCAGGAATTGGGTTGGGAATCCATCATGGTGAACTGCAATCCGGAAACGGTCTCGACGGATTACGACACCAGCGACCGGCTGTACTTCGAACCGCTGACGCTGGAGCACGTGCTGAACATCTTCGATACCGAGCGGCCGGATGGCGTGATTGTGCAGTTTGGCGGGCAGACGCCGCTCACCCTGGCGCTGCCGCTGAAGCGGCAAGGGGTGCCGATTATCGGGACCGATCCCGAAAACATCGACTTGGCCGAGGATCGCAAGTTGTTCGGCAAGCTGCTTGAGGATCTGGGCATTCCCGCGCCGGAGAACGGCTCGGCCACTAGCGCGGAAGAAGCCTGTGGCATTGCGCGGCGCATCGGTTATCCGGTGCTGGTGCGGCCCAGCTATGTGCTGGGTGGGCGCGCCATGGTGATCGCCTATGACGAAGAAATGGTGCGCGAGTACATGCGCGAGGCGGTGAGCTTTTCGCAGGACCGTCCAGTGCTGATCGACCGCTTCCTGGAAGACGCCACGGAGGTGGACGTGGACGCGCTCTCGGATGGCGAAGAGGTGTTGATCGCCGGCATCATGGAGCACATCGAAGAGGCCGGCGTGCATTCGGGCGATAGCTCGTGCGTGCTGCCCGCGCAGTCCATACCGCGCGCGCAACTGGACACCATCGAAGATTACACCGTGCGCCTGGCGAAGTCCCTGCATGTGATCGGACTGATGAACGTGCAGTACGCCATTCAGAACGGCAAGGTGTACGTGCTGGAGGTGAACCCGCGCGCGTCGCGCACGGTGCCGTATGTCAGCAAGGCTACCGGCGTACCGCTGCCCAAGATCGCGGTGGGCCTGATGCTGGGCAAAAAGATTCGCGATTTCACCGACGCAACCGGCGTGCTGCCGGTGCCGCAGCATTTCGTCAAGTCGCCGGTATTCCCGTTCAATAAGTTTCCGGGCGTAGACCCCGCGCTGGGGCCGGAAATGCGCTCCACGGGCGAGGTGATGGGGGTGGGCGCCAACTTCGGCGAAGCGTTTGCCAAGGCGCAGATCGGCGCGGGCACGCCGCTGCCGGAATCGGGAACCGTGTTCATCAGCGTGAACGATCACCACAAGCCGGAAGCCGTGGCAGTGGCGCGCAAGTTCGCGGCGCTGGGATTCCAGCTTGTGGCCACACGCGGAACGGCAGCGGCGATTCGGGCGGCGGGACTGGCGTGCAAGGTCGTATTCAAGGTGAATGAAGGCCGCCCCAACGCGGTGGACTTATTGAAGGCGGGATCCATTCAACTGGCGGTCTATACCACGGCGGGCGCTCCGGCGTTTTTCGACGAGAAGGCCATCCGGCGCAGCGCGGTAATGCACCGGGTGCCTTGCGTCACCACCATGAGCGGGGCGCGCGCGGCGGCCGAGGCGATGGCTGCACGGAAGCGCGATCCCATAAGGGTGTGGAGCTTGCAGGAGATTCACGCGCGGGAAAAGACGGCGCTTCAAATCTGACACAGACAAAGCCCAGGCTATTGAAGAAGGGTCGTTTGCTGGGGTCAGAGTGTTTCGCAGGATTGGGTTCGTTCAAACGGCACGTGTGCCTCCCCGGAGGACAAGAAGCCAGGTGTCGTTGAGGAAAACGTCGTTATTGCCCTCTCCGCCGACAAGCAGCACACTCTTGCCAGTCGCGTTGAAATCCATGCCTGCGGCCCATCTAGCTGGGGGCCGAGCGACGGGATTTCTCTCAGTCCAGTTATTCCCATCCCAGGTCCAAGTGTCATTGAGACCCTGTTCGGTTGCGTATAACGCGCTTCCGCCGAATAGTAAGACTTGGCGCAAGGATGCGTCGTACGTCATCGAAGCAGTACCGCGGGCCGACGGTGAAGCCACGGGGAACTGCTGAGTCCAGTCCACCCCGTCCCATGTCCACGTATCGTTGAGGTAGATACCGAGGCCGTTATCACCGTTACGGATGTCGCCGCCAAACAGTACCACCGTCTTATTGACGGCGTCATACGCAATTGTTGTCCGCCGGCTGGAAGGACTGGACGTTGGGAACTGCTGGGTCCAGGTCTTCGCCGGCCCGTCCCACGTCCAAGTGTCGCCGAGGACGTCGTCGTTACTCTCCAGGCCGCCGAAGAATATGACTGTCTGCGTGGCTGCGTCGTAGGTCATCCCCTGAGTATCAAACTGGCGTCCCGGCGGAGAAATCGCCGGGAACTGCTGGGTCCAGGTAACTCCATCCCAGGTCCACGTATCGTTTAGATTTGTTCCACTCGTATCGACCCCTCCGAAGAGCACCACGGTCCCGGTGGCCGCGTCATAGGCCATCCCAGGGCCTTGCCGGGGCGACGGAGACGTGGCGGGGAAGGACTGGGACCATAGCCCGTCCCGCCAAATCCAGGTATCTCCGTATGTGAGGTACGGAGTACCAGTGCCGTTACCACCCCCAAACAACACGGTTGAGTGCGTGGCTCCGTCATAAGCCATGCCCATGCACAGGCGGGCGGCCGGAGACGCGGATGGCTGCGGGTTGACCCAAGTCAAATAATAACTTTGAGCGAGCAAGGGCATGGCCATCGCTGCGGCGATCGCTGATGCAGCGAAGGATGTGAGGTGTCGTAATATGGTGCCCGATCCGGCATTAACGACCCTGTTCATCAGTTTCATGGGCTAGTGCTCCTCCGGGTGGTGTCTGCACCGGCGTGCTGTAACAATCATACGGCCTCACCGTTGATGCCCGTGCGTACCGGAGAAGTATACCCCCCCCGGCAATTGTCAATCCAACAGCCGGAATGAGCCGGCGGCACTCTGGCTAGCTGGTGTGGACCCGCCGCTGGGGCCGGAGATGCGAGTCACGAGCGAGGTGATGGGGGTGGGCGCCAACTTCGGCGAAGCGTTTGCCAAGGCGCAGATCGGCGCCGGCACGCCGCTGGCGGAGAAGGGGACTGTGTTCATCAGCGTGAACGATCACCACAAGCCGGAGGCCGTGGCGGTGGCGCGGAAGTTTGCAGCGCCGGGATTCCAGCTTGTGGCCACGCGAGGAACGGCGGCGGCGTTGCGCGCGGCGGACCTGGCGTGCAAGATCGTGTTCAGAGTGAATGAAGGCCGCCCCAACGCGGTGGATTTGTTGAAGGCGGGGTCCATTCAACTGGCGGTCTACACCACGGCGGGCGCTCCGGCCTTTTTCGACGAGAAGGCCATCCGGCGCAGCGCGGTAATGCACCGGGTGCCTTGCATCGCCACCATGAGCGGGGCGCGCGCGGCGGCCGAAGCAATGGCGGCGCGGAAGCGCGATCCGATAAGGGTGTGGAGCTTGCAAGAGATTCACACGCGGGAAAAGACCATGGCGTAGCTGGGTTTCCGGCGCTGATGAAGCGGGGCCATTAACCCTCGCGGGCGAGTACCTCGAATTGTTCTTCGAACGCCCTGAGTGCTCTAACAACGTCCCTCGTGCGCTCCTGCATGCCGCGGTGTTGGGTGATTCCTGCGAGCCGGACATCCGGCTTGTAGACCGCAGCATGCTCCACTTCCCAAAAGAGGCCGGTCAGCATCGAGACTATCTGGTATTCTCCCCTTACCCTATCGCTGGCCTGGGGGCAGTAGCCGTGGTATTTGAACGCCTGAAGTTCTCCGCCGTCTTTGACAGGGTCCGGTGTCCAGGTGGGAAACTCGCTGCGCAGTCGGCGGTCGACATCCGCCAACCAATTCCGCGGAAACACCAGAACTCGAACGCCGGCGAGGTCGTTCAAGCTTGTTAGCGTGTAGGCTTCCTGCGGGCGGTCCTTGAAATCTCTTGTCTCCTGGTGCCTCCGAAGCTTATCGAGTGCGCTCTCGCAAGATTTGACGCGGCTCTTGACGGCCAGCCTTTCGTATCGCTGCAGCCTTCCTGAGACTGGCAGCAAAAGATACCTGATCTCCGCTTCGAGCCGGTCGGCAACCCGGTGCATTTCCGGCAGAAGACTGAAATACTCCTCTCGCAGGCGATCCTCGGCTGTACGCTCAACCTCAGCCAAGCGCCGCCTCGATCTCACGCTTCGCGCGTTCGGACGGTTCCCGGTTGAAATAAAATTTCCATTCCTTGCCGCCCGTGTCCTCTCGGATCTTGCGCTCGAGAACCTCTTCGGGTTGATCGTCCACAAACTCCACGCTGAAGATCTTCTTGCGCTTTCGGTTGAAGTAGACCATTCGGTCAAAATTGTAAGCGAATCCAGCTTCATCCAGAATGTTCTGCTTGGTGTCCAGCGTTTTCAAGCCAACTCACCTCCTGTGTCTTGAATTGTATCGAATTCCCATATACGCTCACTCAATCCCCCCGTGAGTACTCCGGCTGCGCCTGCCGCGCGAGAGGAGCCAGCCGCTGGCTCCGATAACAATACGCCGCGCCGATGAAAGCCTTGAACAAAGGGTGCGGCTCCAGCGGCTTCGACTTGAACTCCGGATGGAACTGGCATCCCAACATCCAAGGATGCTCGGGGATTTCGCAGATCTCGACGTAAGTCTGGTCGGGCGTCTCGCCGGTGATGCGCAATCCGCAGGCGGTAAGCCGCTCCTCGTATTCCCGGTTGAATTCGTAACGATGCCGATGCCGCTCGCTGATATCGCGTGCGCCGTAAGCTTTTTGCGCCTGGCTGCCCTCGGTCAGGTGGCATGGCCATGCTCCCAGACGCATGGTGCCGCCCAGATCGTCGATGCCTTTCAACTCGCGTAGCTTGAAAATCACTCGATGCGGAGTGCCCGCATTGAATTCGGTGGAATCCGCCTGCTCCAGCCCGCAAACGTTGCGCGCGAATTCGATCACCATGGTTTGCATGCCCAGGCAAATGCCGAAGTACGGCACTTGATTCTCGCGCGCAAAGCGAATGGCGTTTAGCATCCCGTCGATGCCGCGCTTGCCGAAACCGCCGGGCACCAGGATACCGTCGTAGCCTTCCAACTGCCTTTCCCAATCCGGTCCGTGCACGCCCTCGGCCTCGATCCAGTTGATGCTCACCTTCAACTGATGCGCCAGGCCGCCATGCAGCAGGGCCTCTTTCAGGCTCTTGTAGGAATCCTCATACTCGACGTACTTGCCCACCAAACCGATGGAAACCTCGTCGATGGGATTGCGCATGCGATCCAGCATGCCGCTCCAGCGGCTCAGATCGCGCGGTCCGGCATCCAGCTTCAGCAGCCGCACCACCATCTCGTCCACGCCCTCGCCGGCGAAGACCAGGGGTACTTCGTAGACCGATGGGACATCGCGCGCCGTCACCACCGCGCGCGCGTCTACGTCGCAGAACAGCGCGATTTTATCCTTCATGTCCGCCGCAATGGACCGCTCGCAGCGGCACAGCAGGATATCCGGCTGAATACCGATGGCGCGCAACTCCTTCACGCTATGCTGGGTGGGCTTGGTTTTCAGCTCCTGTGCCGCGGCGATCCAGGGCACCAGAGTCACGTGTACGAACACGCAGTTGTCGCGCCCTTGCTCGTGGCGCATCTGGCGGATGGCTTCCAGAAACGGCAGGGACTCGATGTCGCCGACGGTGCCGCCGATTTCCACAATCACCACGTCCACGTCCGCCGCGACTTTGCGCATGGCGGCTTTGATTTCGTTGGTCACGTGCGGGATCACCTGTACAGTCTTCCCCAGATAATCGCCGCGCCGCTCGCGGGCAATGATCTGCTCGTAGATGCGGCCCGAGGTCAGATTGTTCGCCTGCGTGAGTTTGGCGTGCGTGAAGCGCTCATAATGCCCCAGGTCCAGGTCGGTTTCCGCGCC
>JBEKTJ010000282.1:0-7843 GCA_049516155.1 Bryobacteraceae bacterium
CTCCATCGACTGAACGGCGTCTACCGGAAGCTGGTTGGAGAATACCTTGCTTTGCTGATCGCTAATATTCTGCCCATCGATAGAGAAGGAGTTGGAAGCGTGATCGCCTAGCCCGTGAAACAGCCCGTTCGAATCGGCCGCGACGCCGGGGGTGGCTAAGGTGACCAGCGAGCTGAGCGAAGAAGACGAGCTCTCGAGCGGAAGCTTGTCGAACAGGTCGCGATCCACGTCCGTGTGGGTGGTTGAAGTGGTTTCGACCAAATCCGCGCCGGCTTCCACCGTGACCGATTGCACCTCCTGGCCGAGCGTCATGTTGATCGTCAAATCAATGGGCACCGCCGACCTGACATTTATGTCTTGCGTGTCCGCCTGAAACCCGGCGGCGGTGGCGGTCAGGTGGTAGTTGTTATATGGAACGTTCGCGAATTCGAACTTGCCCTGGCTATCGCTCGTGGCGCTGCGAATGTAGTGTATCGTGACGACGGTGCCGGCGATGGATGCGCCCGAGGGATCGAGGACCGATCCGTGAACCGTTCCGCTGTTAGATTGTGCAAAACAGGACAATGTGCAGACCGGCAGTAGCGAGAGGCAGACAAGAATCTCCGGCGCGAACCTCTTCATATTATTTGATTGTGAGCATGCCGGCTGCCAAGTCCTAGGGCAATCTGATCGGCGGACTGGTACTTGGCGTGAATGAACTGCCTTTGGCGATAAGCGGGCCTCTTTGAATCAAGGCGCATGCTTTCAACGTGCCATGTCCCCGCTCCGGGGACACATTCTTGCAGTGGCGCAACCGTCGGAATTGCACATCGTCGCCCGCTGAGAGCGTGAGCTACGATTCCAACCCCATCTGCGTCAGCCGATACCGTAGCGCATTACGCGTCAGTCCCAACAACCGCGCCGCCTGGCTCTTGTTGCCGTCCGCCCGCCGCAATGCCTCGCGGATAATCTCCTGCTCGTATTGATCCAGCGTCAGGCCGTCGGGCAGAAAACGATCCGCCTGATCCTGCGCCCTGCTGCGCGGAGCCATCTCCAGCTTGATATCGGCCGCGTCCAGCCGCTCGCCGGAGCACATGACTAAGCTGCGCTCGATTACGTTCTCCAGCTCCCGGACATTGCCCGGCCAGTGGTACGACATCAGCTTGGCGATCCCGGCATCCGTCACGTCGCGCACGCGGTTGCCCGTATCCGGTCCCAACTTGGTGACGAAATGCTGCGCCAGAAACGGAATATCCTCTTTGCGTTCGCGCAGCGGCGGAATGTTCATGGGCACTACATTCAGGCGGTAATATAGGTCCTCGCGAAAGGTGCCCTGCTCCAGAGCGGCGCGCAAATCCTGGTTGGTGGCGGCCACCACGCGCACGTCGATATGCCGCGTCACGTTGCTGCCCAGCCGCTCGAACTCGCGCTCCTGCAACACCCGCAGCAGTTTCACCTGAATGGACGCGGGCACGTCGCCGATTTCGTCCAGGAAGACCGTGCCAGTATCGGCCTGCTCGAACTTTCCGGGCTTCGAAGTCATGGCGCCGGTGAAGGCGCCCTTCTCGTAGCCGAATAGCTCGCTCTCCATCAGGTTTTCGGGGAGCGCGGTGCAGTTGATCTTCACCAGCGGCCGGTCGCGGCGCGGCGAGTGGAAATGGATGGCGCGTGCGATCAGGTCCTTACCGACGCCGCTTTCACCCGCCAGCAGTACGGTTGCGCGCGTGGGCGCCACCCGCGTGATGATGGCGAAGACCTCCTGCATGGCGGCGCTGCGCCCCACGATGTTGTCGAAGGCGTAGCGCCGCCCCAACTCTTCGCGGAGCTGCAGGTTCTCGTCCCGCAGCGCGCGCATTTCAAGCGCCTTCTGCACCACCGTCATCAAGTGATCGAGCGAGAAAGGCTTCAGCAGAAAATCGGTGGCCCCGGACTTCATGGCCGCGACGGCGGTTTCGATGGTGCCAAAAGCCGTCATCACGATCACCGGCGTCTGGGAGTTCTGGCGGCGTATCGCGGACAGCAACTCCAGCCCGTCCATCTGCGGCAGGCGCAAATCGGTCAGCACCAGGTCGGCGCGGTCGGCCACCTTTAAGGCTTCTTCGGCGGTGCGCGCCTTCTCCACTTCAAAACCGGCGGAGGTGAGTTGAAGTTCCAGGACGCGGCGCAGTTTCTCTTCGTCCTCGACCACCAGGATGCGTCTCTTCATGGGAACGGTCTATGGTTTTCATCTTAGCGCGGTAGAATAAAACTTTGGCCCGCACGCTCCGCCAGGAACCCTCATGACTAACGAGCAACTCGACCAGCTTACGATCAATACCATTCGCACCCTCGCCATGGACGCGGTGCAGCAAGCCAATTCCGGACATCCCGGCGCACCCATGGCGCTGGCGCCGGTGGCTTACACGGTGTGGCAGCATTTTCTGCGCTTCGATCCCGAGGATCCGATTTGGCCCAATCGCGACCGCTTCGTGCTTTCGAACGGCCACGCCTCGATGCTGCTGTATTCGTTGCTGCACCTCTGCGGCGTGAAAGCCGTCAACCCCCAATACGAAACGCTGGGCGAACTGGCGGTCAAGCTGGAAGATATCAAGCGCTTTCGGCAGCTCGATAGCCGCTGTCCCGGGCACCCTGAATATCGCTGGACCTCCGGGGTCGAAACCACCACTGGTCCTCTTGGCCAAGGCGTGGGCAACAGCGTGGGCATGGCCATGGCGCGCTGGTGGATGGCCACGCATTTCAATCGCGCCGGCTTCGAGATGTTCGATTACGACGTCTACGTGATCTGTGGCGATGGCGACATGATGGAGGGCATCACCGGGGAAGCCGCGTCGCTGGCCGGCCACCACCGCCTCTCCAATCTGTGCTGGATTTACGACAACAACAAAATCACTATCGAGGGCCACACGGCGCTGGCGTTTAGCGAGGATGTGGCCACCCGCTTCATTGGTTACGGATGGAATGTCACGCGGGTGAGCGATGCCAACGACCTCGAGATGCTCGAACGCGCGCTGCAAGTGTTCAAAAGCACCACGGACCGGCCCACGCTGATCATTGTGGACAGCCATATCGCCTACGGCGCTCCGCACAAACAAGACACCAGTGGAGCCCACGGAGAGCCTCTGGGCGAGGAGGAGGTCCGCTTGACCAAACGCGCTTACGGCTGGCCCGAGGATGCCAAATTCCTGGTGCCCGAGGGCGTGCGCGAGCACCTGCGTGCGGGGATGGGCGAGCGCGGCGAGCAGTTGCGCGTCGCCTGGATGAAGCGTTTCGAGGAGTACAAAGCCGCACATGCGGACCTGGCCGATCAGCTCGACCGCATGCTGCACCGGCAACTCCCGGACGGCTGGGATAACGATCTGCCCACATTTCCCGCCGACGCCAAAGGCTTGGCCACCCGCGATTCGTCCGGCAGGGTGCTGAACAAGCTCGCCTGGAACATTCCGTGGCTGATGGGCGGCGCAGCCGACCTGTTCCCGTCCACCAAAACCCGCCTGACTTTCGATGGCGCAGGCGATTTCGAATTCGACAACCGCGGCGGCCGCAACATGCACTTCGGCATCCGGGAGCACGCCATGGGCGCCATCGTGAATGGGTTGTCGCTTTCCAAGATCCGCGCTTACGGCTCCACCTTCCTGATTTTCAGCGATTACATGAAGCCGCCGATCCGGCTGGCCGCCATCATGGATCTGCCGGTGATCCACATCTTCACGCACGACTCGATCGGCGTGGGCGAGGACGGCCCCACGCATCAGCCTATTGAACAGCTTGCCTCGCTGCGGGCGGTGCCGGGATTGGTTACGCTACGGCCGGCGGATGCCAACGAAGTGGTGGAGTGCTGGCGATTCACCATGAAGCAGCGGCATCAACCGGTGGCCCTGATCCTCACGCGGCAAGCGCTCCCTACGCTCGATCGCACCAAGTACGCGGCGGCGTCGGGAGTGGAGAAAGGCGCTTACATCCTGGCCGATGCGCCTGACGGCAAGCCCGATGTCCTGTTGCTGGCGACCGGCAGTGAAGTGTCTTTGTGCGTTGCGGCCTACGAGCAACTGGATGCGGAAGGCGTGAAGGCGCGGGTGGTCAGCATGCCAAGCTGGGAGCTGTTCGAGCGGCAACCGCTGGAATATCGCGAGACGGTCCTGCCGCCGGCAGTTACGGCGCGCGTTGCGGTGGAACAGGCATCGGTTCTCGGATGGGACCGCTACGTGGGCCCGCACGGGCGCACCATCGGCATGCACACGTTCGGCGCATCCGCGCCATTGAAAGAAGTGCAGAAAAAATTTGGATTCCTGCCGGCCACCGTGGTGGCCGCCGCGCGTGAAGTGCTGGCGCCGCTTTCATAGCAGCGGCTTCCCATCCATCCAAGCAGGCACTTCCACCCCAAACAAACTCAGCGCCGTAGGCGCAAGATCTTCAATGCCAGGGTCCGTCGCATCGATCTTGCGATTGGAAAACAGCACGCCCGGCACCAGCACCGGATCTACGCAATGATCGCCGCTCCAGGCTTTGCGATTCTCTTCGATCGCTTGTGCCGCGACCTTCCCCACGGCGCCTTCCCACGAGCAGCGGTAGCCCTCGTGGTAGCCCACAATGAAATCCGGCGCGGCGTCCAGGTAGGGCCCGCGATACAAGGACGCCGTCGCGTACACGTTGCGGATCGGGGCGGCGCCATCGTCGTCGCGTAGCGCGGCCAGCTTGCGAATGATCTCGGCTTTCAGCGCCTCGGCGTCGCGGCGGTCGACGATGCCTTGCGCCTCCCGGCCCTTCATGTTCAGGTAAAATCCCCCCAGGCCAAGCGCATAGGCCCGCGTGCGGCCCCAATCCACCCCCTCGAAATAGGATCCGCTCTCGCGTGCGCCGCTCCGCAAACTCAGATAGCCGTTATCGCGCAGCCAGGCATTGATGTTGACGCCCCGGCGGAACGCGCAGAATCCATGATCCGAAAGCACCAGCAGCGCCGTGCCGGCATCCGCGGCGGCCATCGCCTTCCCCGCCAGCGTGTCCATGCGGCGGTACATCTCCTCGATCGCGCCTGCGTGCCGGTCCGCCGTGCCCAGGCGGCGGTAGAACATATGCTGCACCCGGTCGCTGGTGTCGAACACGCACGCCACCACTCCGCGGCGCGTATTCTGCAGCGCATTCAGGAACATGCCTTCGCGTTCCGCGAAGATGTCCCAAGCCTGGCGCAGGAAGGCGTCCTCGCCGATGGCGCCCTCGTTCAGCGCCCAAGTGTCTTCGGCCATCCCCACGGTCGAGTAGGCGCCCAGCAGGTTCGCCAGATACGCCGCATAATAGGGCGGATGGCTGATGGGCAGCGCGGGCCTCTCCGGATCCAGATTCAGCGGCGTCATATAGAGGCTGAACTCCGGCTCCGTCTCAGTCACCAGGAAACGCGCTATGCCGTTGGCCGTAGCGCCGATCGCGGTGCGGAACCTGAACCGCTGCCAGCCTGTGTATTCGCCGGGCGGCAGCGGGCAACGGCGTCCCTCGACATGCAATTCGAACGCGCCATTCCGCCGTGCCACGCGGAATGGAATGCGCAGCGTCGGGCTGCCTTCCAGAAAGGTATCCTGGGGCCCTTCGATCTCGCCCGCAAAGTCCTCGCCCTCGCGCCTGAGCGGGTAGCGGCTGCCGTTCTCGTAAGTCGCCCGTTCCACCCGCGTGGTGAATTGCGCGAAGCTGCCCTGGGTGCCCTTGAGGTCCGGGGTACACATGGCGGAGAGCAGCCTGCCATCGAATTTTTCCGGCGGGAACGTGATCGGCACGCGCAGGATGGTGCAGCCGATTCCCTGCCCCGCGAGGATCTTCCAGAACGGTTGGCTTTTGCGGCGCAGTTCCACCGGCGTGCGCGAGAGGGGGATGCGCAGCCGTCCCATGCGCAACACGCGCGCCGGCTGCCCCACCCGCGCCGATGAGAGCTGCGGCAAATACGACTTCAGGCTGCGGTCCAGAAAATCGAAGATGTTATGCTTGGCCGGGCTTACCCCTGTGGCAAACGTGGACCATGCCACCGGCGAGAGCGCCGGAAACGTGGTGCGCAGACGCGTGTAGCTGCCCTCGGCGGCCAGGCGCGCCAGGTTGGGCAGTTTGCCCTCGGCTATCAGGCGCTCCGTCATCCGCGGATCGAGACCGTCCAGGCCCAGAAATACGATCCTCTGCACGCGCGCGTGCCGGTACCCTTTGCGGCGGCGTGCGGCGCGCCAGGCCATGCGAAACGGCCACAGCAACAGCGACAAGACGCTCAGGAAAAAACCGGCGATCAGAGTGAGAAACGAACCAAGAAACGCAAATCCCGCACCGGGACCGACATACGCAAGAACTGGAACCACAATCAAGATTGATTATACCTGCGCTCGTGGCAAACGCCGACTATAATCGCTAATAGGTGCCCGATGATAGCGAACCGCTCCGCCCCGCCAGGTCCGATCGTACCCAGACTCATCTACAAGGATGTGGCCAAAGCCATCGACTGGCTTCGGGGAGCCTTCGGCTTCACCGAGCGCCTGCGCACCGCGCCCGAGCCCGATGGCGCCATCCACCACGCGCAGTTAGCCATCGGCGAAGGCTCCATCATTCTGACCGGCCAGCCCGCGCAGCGCCCGAACGAGTTCATCGAAGCGGTGACGATCCCAGTGGAGAACATCGACGCACACTACGAGCGTGCCCGGCAGTTCGGCGCCCGAATTCTGAGTCCGCCGGACACCAAGCCCTTCGGCGAGAGGCAGTACAGCGCCGAAGATCCGGAAGGCCATCGGTGGGCGTTTACCCAGTCCGTCGCCGACGTGCCACCCGAGGCATGGGGCGCTACGGTGCGGGAGATCAAGAACCGACTTGAGTTGTTGCCGCGCCCGCGTCTCTGTTACTTGCAGATTCCCGCTGTTGACGTGCACCAGTCCGCCGCTTTCTACGAGCAGGTATTCGGCTGGAACATCCGCCACCGCGATAGCGATCGTCCAAGCTTCGACGATGCCAGCGGGGTGAGCGGCGCGTGGGTCGCCGGCCGGGCCATCGCGCGCGAGCCCGGGCTGCTGCCGTATGTCTGGGTCGACGACATCGATGCGACGTTGGCTCTGGTGGCGGCCCACGGCGGCGAAGTCGTCGATGTGCCGCACTACGACGCGCCCGGCAGCACATCCCGGATCGCAAGTTTTCGCGACCCGGCGGGCAACCTGATGGGCCTATATCAGGAATAAGGGCTTGCCGCTATAGTCGATCCGGGCCACAGCTAAGTGAACGGCGCCGGCTCCAGCGTGTGCAGCGCCCTTGCGATTCGGAAACTTAACTTCGCGTGCGCCAGCCGCAGCGTCCGTTCCACCGCGGCCGGATCGCCGCCCCGCGCGAAGATGAACCCCAGGTACGACGCTCCCTCCGGCAGCGGCGCCAACATCTGGCCCGCCTTTGCCGTTATGACGACGTCGTCGACGCCCTCCACGGCGCGCGCTGCATCGAGGCCCGCGGCATCCTCATATACACCGCCGCGCGGAATCGGAATCATCATCACCCCCGACGCCGCGTCGGCCGGCCGCAGCGCGGCCACATCTTCGCCGATGGCATGCCGCAGCACCAGTTCCTCGAGCGGAATGCCCGTCCCGAAGCGCAGCGCTTTCGAGCACAATCCGCCAATGGGACGCGCGGCCATTTCGAGCATCCAAACACCGCTCTCGTTGAGGCGCAGCTCGGCATGAAACGGCCCGTGGTACAGGCCCAGCGCGCGCACGGCCCGCTCGACAGTTTCGCGCATACCCCGTTGCGCTGCGGCGCTCTCGCGCGATGGCGTCACATAAATCGTCTCTTCGAAGAAAGGCCCTTCCAGCGCATCCGGCTTGTCGAATATCGCAAGGATGCGCGGCGCGCCGCGGGTCAGGAT
>JBEKTJ010000283.1:0-8729 GCA_049516155.1 Bryobacteraceae bacterium
TCGGCGGGAGCCAGCGCGGGCACGGCGATGTGCGCGGTCATGATGGCGTCCACGCCGGCTTGGATGGCGGCGCGGAAAGGCGGCAGTTCGA
Source organism: Bryobacteraceae bacterium (assembly GCA_049516155.1). Classification (GTDB taxonomy): domain Bacteria; phylum Acidobacteriota; class Terriglobia; order Bryobacterales; family Bryobacteraceae; genus Bog-159. The sequence goes on from JBEKTJ010000283.1 coordinate 92, forward strand.
CGCTTTCCAGGCGCTCGCGCGGGGCGTTGATTACCGCCAGGTTCATGTGGGTATCGACGGCCGTATCGCCGTGTCCGGGAAAATGCTTGGCGGTGGTAAGGACGCGGTAGCGCGGGTCTGCGCGGGCGCCTTCGATGAAAGCGGCTACCAGCGCGGATACCTGCTTGGGGTCCTCGCCATAGGAACGGATGTTGATGATGGGATTATCGGGGTTGTTGTTGACGTCGGCCACCGGAAAGAATAGCCAGTGGACGCCGATGGCGCGCGCTTCACGGGCGGTAACCTGGCCCTCGAAGCGGGCCAGCGCCGGGTCGCCGGCCGCGCCGAAGGCCATGGCTTGGGGGAATACGGTGGTCCCGTCGACGCGCATGGATGCGCCGCGCTCGAAATCGCCCGCCACCAGCAGGGGCACGCGGGACAGCTTCTGCATGCGGTTGAGGAAGGCTCCCAGCGCGTAGGGTTGCGCCTTCTGCGTGAGGCGGCCATTGTTCCAGTTGACCAGCACCATGCCGCCTACGCGTGTTTCGCCGATCAGCTTCATGAATTGCCGGTATTCGCGCGAACGGGCGTTGGGCGCCGCGCCGTGAAACGGGATGAAGATCAACTGCGCCACTTTCTCGCGCAGCGTGAGCGCCTTCATCCAACGCCGCACAAAGGGCGACTGCCGAACGGTCTTGGAGGGCGGCGCTTTGCGCGTGGTGGCGGCGGGCAAGGCCAGCGCGAGAGCGAGTAAGATGGGAAGACCGCGAAGGCGGAACACATCTCCAGTTTACGAGGATTCATGACCAGAGGTTTGCAATCATTATTGGCCGGCGCTATGGCGCTGGGTTTTGCGCATCCGTTGTGGCCGCAGATGCACACGGGAGGAGGCACGATCGTCGTGCCGGAATCGAGTATCGCGCGGCCCGGGGATTTGGGAACCCGGGCGCACACATTCGTTTACATCTTTGTTCCCGACGGAGGGCTGCCCATGACCACGGCCAATACGCCCGGCGGGTTCTTTGAGACTCCGGCATCGCTGGCTTGCGTATACAAGCTGGTGACCGCCGCGAAGACTTGCAATCCGTCCACCGCGACGGCCGTATCGCACGGCGGCTCGAAAGCGATCGCGTTGGTGGACGCTTATGACGATCCGAATGCGGCCAGCGATTTGGCGGCGTTCTCCACCGAGTTCGGGCTTCCGGCGCCGAATTTCAAAGTGGTGTATGCGGCCCCCGGAAGTTCCACGGCCACCAATACACCGCCGCCGCAGGATTCGAGCGGCAGTTGGGAATTTGAAGAATCGGTGGACATCCAGATGGCGCACGCCATGGCGCCGCACGCCAAGATTTTCCTGGTGGAGGCAAACTCCAGCGGGTCGGGAGATCTGCTGCCCGCGATCACGCTGGCGAGCAATCTGGTGGCGGCGGCGGGGGGCGGGGAAGTCAGCATGAGCTGGGGCTTTGGCGATTTCGCGGGCGAGAATGGCTGGGATGGCTACTTTACCACCACGGATGTAGTTTACTTTTCGTCCGCCGGCGACTCGGCTGGAATCAGCTATCCGTGCACTTCTCCCAATGTGGTTTGCGTGGGTGGGACGACCATCAGCCGCAATGCGACGACCGGCGATTTCGAAATGCAGAGCGCCTGGCCGGATACCGGCGGCGGCCCTTCGCCGAACGAACCCATCCCGAGCTATCAAAGCGGTATCGCCAGCATGGTAGGCACGCAGCGTGGCACTCCAGACGTGGCATTTGTGGGCGACGGACGCACGCCTGTCTGGGTCTACGATACGTTTCCGATGGGAGGAACGTCAGGCACGTGGTGGCTGGCCAGCGGCACCAGCGTCTCCGCTCCGGGGATGGCCGGGATTGTGAATTGGGCGGGGAACTTCTATACGTCGAGCAATGCCGAACTAACTGAGATATACAGCCAGATCGGCGTTACCACGGACTTCACCGATATCGTGTCGGGCAATTGCGGCAATTACGCAGGCTATATCGCGGGGAAGGGCTGGGATTTTTGCACGGGCGTCGGCGTGAGCGCCGGCAAGGATGGCAAGTGAGCGAGCGGCGCGAGTCGCTCCACTTCTAGTTAGCCGGCAGAAGCAGACCCACCGGACTCATTGTGCCTGCGAGCCCGAGGCGGATTTCGGGATTGGCTGGAAGCTGCGACGGCAGTTGTACGTTGACCTGATAGAGTCCCGCAAATCCGGGCGCCACGCCGGCGTAAAGGATCGCGGTGGGATCGAGGGAGACGCCGTTGAGCGACACGGCGAAGAGGTTCAGTTGGCTGAGCCATTGCGCGGCGAGCGGCAGGACGCCGTCTTCGAGTTCGGGATTGGTGTTTCCCAAGCCAGTCGCCCATAAAGTGATCACGCCGCCGGCGATTGCGGGGGAATCTGTGGATACCAGCGATCCATCCGGGTGGGTGGCGATGGCTGTGCCGGTTGGGTACTGGAATATGGCCGGGGCTGCGCTTTGCAGGGTGACCGTCACGATGGGGCCGCTGGTGCCTTGGCGCGCCACCCAGAACTGGAACGTGCCAGGAAGCAAGTCGCTGGGGACCAGCAGATTAATCTGATCGGGAGAGACGTAATAGAGGTATGCCGGCCAGCCTTCGAAGTAGACCTCGACGTTCCCCAGGCTGGTGGGCATGACGCCTCCGGCGAGATCGCTGTCCTGCAAAACGACGGTATCCCAGGAGAGATTCGTGCCGAAGATGGAGACGATGGTATTGGGGGCCAGAGTGGGGCCGAAACTGGCGCCGTTCACGATGCCAGCGGCGGTGTAATTGGGGGCGTTGGCCTGTTGGGCGCAGAGGCAGGCGGCCAGGGCTAGGGCGGCGAGTAGAGTTTTCACGACAAAGGAGTAGTGCTGGGGCGGCGGGCTATTATCAGATTTTGTTAAGTGTGCTAAACTGCACAGATTCGGCACGCCTATGATTTCCCGTCGTTCGATTCTTCAGAGCGCTGCGGCGGCTTTAGCCGCCCCCATGATTAATCGGGGCCGTTTTGCGCTCTTCGCCCAAAGCGAAACCGAGTATTCTGCCCGTACCGTGGACCTGGTTCGGCGCTGCACGGTAATCGATATGTTGGGCCTATTAACGTTGGACTACGAGAAGCTCTGCGCCTGGGAAGCCAGACCGGACCGCTTCCCTCGCGCCGATTTTCTGCGTTTGAAAGATTCCGGGATTACAGTTTTCCACCCTGCCGTAGGCTATACCACGGGCGATATTTACGCCGCATCGTTGCGGGATATCACCGGGTGGAACGCGTTTATCACGGCGCACAATTCCCAGTTTCTGCGTGTGGAGAGTGCCGGCGATTTCGGGCGGGCCAAGACGCTGGGAACCATTGGCATCGTGATCGGCCAGCAGAACTCCGAACACTTTCGCACGGTCGAGGATGTGGATCGCTTTCACGCGCTCGGGCAGCGGGTTTCGCAGTTGACCTATCGCAACAATCGGATCGGCGGTGGATCGTCCGAACCGGATCACGGTCTCACCGAATTCGGCGCGGCGATCGTCGACCGCATGAACACGACCGGCATTGCCGTGGACATCTCGCATTGCGGCGACCGGACTTCTCTGGACGCCATCGAAGCGTCCCGCAAGCCAGTCCTGGCTACGCATTCCAACTGCCGAACCCTGGTTCCGCACAGCGCCCGTTGCAAGACGGATGAAGCGATCCGGCGAATGGCGGCGCGGGGCGGCGTGATGGGGATCACGATGGTTCGCATCTTTGTGCGGTCCGGAGGACGCACCACGATCGAAGATGTGCTGGATCATATCGACCACGTGGCCGGATTGGCTGGCATAGAGCATGTGGGTCTGGGCAGCGACGTCGATCTGGATGGGCGGGACGGGCCGGTTCGTCCGGCCAATTCCAGCAGGAGATTCGATCTTGACGGGATCGACTACGCCAAGAAGATTTTCGATCTGACGGAAGGCTTGGTCCGGCGGAACTACTCCAGCCGGAGTATCGAGCTTATTCTGGGCGGGAACTTCGAGCGTACATTGTCCGCGATTTGGACCGCTTAGGCCTCGCTTAGGCCGGGTGATAGAATCCGTGGTCATGTGCAACTTGCGATGGCTCGGATTCTGGCTGACGGTTTGCGTTTGGGGGCAGGGACTGCAGGTGGGCGCCGGGCGGCGCGACGTTACGCCGCGCGAGCCTGTGCCGATGTGGGGCTACGGTGACCGGCACGATGCCCTGTCCGCGGGCATACTCGATCCGCTGTACGCCGATGCGCTGGTGATTCAAGCCGGCGGGGCAAAGATCGCCATCGTGGGGCTGGATCTGGGGCGCGCACCCGCGGAAGCCTCGCTGCAACGCATCCGCGCACGGATTAAGGACCAGGCGGGGATCGAGAATTCCATCATCGCGGGGTCGCACACGCACCACGGGCCGGTTCTGGAACTTACGGATCAAGAGGGCAAAGGCAAAGGGCGCTTCGATGCGGCGCTGCGGTATTACGGGCAGATGGAAGACGGCATCGTGGCGGCCATTGTGGAGGCGAATTCGCGGTTGGCGCCGGCGCGCATCGCCGTTGGGTCAGTGCAGCTTGAGGGGTTCAATCGCAACCGGCAGTCGAAGATCGAGCCAAAGCCCAGCGATCGCGAACTGGCGGTGATGCGCTTCGACGATGCGGCAGGCAAGCCGGTGGCGATCCTGGTAAACTTTGCCGCGCATCCGACGATGCTGCCGGCGGAGATGCTGAAATTCTCGGCGGATTACGTGGGGACGCTGAAGGCGGACGTGACCCGGGAGACGGGCGCGGCGGCCATCTTCATGCAAGGGGCGGCGGGCGACCAGTCGGTGAACGCGCAGGGCAAGGACTATCAGGCGTTTGGGCAAGCGCTGGCGCGCGAGGCGGTGAAGTTGGCGAACTCGCTGAATCCGGCGGAGGCCGCGCATGCGTCGCTCGACTGCCGGGAGGAACGGCTGCGATTCGGCGCGCGCACGGATTTCGCGAATCCGATGGTGAAGGCGGCGTATCAGAAGGCGTTCTTTCCGGAGCTGATTCCGAATTACATCGATGAGTATGCGGACGGAATTCGTCCGCGGCTGACGGTGGCGCTGCTGAACGGGGAGATCGCGCTGGTGGGGGTGTCGGGCGAATTCTTCAGCAATCATGCGATCCGGTTGAAGGAGCGGGCGCGGGTGAGGCAGTTGTTTTTCTTCGGTTATGCGAACGGGTATCACCAATATTTTCCGACCATTGAGGCGGTGGCGGAGGGCGGGTACGGAGCCGACAATGCGGTGTCTCCGGCGGCGGTGGGGGCAGGGGAGGTGGTGATGGATACGGCTTTGATTCGGGTGTATCAGATGTTGGGGCGGATTAAGAACTGAGCGCGGCGGCCTCGCTAATCGGGCTACCCGCTTGAGAACGACTGCGCTAATCTAAAGACGAAGGGCTGCAAGTTATGACAGTCACACTCAATCTGCCGCCGGAAAAAGAAGCTGAGTTCAAGGCCCAGGCGCAGTCGCGCGGGCTAAGCCTTGAGCAGTGGATGCTGGAGCTTGCCGACCAGTCCGTGCAGCCCGTTTCCATTGCCCACCTGCAGAGAACCGATCCCGAGGAGTGGGCGCGGCAGTTTCTCGCTTGGACCGACAGCCACCGCCCCGACATCCCTGTCCTCTCGGATGAAGCCATGAGCCGTGAGAGCATCTATCCCGACATAACTTAGGGCATCGTTGCTTGTTAACACCAGCACTGCGCGCCCTCGCGGCTCTGCCAAGCCGTGGCCGCGACCTTCACATCGTTCCTCAAAATCTTTACGAGTTGTGGGTGGCCGCCGGCCGGTTGCGCAAAACGGCCTCGGTTTGTCGATCCCGGAGGCGACGTCCGAACTGACGCGCCTGAAGAGTATGTTTCCGCTGTTGCCCGATACACCGGCGATTATCCGGTTTGGGAGAATCTGGTCATCCAGTTTCGGGTTTCCGGCAAGCCGGCGCACGACGCCCGGCTGGTGGCCGCCATGCAGGTGCATGGCCTCACCGCGATTCTCACCTTCGACAGGACCGGGTTTTCCCGCTACGCCGGCGTTGAAGTCGTGCATCCCGCGGACGCTGCTGGTTAAGCGTGTACCAAAGTATATATCGCCACGAAGATGGCGGAGAGATGGTCCGGCTGATTTCGGCACGAAAGGCGATCCCGCATGAAAGGCGAGCATATGCAAAGAGCCAAAAGCGCGCAAGCGGATGAAATCCGTGCGCTCAAACGCATGAAAGACCGGGAAATCGATACGACCAACATTCCGCCGGTGCTCGACTGGAGCAAGGCGGTTGTCGGCAAGTTCTATAGGCCAACCAAGAAACCTGCCAAACCCTCGACGTCGAATAGATCCGGCGGCCATCCTGAAGGCTTGGCTCGGTTTCCAACAATGTCCAGATACGAAATCATCATGTGTTGGAGTGAGGAGGACGAAAAGCTTGTCGCCGACTTGTCCGAGCTTCCGGGATGCGCCGCACACGGCCCCACCCATGACCGCGCCCTCCGCAGCGCGCAGGATGCGATTCGCTTGTGGATCGACACCGCGAATGAGTTTGGCGACCCGGTTCCAGAACCGAAAGGACGCGGCTTGCTCTTGGCCTAACAGCCTTGGATCGATTTGTGTAGCCGCGCCGGACAGTGTGACGCTGCGCCATGGCAAATGGGCGTGAGGAGTGAAAAGCCAAGTAGCCAACAATTTGAGAGAATTGGCAATGGAGACCCGAATGAACTCAGCATCGATCTTTGATCTTAGCCCCTCCGAGAAACTTCAATTGGTCGAAGATTTGTGGGACGACCTTGCGGCCGCGCCGGACGCCGTGCCCGTCCACGACTGGCAAAAGCAGGAACTGGCGCGCCGGAAAGCGAACCTACTGAGGAACCCGGCCTTGGGGCTGCCCTGGGAAGATGTGAAGCGCAGGGTGCGTGCCCGGTATGCCCGTTGATCTGGCGATCGCGCCGGAAGCTGAGTTGGACATTGCAGAGGCCTACGACTGGTATGAAAGCCGCAGAGCCGGACTGGGTGAGGAGTTCCTGAGTTCGGTCGAAGCGTCTCTGGAAAGCATCCGGCGTCGACCCGGGATGTACCCTGTCGTTCACGAGGGCTACCGCCGATCCCTGATACGTCGCTTTCCATACGCCGTGTTCTACGAGGAGTCGGATGCGACGGTCACGATCTATGCCGTATTTCATACCTCTCGGGACCCGGATAAATGGCGCCAGCGCCTTCCCTGATGCGTTGCGTTGACCGCCAAGCGTCCTCGCGGCGCATGCGGCTGCGCTGCCGACGCCTACGTCACTGGAAGTGTTTGCGGAAAACAGACCCACGCCACGTATCGCCGACATGCCCCCAAGAGGGGGAGGTAGACCGGCCTCCCTGTATCGTTCTATTGTGGCGCGGCACACGCACTCGTGCGTGCCGTGCGGGGGCTCGCCTGACAAATCGGAATGGTAGGTCGGCATTCGACCGCGCATTATAGATCCGCGATAATCGACACACGCGAGACAGCCTTTTGCGCGGCAACAGCGCGCAGGATCGAACAGAACGTGCCGTACCGCCATCGGCGGCACAAGATATCAGCGAGATGCGCGCCTGAGACGTCGCGAGGGATCTTCATGCCACCAGCAGGATCTCGTCCCGAACGAGGTGGAGACGGATTCGATCGGGGCGCGGCCGATCGAAGAAGAACGCGGAAGTGGCTTCCAGCACATTCAGGCGTAACTCGTCCCACGTGTCGCCTTCAGTGAAGATGTTTTCGGTGAGGCATTCGGCGCAATAGCCGCCGTCCGGCTCCTGGATAACCTCGAACACCAGTTCTGGCATACGTCCATCATACGGCATGGATACGGCTAGGTTCGCAAGGGCGGGAGGACGAGCTGCGATCAGCCTTGGGAGCCTTGTGCCACCATATAAATATGGACATAAATCGTTTCACGGAAAAGCTCCAAGAGGCGATCCGCACCGCCCAAAGCCTAGCCACCCGCTACGGCCATCAACAACTGGACGTCGAGCACCTCTTTTTCAGTCTGCTCGAACAGGAGGGCGGCCTGGCCGGCTCCATCCTGTCGCGCGCGGGCGTCAACGTCGACACGCTGCGGCCGCGCCTCGAACAGGAACTGGACCGCCTGCCGAAGGTCTCCGGGCCATCCGGCGCGCCCGACCAGATCTTCGTCACTGCCCGCCTGAACCGGCTCCTCACCCAGGCCGAGGACGAGGCCAAGAAGCTCAAGGACGAATATATCTCCGTCGAACACGTGCTGCTCGCGCTCACCGACGATAGCGGGCCCAGCGGCCGCCTGCTGCGCGAATATGGCGCATCGCGCGAACGGCTGATGCAGGCGCTGCGCGAGGTGCGCGGCAGCCAGCGCGTCACATCGCAGAATCCCGAGGCCACTTACGAAGCCCTGGAACGCTACGGCCGCGACCTCACCAAACTGGCCAGCCAGGGCAAGCTCGATCCGGTCATCGGGCGCGACGAGGAGATCCGCCGCGTGATCCAAGTGCTGTCGAGGCGCACCAAGAACAACCCCGTGCTCATCGGCGAGCCGGGCGTCGGCAAGACCGCCATCGTGGAGGGCCTGGCCCTGCGCATCGTGCGCGGCGACGTGCCCGAGGGCCTGAAGAATCGCCGCATCGTGTCGCTGGATATGGGCGCGCTCATCGC
>JBEKTJ010000284.1:0-11257 GCA_049516155.1 Bryobacteraceae bacterium
TGCACGCGTTCCCGTATAACTCTGAGGACAGCCAGAATTTCTCTCCAAACGGCACGGTGCTCATTGGAACCGGCGGAACGTTGTACGCTACCACGCAAGGCCCGGGCAGCCCCGATCTCGGGCTGGCAATCGCTCTGGCTCCGCCCTCGATCTCGGGAGGCGACTGGACGGAGTACCAGATATACTCTTTCGCCGGCGCCGCCGATGGAGGCGGCCCCTTGGCGGGCGTCGTGGCAGCGGGCGGTTCACTTTTCGGAACGACAATAAGCGGCGGAATCGAGGGCTGCGACGAAACCGGGTGCGGGGTCGTCTTCCAGTTGTCCCCCGGCGCGACCCACGGCAGCCCCTGGACGGAATCGGTGCTGCACACGTTCGCTGGATCGGACGGCGCCGGCCCCCGAGCGGCCCTCACCCTGAGCGCCGGGGGCGTGCTCTACGGCACGACAAGCGCTGGCGGCTCAGGGTCCGCGTGCCAGCAAGGCGAGGGCGGCTGCGGTACCGTTTTCCAGTTGACACCGCCAGCAACGGCGCGCAACCAGTGGCAAGTATCATAGTAAGAACGGGGTGATCTACGGAACGACCGAATATGGCGGGAGCGCGGCGTCCGACTCGGCTTGCCCGGGGTCGTACTACGTGTACCCTGGCTGCGGCATCGTATTCCAACTAACACCGCCTTCGACATCCGGCGGTGCGTGGACCGAGACGGTGCTCCACAGCTTTTCCGGCAAAAATGGCGACGGCGCCATACCCGTGGCAGGTTTAGTCCTAAGTTCGGGCGGGGTGCTTTACGGCACGACATCCGCCGGTGGAACCGCCGGAAAAGGAACCGCTTTCGCCCTCCAGCCATAGCCCGAATAGCAACTCTGTGGCGCGTTTAGGCTAACGTTTCTGACCAAGGGTCCAGGAATCCAATCCGCCAAGCTACCATGGAGAGGAATGCCTGAATCGCTGGCCGCCGGCGCCATCCTGGCACACTACCGCATCGCCTCCCGCCTGGGCACTGGCGGCATGGGCGAAGTCTACCTGGCCCAGGACCTGAACCTCGACCGTCCCGTGGCCTTGAAGATCCTTCCCCCGGAAGTGGCTCACGATGCCGACCGCATGCGCCGCTTCGTGCAGGAGGCTAAGACCGCCTCGGCGCTTAGCCACCCCAACGTGGCGCGCGTCTTCGAAATCGGCGAGGCCGATGGCCGCAGCTTTCTGGCCATGGAATACATCGAAGGCGAGACCCTCGATGTGCACATTGGCGGCGCGCCCTTGCCGCTCGGCGAAGCCATCGGGATCGCCATTCAGGTGGCGGATGCGCTGGACGCCGCGCACGCCAAGGGCATCGTCCACCGCGACATCAAACCGGCCAATATCATGATCGCGCCGCGCGGACATGTTTCGGTGTTGGATTTCGGGTTGGCCAAGATGAAGCCGCAGGGCGCGGGTTCGGGCGCGAGCCGCGCGGCTACGCAGTTCCTCACCGATCCGGGCATGGTCATGGGCACCGTACACTACATGAGCCCCGAGCAGGCCCTGGGCCGTGAGGCCGACGCGCGCTCGGACCTGTTCAGCCTGGGCGTAGTGCTTTACGAGATGACCACCGGACGCCTGCCATATGTGGGCGTCAACGCCACTGAACTGCTGATGCAGATCCTGAATGCGCAGCCGGAGGCCATGGCGCGCTTCAATTACGAGACGCCGCCGGAGCTGGAACGCATCGTGCGCAAGTGCCTGGAGAAGGACCGCGACCGGCGCTATCAATCCGCGTGCGACTTGCAGGTGGATTTGAAGAATCTGGAGCGCACTTATGCTCCGTCCGGCAGTCCCGAGAAGACCGCCGCCACGCGCGCGCGCACCGCCCAGGTCGGCGCTGTGATTGTGGACGACGAGGAACTGGCGCGCGGCCTGGTGCGCGAGATGCTGAGGCCCCATGCGGACGTCCGTGTGCTCGCCGAATGCGCCAACGGGTTCGAAGCCGTGAAGGCCGTTGCGGACTTGAAGCCGGACCTGCTATTCCTGGACATCCAAATGCCGAAGCTGGATGGCTTCGAGGTGCTGGAACTGGTGGGGCGCGACCTCGCGGTGATCTTCACCACTGCGTACGATACCTATGCGATGCGCGCTTTCGATGCGCATGCGGTCGATTACCTGCTGAAACCGTTCAGCGCGGAGCGCTTCGAAAAGGCTCTGGATCGCGCCAAACAGCGGCTGGGGGAGAGGACGCCCAACCCCGTCGAACTAGCCGCCGCGGCGCGGCCGCCCGAACAGTATTTGCAGCGCATCGTGGTGAAGGACGGCCCGGCCGTGCATGTGATTCCGGTCGAGAAGCTGGACTATGTGGAGGCACAGGACGATTACGTGGCCCTGAAGAGCGACAAGAAGACTTATCTGAAACAGCAGACCATCTCCAGCCTCGAGTGCATGCTGGACCCCGCGGTGTTCATCCGTATCCACCGTTCGCACATCGTGAATCTGGAGCGCGTCGCCAAGATCGAGGCATACACCAAGGACAGCAAGATCGCCGTGCTGCGCGACGGTACGCAATTGCCGGTCAGCCGGGCGGGCTATGCGCGGTTGAAGGTGCTGCTGGGTGAGAACTGATCGCCTCTTGACAGTTGCCATAGGCATCGTTACAATACCCCTATTGAGTCTATGCCTAAAGCTGAAATGCCTTCCGGCGCGCTGGTGCTGCTGATCCTGCGCGTGCTCCGGTCCGGCGCTCTGCACGGATACGCGATCGCCCAACGGATTCACGTTCTTTCGTCCGAAGTGCTGCGCGTGGAAGAAGGATCGCTCTATCCGGCGCTGCAGAAGATTCTGCTCAAAGGTTGGGTCACCGCCGAATGGGGCATCTCCGAAACCAATCGTAAGGTCCGCTTCTATCGCCTGACGCCGGCCGGCCGCAAGCAGCTCGCCGCCGAACTTTCCGACTACGATCGCGTGAACGAAGCGATCCAATCCGTGTTGCGTACCGCCTGAGTGAACACCTATGCGCCAATTCTTTCGCCGCCTCCAGTATCTGCTGCACCGCCGCCGCTTCGACCGTGAGCTGGCTAACGACCTGGAGTTTCATCGCGAGATGTCCGCGCGGGCGGGCCGCCCGTTGAACCACACGCTGCAACTGCGCGAACAAGCGCGCGACCAATGGGGCTGGACCTGGATCGACCGCCTGTGCCAGGACTTGCGCTATGCCGCACGCATGCTGCGCAAATCGCCAGGCTTCACGGCTGTCGCGACTCTCATGTTGGCGCTGGGTATCGGCGTGAACCTCGCCGCTTTTGGCTTTTTCGATTTAATGTTCCTGCGGCCGTTGCCCGTACGCGACCCCGCCACGCTGCTGCGCTTTGAACGCAGCGCCCCGCGGGATTATTCGGATAACTTCATGTATCCGGAAGTGGCATTCTACCGCGAACACGCGAAGACACTTTCAGCGGTGATAGCGGTGAACTTCGGCAAGCTGGCGATCGAGGGCGGAGAGCAGCAGGTCGATGCTCACTTTGTGACAGCCAACTTGTTTAGCGAACTGGGCGCCGCACCCAAGCTTGGAAGAGTGCTCGATTCGCGCAGGGACGAGGCTTCGCAGGCGGAGCCTGTGGTGGTCCTCGCGCAAGCTTTCTGGGAACGCCAGTACGGCGCGGATCCCGCGATCGTTGGAAAGGCCGTCCGCCTCAATAACCAGCCGGCTACGGTAATTGGAGTCGCCTCCAGCGGGTTCAGCGGCCTCGGTTTGGGCACGCCGGATTTATGGCTACCCATCAACCAGGAGCCATACTTCGCCAAGGGCAGCCGGCTTACCGATTTTTCCGATAGCGGCATTGGTGTCCTGATGTGGGGTCGCTTGCAACCGGGACTGGCTCCCCAAGCGGCCGAAGCAGAGTTGATGTCGCTGGCTGCCGAGCTGCATCGCCTGCACCCCAAAGATGTTTGGGAAAAAGAAAGCCTTCCCAGCAAGCCGGGAGGCTATGCTAATAGCATCCGGCACGAGATGGTTCCGGTTTTCGCGCTGGTCGGCGCGCTAGGACTTCTGATCCTGGCCGCGGCCTGCGGCAACCTGGGCAGCTTGCTGCTGGCCCGCGGCGTGGCCCGGGAGAGGGAGATCGCGATTCGCGTCGCGGTGGGCGCCGGTCGCGGACGGTTAATCCGCCAGTTGTTCACCGAGAGCCTGCTGTTGGCTCTGCTGGGATCGGCGGCCGCGTTGACGTTGGGTTATGTTGTCCAGAGGTATCTGATGGCGTGGGCCGAGCTTCCGGCGTGGGTCGATGCCACACCTGATCGGCGAGTCATGCTGGCCGCCATCGGCCTGGGATTCACGGCCGCGATACTGTTCGGCCTTGTGCCGGCTTGGCAGGCAGCCCGGCAGCGTCATCGCGCCGCCGTCGCGCGGCAGTTCCTGATCGCAGCGCAAGTCGCCGCCAGTTGCGTTCTGTTGATCGTGGCGGGCCTGCTAGTGCGCGCCCTCAATCGCGCGATGTTCGCGCCGCAGGGCTTTGAATACCAACAGGTAATTTCAATAGATCCGCATTTTCACGGCTCTTCATCCGACGAGGCCCGCACGCATCTGGGCGCATTGGAGAACCGCCTCCGTGCCCTTCCTGGAGTGGAAGCCGTGTCCATGGTATCCAATCCGCCTTTGGGTAACAGATGGACCGTATTCAAAACACAAGTTGCCGGACATGCGGTTAACATTCACTTCAATCACATCGATCCGCCATTCTTTCAGACCATGGGGATCCCGCTGCTGCGGGGCCGCAATCTGGGCCGCGGTGAGATTCGCTCCGTCGTGGTCAGCGAGTCGTTCGCGCGCTTGCAATGGCCGGCGGAGGACCCCATCGGAAAGCTGTTCCGGTCGGGGACCGATAGCTATACGGTAGTCGGAGTCGTGGGTAGCGCGCGGCTGGTGTCGCCGGAGGATTCGGATGCGGTTGAAATCTATCAACTCGCCAGTGGGGACATAATGCCGTCGATGGTAGTGTTGGTGAAGACCGCCGGCCCACCCGAAGCATTGGTTCCATCGGTGGCATCCATGGCGAAGTCGATTGACCCCAACCTCTTTCCGGAGGTGCAATTGATGAAGAGCGCGTATCGGAGGAAGGTCGAAATAGCGGGATATAGCGCCCTGGCAGTCAGTCTGCTCGGATTGATTGCGCTCCTGCTCGCGTGCGCCGGCATTGTGGGGATCGTGGGTTACGCTGTTTCGCAGCGCACCAAGGAGATTGGCATCCGGATGGCGCTGGGTGCGCGGCCCGGGCAGGTCCTGTCCGCGGTGCTGCGCCAATTTTGGCCTCCGGTCGCCGCCGGATTGCTGGCAGGATTGGGAACGGCAATCGCCCTATCGCGGTTCTTGCGCCAGTTGCTCTACGGCATCGCTAATCTCGATCCTATTGCTTACCTGGGCGCGATCGCCATCTTTGCGGTCACGGTAGCGTTGGCTGCGGTGTTGCCCGCACGGCGCGCACTGCGTGTCGATCCCACGCGCGCCCTTCGTTACGAATAAGCCATCAGACCGGAGGCCGCACTCATCCCCAGGGCGTACCTCGCCTTGTCCACTTCCTCCGGCATTCTTTCCGGCGCCACAGGGGTCTCGAGAATGATCGGCAGGCCCGCGGGGAGCATGTGAGCGACATCTCGAAATGACTGCATGGTGGCGTATGATAGGCTGTCGTGCTTGCTCCGCGAGTTGACTTCACTCACGTGGACCTGAGTAACTCTCTCGCGATGGCACTTTAGAATGAAGTACGCCTCCGTCATTGTTGGATCGACCTGGGCGGCATGCCCTATGTCAAAGCAAAGCCTCGCATCGGGCAATTCTCGAAAGATCGCGGCTAACTCAGGTTCGGTGCGGCCAATGAGTTTTCTCATATCCATATTCTCGACGCACACCAGCCCGCCGAACGCCCTCCACATGGCGAAGTCGTGAATCGCATCTGGGTGAAGAATAAGCGGAAACTTGCGGCCTTGTATCGGCTCGAGGCTCTGAACTACGACTTTCTCCTCGGCGGCGTTCATCGCGCTGGGGAGATGGATCGACACATAGTCGAAGGCGGACAAGTCTAGATTATCCAGAGCCTGAATCAGCGGCTCCCATTCTGCCATGCGAAGAGCCGAAATCTCAACGATCGTCAGACCTTGATCGCGCAAGATCTGCAAGCCTCGCCGAAAGTCGGAGTACGCGATCGCTCCTGTTGAAAAACCCATCACCGATTTACTAGAAAATTCCATACGTCCTCGTTAGTTGGTTGAGTCCGGCGCCTTCGTGAAAGAACAAGCTCAGCACGGCATCGCGAAATTCGTGGCTCGCCTGGTGGAGTTCTTGGTAAATACTATCGCCGTCCTCCGCCTCTGGTTTGAGGTTCTCCAAGTGAGCGCGTTTTTGATCGTCTCTCAAGACGCCCAGGAACGCATCATATGCGCTAAACAGTTTGACGCCAATGGGCCACAAATCCTCGTGGCGATTGATCACCGAGGCAACAATTTCCAGCGGTGTCTTTGCGAACACACGTCGTAAATGATGTACGAATTCAGAGTGTGGGTCCGGAGTGCGAATCAGCGCGGATAGCTCCGGAGCTGACAAGAGTATATGACCCGAGAAGCACGCCAGCAGCCCTGAAACGAAGATCAGCTTGCGCGACATTCGAAGCTTAATGTTCCGTATTGCGAACCCCTCCCCGCCTCGTGTTCTGCGCTTATATGCGAAGTCCACTGCCATGGTTCGCCAGTAGCGCGCGAAGTCGTTCAGGAGGAATCGCGGAACGTGGAACTGCGCCGCCGCCTGCAGGAAGCGTGCATCCTCTCCGATGTAGCGCCTCAGAACTTGATTGAACACGCGATCGAATGCATCGCGACGGCCAAGAGGCCTGGATTCGAGGACCAACAGTATTCGCTTCGTTGTATTGCTGTTCGTGTCGTCCTCGCCGCCGATTTGATGAATGATTTCGTGGCTGAAGGCCAGTTTGCCAAATATCTTCTCCCGGCCCGGCGCCTTGGCCCTTAGGGTTGACACGGCGCGCTCCGTTTCGAGCGCTATATCGAGATGTTTAGGGTTGGCTCTAGCATCGATCAGGACGGTCCAGTCGACGTCGCTGCCCGAAGTGAATTCGTCACGGGCGAGCGAACCAAATACGACGATACTGGTGTCCTCGGAGGTGAGTCCATAGAGAGCCGATTCCAACTGTTGCCGGAACGCACCAGCTTCAGCCCGAGCACAGTCAATATTTGGGAGGTCAATGCCAAGCGTCTCGCGCAACCGATCCAACTCCGACGGTGGCTCCAGGATTGACATTTGCTCCGGCATCGCGGAACTCCCATTATCACCGAATTTGGGGATCCGTTTAGCCGCCGCACGAAGCGCATCACCCAGTCTCATACGGCATCACAATCTCAACCCGGTACCGCTTGTCCCCGTTCTCCACCACCATGTCCGCCCGATCGCCATACCGCGCCAGCAACCGCCGCTTGACGATTTGCAATCCCAGCCCATTGCGGCGCGCGGCCGCCCCCTCCGGATCGAAAGGGTTCTCCACGCTGATGTGCAGCGCATTTTCGACGCGCCACGCATCCAGGCGGATGGTCCCGCCTTCCACCATGCTGGCGATGCCGTGCTTCACCGCATTTTCCACCAGCGGCTGCAGCAGCAGCGGCGGCACCAGGCCGGCTTCGCATTCCGGCGCGACCCGCTGCTCGACGCGTAGCCGGCCGCCGAAACGCACCTGCTCCACCCCCAGATAGTTGTGCGCCGCGCTCACCCACGCGCAGGCTGCTGCGCAGAAAGTCGGATAGGCGCACGCACATCTCGCGCGCCCGCGTGGCGTCGATGCCCGCCAGCGCACTGATCGAATTCAGGCTGTTGAACAGGAAGTGGGGGTTGATCTGCGCCTTCAACGCCTTCAGTTCCGCATCGCGTGCCGCCACCAGCGCCTGCATCTCGCGATTCAGAGCTTCCTTGGATTCCTCGACCGAAGCCATCGCGTAATGCATGCCCGCCGAGAGCAGGTACAGCAGCACGCCCATACCGAACAACAGCGGTGCGTGCGGCCGGAATCGTTGGTCCACCGCATGAAAGGTGTCGAAGCGCGAAAGCAGCCACGCCGTGCCGCGCGCGATTGCCAGCAGCAGAATGCTGCCGCAGACGGCCGCGCCGAAGTTGGTGGTCAGGATGCGGGTCATGGCGCCCGACCGTAGCGGCGTCATGCGCACCACATACCACGGCGACAGGCAGACGAACGCATAAACCACGCACGCCGGTATGACGATCGCCGCGCTGGCCTGCCATCCCAGGTTGCCGGAAGCTTCCAGCACGTAGACCAGCAAGGCGGCCAGTGGCGCCCAACCGATTAGGTAGATGGCCAGCGCGGCGCCGGACACTAGGAGCGGATGCATCCTGGCGCCTTAGTTCTTGAGGCCCAAGCCCCCAAAAATCGCGGATCCCCGCACGGTCAGCCGTTTGGGATTAGGCACCAGACGGGGATCGGGCTGGTGCGTCTTATCTTCATGGCCTCCGAAAATGCCCGCGACTTGCAGTTGCAGGACCCATGTCTCGGGCACTCGGATCTCAAAGCCGCCGAAGATGGCGTTGACGTTGATCACGGCTTCATCCGCCAACATGGTGGCGTTCCGCAGGTCTAGTGAGCCACCGCCGAAGACCGCGACCAAGTCTGCTCCTTTGAAGTCGCCGCTCACCTTTCGGTTGCTGCCACCGAATATGGAGAACATATTGACGTTGCCGGGGGTGGACGGGGCGCCCATTCGGCTACTCCATGGGACGCCGCCGGTCAGGCCGATTGCGCCCTTGCCCTCCAGCGCCCCCCACAGCGTCATAAACCCGAGGGCGATCAATGCCAGCGGCCACAGTTGCCACAGACTGACATTGCTCAAGAAGGGCAGATGAATTTTGTCCGCGACCAGGACCAGCCCCACCAGCATGATGATGGCGCCGCCAGTGCGTCCCGACGTCTCTCTGGAATCCACCACTTTGGCCAACCCGATGGCGATCAGAATCACCGGCCAGTACCCCCAGAGAAATCCCACCGGCACGCCAAAATTGTCCAGCAGAAAGAGCACGCCGATAGCAACGATGGCAAATCCGAAGATCAGTCCCGCGCTGATGCTGCCACTGTCCGGATCCGATGTGGGCTGCCAGGTTCTGCGCTCGCGGTGTTCCATATCTGCTCTCCCTGATTGCAGATTACCCCGCCGGCGCTGCTAAGTCCTGTGTTTTTCGGCAAAAACCCACGCACAACCGGTAAGTGGCGAACTACCGGGGCAAGCGCCTGCTGAACGGTATTTGGCTTAGCCCTGGCTCAGCCCGGCTTCGATTAACTGTGCTTGGCGGCCTTGGCGCACGCCTCCGCCATCTGCAGGTGCTTTTCCAGCACGGGAATCGTCGCGCTGGCGAAAGCCTTCACGTCGGTGGCCTGTCCGTGCTCCGCTTCCCGTTTGAAAATAGCGAGAGCCTCCCGATGCGCCGCAATTTCGTCGGCGGTAAACACACGGTCGAACGACGCGCCCTTTAGGTGGACCAATTGCCGGATGGTGCGGTCCTTGGCGGTATCGATTCCGGTAGGGATCGAGACGCCGTCTTGAGCGGCGAGGGCCGCGAGGCGCGAATAATTGTCCGTGTGGTCTTGGACCATCGTCTTACCAAAATCCTTAATATCGGCGCGGGCGGCCTGGTTTTCGGCCATCTGGCCTTCGTTAGCTTCCGTCATATCGGCTTTGGCCGCCGCCGTCAGGAATTGCCGGTCGGCGCCGCTCAACGATGTAGCGTAGGCGATACCGGCTGCGGCGACTAGAACGAGACTGCCGGCGCCCAATAAAACGTTGCCTTTCTGCATGGTACGTGTCCTCCATAGGTGAAATGCATCCAATTTCAGTGTGCGCCAGGCAAAGGCATAAACGTATCCTGTCGGGCCAGTAGAAGACCGGCTGGCTGTAAGCAAAAGCACTCAATGGCTCAGAAATGAAACTTCAGCGCGGCTTGAATCAACCGGGGAGCGGCGGCACTCACAACCCGTCCAAAGCTGGGATCGTCGATCTCGCCGTCGACCGCGGACGGCCCGTAGAATTGCGCGTGGTTGAACACATTGAACGCCTCGATACGAATATCGAACGATTTTGATTCCGCGATGGGCACCTTCTTGCTAAGCTGCATGTCGAAGTTGGCGATGCCAGGGCCGTAGAAGAAGCGGCGCGCCGCGTTGCCCAACTGCCCCAGCGTCTCCGGTGCGAATAGGCTGGTGTTGAATTCCGGCCGGCCGTTGCGCGGATTCGTGTTGATGTCGAGCGGCCCCGCGGTCATCTGCGGCGTGTCCAGCAGTTCGTTGTTGACGCCATTGCCTAACGTCCCTAGCAGCGAGCGGTCCGAATCGTCGGCAAGCGTCACCGGGAAGCCGGTACTGAAGCGCGTCGTTCCGGAAAGACTCCAACCTTCGGTCAGCCGATTACGCCGGAACAATTGATCGAACGGCAGCGCATAGGTGTACGTCGCCACGAAATTCTGCGTCATGTCCCACGAGGAGATTACCCGCGTGAGGCTGGCGTTGAATGGATTGGTTTGCTCGCCAAGATTAGACGCTTGATCGATCGATTTCGAATAAGTGTAGCCGACCAGCATCGTGGCTCGCGCGCCGGCGGCAAATCGCAGATTGACCTCCAGGGCGTTGTAATTCGAATTGCCCACGGTTTTTTGTGCCGTCGTCGATCCGAAGTTGGGTCCCAAGCCGACCCTGGTTCCCTGGTACACTTTGCCCGAGGCGGATATGTAGGCGGCATCTTCGCCGAACGGCCCGCAAGTGGAGCCGCCCGCAGCCACCTCGCTCGGTTGGCTGAGACTGAGACACAGAGCCGGATTGCCCAGGTTCGCTGGAACGAGCACCAACAGATGATGGCCTTCGTTGCCCGCGTAACTAACAGTCAGCAATGTGCTCAAGCCGATCTGCCGCTGAATCGAAAACATATAGTTTTCGGTATAGGGCACGCTGTTCCGGTAGTAGAAATAAGGGTCCGCACTGATTGGCGTGACCGCCGCGAAATTGAATCCAGTGTACGGATTCTGCGCGGACACGTTATGCGGCGGGAAGTTCATTGGAAATGGATCAGTATTCTCGGCGCCATCCGCCGAGTTGATAAACGGCGTGGCGAACAGCGGCGGTTCCGGACTCAGATAGTTGTATCCGTAAGGCGGCACGCCGTACATGATCCCGGCCGTCAGTCCGGGGAAGGCCGTGTAGAAGATACCGTAGCTGGAGCGGATACTGCTCTTTCCCGGCCCGCC
>JBEKTJ010000285.1:0-7343 GCA_049516155.1 Bryobacteraceae bacterium
GAGCGCGGGACTTGGCCTGAGCATAGCCTCCCTGGGCCTCTACGAGCTTTCGCAACTCGTTCGCGAGCACTGCGCCGACGCTGGTGGCTTGCTGCGCGGCTATGGATCGCGCCGCTTAAAAGAGGCGCTGGTCGATCGCCAGTGTAATGAACCAGATCCAGAATGTGACCCGAGCGCACGCGCGGTATGCCACCGCTGTCGCGGAACGAGCTTGCGCTTAGATCCGAAAGGTTGTAAGTTTAAGGGAGGTGCCACGGTCGGTTTCCCGGCCGTGGCTTTGCGGTTACTTTCGGCGACGGCGCCGCGAAATGCGCATCGTCACCATGATCGCCGTTGTCGCGGCGATCATAACGGTCAACGTGATGATTAACATCCGTTGCCTCCTTTCGCCTAAACGTTGGATTGGCCGGCCCGGGTACAAATCCGGGCCGGCAGCGTTTAGGACGCCGTAAAACGTCCCACCGCTTTCTAACGGGCGAAAACCGTAACTTGAGAACTACCGTGCCCGGAGCGTACCGGCATTCTCTTGGCAAGATTCGCCTGGCCGAAGCCTAAGGCCCGCGACCCGGTGGCGGTTCACTCCTCCCGGCTCATCCCTCAAATTATGCGGAGAGAACTTCCCGCTATCCGGCACGAGATTGCTTCCTGGTAAGGAGGAAATCTCATATGGACGAACGCGAGCGGCGTCACGCTATCGATCTGACGCTTTCACAATTGGACAAGCAGTTCGGTAAAGGCGCGGTCTTGCGCCTAGGATCTGGCGCGATCGTGCCGGTGGCGGTTATCTCCAGCGGCTCGATTTCGCTCGATGCCGCGCTGGGCGTGGGCGGCTTCCCGCGGGGACGGGTGATGGAGATCTTCGGGCCGGAATCCTCCGGCAAGACCACCTTGACCCTGCACTTGATCGCCGAGGCGCAGAAGGCCGGGGGCACGGCCGCCTTCATCGACGCCGAGCATGCCCTCGACCCGGCCTACGCCCGCAAACTGGGTGTCGACATCGATAACCTGTTGGTGTCGCAGCCGGACAACGGAGAGCAGGCGCTCGAAATCGCCGGGGCGCTGACCGCCTCCGGCGCCATTGATGTGGTGGTGATCGATTCGGTGGCGGCGCTGGTTCCCAAAGCCGAACTGGACGGCGAGATGGGCGACAGCCACATGGGGTTGCACGCGCGGCTCATGTCCCAGGCGATGCGCAAGTTGACAGGCGTGGTAAGCCGCACCGGCACTTGCATGGTCTTCATCAACCAGATCCGCGAGAAAATCGGGGTGATGTTCGGCAGCCCCGAGACCACCACGGGCGGACGCGCGCTAAAGTTCTACTCTTCGGTGCGCGTGGATATCCGGCGCATCGCGGCGATCAAGGACGGGGACAGCGTTATCGGCAACCGTACGCGCGCCAAAGTGGTTAAGAACAAGGTTGCGCCGCCGTTTCGCGAAGCGGAGTTCGACATCCTCTATGGCGAAGGGATCTCGCGCGAGGGCGACTTGCTGGATCTGGGCGCGGCGAACAACCTTGTGGAAAAGAGCGGCTCCTGGTTCAGCTATCACGGAGAGCGCATCGGTCAGGGGCGCGACAACGCCCGCCAGTACTTGCGCGACCACCCCGATTTATGCCGGAATCTGGACGCCGAATTGCGTAAGGCGCTGGGCCTCGACGGCCCACAGGAACTGCCTCGCAAGGCGGCGGCAGCGGCCACGGGCGGCGATAACAGCGCCAAAATGGCCGTTTGACGGGCCTCGCGCGGCCCATCCGCAAAAAAAAGCCCGAAAACAGGCCATTTTTCGCGCGTTCTCTCTTTACATCGAGTTTCGCCTTCCCTTATTATTGTTACGTAATCGCGCCGCCGCCCATTACGGGCGCGCGGCCGGCGCCTTAATTTCGATGGATGGCGTTTGGGGCCTCCCTCCACGGGCGGTCCTTGAGTTTTTTGAATCGATGGTGAGAACCAAAGGAGATCTATGGCAAGTCAACGTTTGACGCAGACGCAACTGGTGAGAAGCCTCGCCGAGAGTTGCGAAGTAAACAACAAGGTAGCCCGCCAGTTTCTGGACTCGCTTTCCAGCGTGGCGATCGCGGAAGTGAAGAAGAACGGGGTGTTCGTACTGCCGGGTATTGGACGGCTGGTACGCCAGGACCGTAAAGCCCGCGTGGGCCGCAATCCCGCGACCGGGGAGACCATCAAGATCCCGGCGAAGAAGGTAGTAAAGTTCCGCGTGGCGAAAGCCGCCAAGGATGCCATCGTCCCGCCGAAGAAAAAAGCCGGGTAAGCAAGTTCCATTAACAAAGTCCCCGCGAGCCTGCATGTGTGCCCGCGGGGATTGTTTTTTCAAAAACAAAATGTCCGGGTGGTGGATGAGATCCGCCCAACGTGCGGGCAGCCTCCGGAAGCCTATTGCTTCTTCCCGTCGTCGCCGACCTTGTCGTCGCTCTTCATGGCGTCTTTGAAGTTGCGGATTCCTTCACCCAAGCCCTTCGCGAAATCCGGAATCTTCTTGGTGCCGAACAGCAGCACCACGACCACCAGAATCACGCATAGCTCAGGAAAGCCAATAGATCTCATATGGCCTCCTTATCGCCTCTATTGTACAGGAAACGGCCAAGATGCGTGCAACGCCCGTCTCAGGCGCGCGGCAGCCCGGCGGCCTCGGGATGGTACGCTTATAGATGAAGAAAACAAACGCCGATCGGGCTTGCCCCTTCCGATCGAACAAAACCTCCGCGCATGCGTAATAAACTAGTGGTTCGCGCGTCACCAATAGCGCGGCCCAGGCGCGCGCCAGCCCACCGGTGCCGCATCGTCTAAAACGGTCGATTCAATGAAACTCTTTCAAACGCCGCTTCGAGTCTTAGCTATTGCCCTGGTCTTATGCGCCTGCGCGGCAGCCCAGCAGGAAATCAGCATCCAGCCACCCACCGGTGGCTGGAGTTTCGTCACAGGTCCTTACCGGGCCGGCAGCGTGCCCGCCATCCGGCTGCAGAATTCTTCCCGTTTCGCTTCGCTGATCCGGGCGGGCAATCTCTATCTGTCGGCGCGGGATGTGGTGGCGTTGGCCATCGAAAACAACATCGACGTGGAAATCCAGCGATACGGTCCGCTGCTGGCGCAGCAAATACTCCTGCGCGCGAAAGCCGGCGGCGCGCTGCGCAGCGTGGGCTTGGGGGTGGCCGCCGGCCCCCAGAGCGTCAGCTTGCAGGGCGTCAGCGTAAACACATCCGGCGGCGTCGGCATCAGCGCGGGCAACGGAGTTGGATCGGGCGGCGGCATCACCACGCAGTTGGGGCCCTCGATTCCGTCTTTGGATCCCACGCTTCTGGGCGTCGCGAGCTTCGGACATACCACTTCTCCACAGAGTAACGAGGTGCTCACGAATACTCCCGTCCTGGTGGACACCACGCGCACTTACGAGGCCCAATATGTGCAGAATTTCGATTTCGGCCTGACAGCCCAACTGACCTACGTGAGTACACGCGTGGGAATCAACAGCTCTTCCTATAGCCTGAATCCGTTTACCTCCGGCGACCTCGATTTGATTCTGACGCAAAATCTGCTGCAAGGATTCGGGCGGGCGGTCAACGGCCGCAACATTCGCGTGCAGAAGAATAATGTGAAAGTCAGTGCGCTGCAATTCAAGCAGCAGATTATCGCCACTGTCTCCGCCGCCCTGAACCTCTATTGGGACTTGGTCAGCTTCGATGCAGATGTACGCGCGCGCCAGCATGAAGTGGCCACCGCGCAGCAACTTCTTGACGACAACAAGAAACTGGTGCAGTTCGGAACGGCGGCGCCCATCGAAATCACGCGCGCGGAATCCCAGTTATACGCCAGCCAGCAGGATCTGGTCACTTCCCAGACCAACCTGCTGCAGCAGGAAACCATCTTGAAAAATTACCTGAGCCGCAACGGCGTTGCGGACGCGGGCTTGACGGCGTTACATATCGTTCCGCTCGATAAGTTTCAAATTCCCGAGAAGGATGAAGCCCTTCCGCTCGAAGACTTGATTCACGCGGCCCTGGCGAAGCGCCCGGAGATGGAGCAGGCCCACCTCAACCTGGCAAGCAATGAGATGAACCTGGTGGGCATCAAGAACTCTCTCAAACCTACCTTACAGGCCTTTGCCGAAGTGACTAACAACGGCCTGTCGGGTGAACTCGCGGGGGTCGGACTGCTCCAGGGTTACAACGGTCCGCTGGTTGGTGGATACGGCAATCTGCTTTCGCAGATCTTTCGCAGGGATTATCCGAACTATTCGGCGGGCATCTCGCTCAACATATACTTGCGCAATCGGGCCGCTAAGGCCGACTATGCTACCAGCTTGTTGGAACTGCGGCAAAATGAGCTGAACCTGCGCAAGAACATCAATCAGATCCGGGTCGATGTGCAGAACGCCATAGTGGGCCTCGAGCAGGCCCGCTCCCGCTACGAGGCCGCCACGAAATCCCGCGTGCTTCAGGAGCAAACGTTGGCCGGCGATCAAAAGAGGTATGCCCTGGGCGCGACCGTGGCCTTTCAGGTGGTGCAGGACCAGCGCGATCTGGCCACTTCCCAGAGCAGCGAAGTGCAGAGCATGGCCAACTACACGCACGCACGGATCGCCTTGGACCAGGCGCTGGGCGTCACCTTGGACGTGAACGAGGTTTCGATCGATGAAGCCTTGAAGGGGCAGATCTCGCAACCTTCGACACTGCCCGCGGACCTGCCCAAGGAGGATCGTCCATGAACGCTCTGCGGCGCATATACTCTTGCACGCCGCGCCGAGACTCTTCTCGGCGCTTGGCTGTCGCGATGTTGCTCTGCGCGCCCTTCGCGTGGGCGCAGCAGCCTTCTATTGCGCTCATCCCGCCGAAAGCGCCTGCCTTCCTGCGTCCGTATCTGGGGCCTGCGGCGCCGCCCGTCCGCTTGGCTAATTCCCCGCGGCTGGCCGAATTGGTGCGCGCCGGGACGCTTTATCTTACGGTCCAGGATGCCATTGCACTGGCCCTGGAAAACAACATCGACATTGAGGTCGCCCGCTACAATCCGCTCATCCTTTCATTGAACGTCACTCGCGCCGAGGCGGGTGGCACATTGCCCGGCGTGCCCAGTAACGCCTCGCAAGCGGGCTCGGTGGCGTCGGGGCAAGGCGTCGCCGGCAGCCAACAAGCCGCCGGGGTCAGCGCGCCGGGAACCGGGTCGAGCCACGTCCAGTCCACCAACGCCACCATTTCCCAGATCGGACCTGTCACGCCCACGCTGGATACCGTGATCCAGGAAGCCAGCACGTTCAGCCATACCACTTCCCTGTATCCGGATTCGCAGGCGAGCGCCACCTCCACCCTGGTGGATGGGACGCGGGCACTCACGGCCAGCGTACAACAAGGGCTGCTTACAGGCGGGACCCTCAACCTGACCTACACCGACCACTACTTGAACGAGAATTCGCCCACGGATGTGCTGAACCCGACTTCGGCCCCGGTGCTCTCCATATCCGTAACGCAGTACTTGCTGAACAACGCCGGCGTGGCCGTCAACGCGCGCTTCATTAACGTCGCCAAGATGAACCGGGATGCCTCGGACATGGCTTTCCAAACGACGGTGACCAACGTCGTCTCCCAGGTGTTGAACGCGTATTATTCAGTGGAAGCCGCGGATGAAGACGTAAAAGCCAAGAGGAGCGCCGCGGAAACCGCTACCACGTTCCTTGGAAACGTAAAGGAACAGGTGCGTATCGGATCGCTGGCGCCTTCGGAAACGATCAATGCCGAGAGCCTGGGCATTACCGCTCAACAGGCCCTGATGGACTCCGAGACGGCCCTGAAACAGCAGGAGATTCAATTGAAGAACCTGCTGAGCCGCAATGGTACCGCCGACCCCCTACTGGCCGGTTCGCGCATTCTGCCCGTCGATCCTATCGTGATCCCGGACCATGACGACCTCCCTACGTTGGAGGAACTGGTCAAGCAGGCCCTTGCCAACCGTACGGATCTGGCGAGCGAACGGGAAAATGAAGCGGCCACGGCAGTGAGCAATCTGGGAACCAAGAATGGAGTCCTGCCGTTCGCGGTGGTGCTCGGCAGCGAGAGCCAGGCCGGGATTGCGGGAACCGCGAGGACGGTCACTTTCGATGGGTTCACGGCCACGCCGAACCCTTACTTTGTGGGTGGCATCGGCACGGCGCTGGGCCAGGTCTTCCGCCGCGACTTCCCCTCCGAAAACATCACCGGAGCGTATGAAATGACGTTCCGGAACAGGCAGGCGCTGTCCGACTATGCTATCGACCAGTTGAGTTTCCGCCAGACCCAATTGTCTACCCGCAAGGACCTGAATCAAGTGCAGGTCGATGTCCAGAACTACCTCATCGCGTTGCGGCAGGCGCGCGCCCGGTACGAAGCCGCCGTTCGCAACCGGACACTGCAAGAGCAACTATATACCAGCGAGCGGCGGCGATTCGAATTGGGAGCGTCTATTCCATACAACGTGACCCAACAACAGCGCGACTTGATGACGGCGCAAAATTCGGAAACCGCGGCGCTGGTCGCTTATGTCAGCGCACGCATCGCACTCGACCGGACGACGGGCGCCATCCTATCGGCCAATCGCGTGTCGTTGGTTGAAGCGCGCGACGGCAAGGTCATGCGCGAGTCGACGATTACCCAGCCTGCCACGAACCGGAAGTAGGCCGAAGTTTGAGTCAGTGGGGCAGCCGCGTTGCGCCTAAGCGATCCCGAGACGATGGAACACGGGCACTTTGACGAAATCCAGGATCAATGCAAATATCACCGCCCCCACCAGCGCTCCAGCCAACACGAGTATAGGCAGAGGAGCCATGGCGATGCCGCAGGCCGCCAACGTCGACGCGATCGTCAGATCCATAACTGAAGATCCGACGAGCCACCGGCTTGGACGGCATGACCCCAGGTGCTGGCGTTCGCGATTCGTGTAAGTCGTGGCTTGATTGCCGAACACGATCAGTACGAAGGCCATAGTCCTCAGCATGTCGATTCCAAGACCCAGGCGGAATTTGGCGACGGCCAGGAAGGCCGTGCAAAAGACCAGCTCGCAAAGCCCGACAAAGACCCCAGCGGCAGTCAATGCGCCGATGCGCCACGCATTGGGCTTGGGTGATGGCCGTACATTGTCGGTCGCCAGGGACATGCCGAGTAGGTCGCCGGTGAGCATTATGATCACCATCAACATGGGAGTGAGGATGGCGTGCCCAGTCATGACCAGGCCCGCCGCCAGAAAGAACACCTGCACTATCTTCTTGTTCACCGAGTTCAGCGTATAAGTCAGGATCCGTTGGAACGTCACCCGGCCTTCTTTTACCGAAGCGACGATTCCGCCGAGTCCCGGCTTGGTCAACAC
>JBEKTJ010000286.1:0-7286 GCA_049516155.1 Bryobacteraceae bacterium
GACTCAAACTGGGTGCATCCGTCATTGCCCCCGATCTGGGTCGTGCCCAAAATCTCGCGCGGGCCGGGCGTCAAAGGCCCCTCCGGATTCCAACCGTCGGCGCCGCCGGCAAAACTGTGCAGAGTCGTTTGTGAGTAAGTGGGCGCGGTAAGTTTATAAACGGTTCCCTTGCCGTATTGACCGCCGGCGCCGGTCGTGCCGTAGACATTGCCCGCCGCATCAAGAATCACGCCTCCTGTCGGGGCGTAGCCATTCGGGGGAATGTCGGAGAACGTGCCAATCACGGTAAAGGCGCCGTCAAGGAACTTATAGGCCTCGACGTAAGTGATCCCATAAAGCGCGCCGGTCTGGTCCAAGACCACTCCGGACGTGGGGTTTTGATCGGCATTGCTGAACCGGTAAGCCACGCTCTCACTCCAGGGAAGGCCCGCCTGTGCGGGCCGCGTCAGCTCGAAGATAGTTCCGAAGCAGCTCCCGCCCTCGAAGCGCTGGCAGAATCCGCCGTACAAGGTGGCGCCCCAAAGATTCCCTTGGGCGTCCAGGGTCACGCCCAGCGGGCCGGAGCCATCGCCGAGACTCTGTCCGGCGGCAACGCCCTTGAAGGTGTAGAGAATGCGTTCGCTCCAGGAGCCGCCCTCGGTACGCGGTGGCGTCATTTCGCAGATGCTGCCGTTCCCGTTATGGCTGGGGCCAACGCCGTAGTAATTGCCCGAGGAATCGACCGCTGAAAGGCCGCATTCCGCGTCAAGCGTGGGGAAGTTGTAGAGCGCGGTCTTGGTCCAGGAACCGCCGGTAGTGCCTGGTGGCGCCAGTTCAAAGAGGTAGCCGCAACCGCTGGAGCAGTCGCCGCTGCCGCCTATGCCGGCCGCGCCATATAACTTGCCGTCGCGCATCAGCAGTCCTCCGGGAATGCCGCCATCCGTGCCGCCTTGGAATTGCCAAAGTATATTTTCAGTCCAGTTGCCGCCGGATTCGCCCGGGGGCGTCAACTGGTAGATCATGCCGCAGCCAGTATAAACGTCGAACGTGCAGTCGCCGTCGCCGCCATAGGTGGTCGAGCCATAGAGATTGCCGGCGCTGTCCATGATCACCGGATAAGTCTCCGGGAAATATCCGTCGCTGCCGGCCTGGAAAGCGTGGAGCACACTTTCGGTTTGGCCGGCCGCCATACTGGCGCAGGCAAAAGCTAAAATGGCAATCAAGGACGGCAGCCGCCAATCCGGAACGCGTAACGATGCGAACTCGTGCATAATAACTAGCGAATCTCCTTTAGGGCGCCTTGGCAAGTGCGAAGATGTAAAACCGCTGCTCCGAACGTAACGATCGGCACACTACATTGATACAATCGTGAGCCAGATGAGCGTCGGCTCCGAATGGCAATTGCCGTTAGCTAATGCAAGGCTTCCGCGGGCCACCCGAAGATGCCGGTGGCGTCAATGAGAGGCATGGCGAAACGCGCCTCCTCTTAATCCGCCCGAGAGCGTGATACTCAGAAGAATATCGTGTCCATCATGCAGAAGACGATTGGTCGTGGGTCAGTTTGGATTTTGGAGGGCGGCCAATCATGGCCGCAGCCGCTTTTAGGCGGCCGGAGCCGGCTGAAAAGCCGGCTGCGGGCAGAATTGCCCGCCCTCCAAATCCAAATTGACCCACTACTGACGGTTACCAGTTCGTCCAAGATGCGCAGCATGCGCAGCCTTTCGCCTTCGCTGAGCCGGCCGATCCTGTCGTAGTAATCGGCGATCGCGGCACGGACCACTTCGCTCTTCGGCATCGTCATGCAGGTCGCGGCATCTTGCAGGCGGGCGATTGTGGCTTGGTCGAGGGTGAACGTCACCTTAGTCGTTGCCATATCATCGCCATATTCCCATACCGGCTTTCTTAGCAGGCGGACAGGCCGGAGGCCCGTCCTACTGGGCGCTCACCATATAGGGCATGATCCGCAGCAGCCCCCCTTTGGCCCACGATTCCGGCGGCCAGCCTTTGAGCAATCGCCGCAATCGGGACTCGACCACACTCTCCGGCGCGTGGCCGAACAACACATCAAAAATGCTGCGCCGTGCCGGATACATCACCATGGTGACATTCTCCGATGCCGGTATCTTAGCCTTCTGCTTCACCAGTTCGATCGCCCGGTCGATGCCGCCCAATTCGTCCACCAAGCCGCGCTCTTTTGCCTGGTCGCCGAGCCACACGCGGCCCTGCGCCAACGGTTCGATTTGATCGAACGGGCGGTGACGCGCCTGCGCGACCTTGGCGACGAAGTCGTGATAATTGGCGTCGATGCCCTCCTTCAGCTTGGCCAGTTCCTCCGGAGTGAGAGCGTGTTCGACGGAATCGATCTCCGCGAAACGTCCAAGAGCGATGGTATCCTCGCTGACGCCCAACTTGTCCATTAGCCCATGCACATCCGGCTTGACGAACACCACGCCGATGGAGCCGGTGAGCGTGCCGGGGTAAGCCACCACCGGATCGCCGGTCATCGCCATGTAGTAGCCGCCGGAAGCGGCGGTGTCGGACATCGAGATCACCACCGGCTTCTTCTTGCTCAACAGATTCATTTCGCGCCAGATCTCGTCGGAAGCTACCGCATCGCCTCCCGGAGAATCGATGCGCACCACCACTCCATCCACGCTTGAATCCCTGCCGATGCGCCGCAGGAGCTTGATGAATCCAGTGGCCTGGATGCCCTGGTCCGAAGCGCCATCGTCGTCAAGGGAGCCGCGCGTAATATCGCCGTCACCCACCAGCATGGCGATATGGTGGCGGCCCTCCAGACCCAGCGAATCGGCCGGGACCTTTTGATAGGCGCCAGTCGAGAGCTTATGCAATTCGCCCGCGTTCACTTTCTCTTGCAAATCGGCGAACATTTGATCCTCGTAGCGCAACTGGTCCACCAGGCCGTCCTGCAGCGAGGCATTAGCCAGAAACGGTCCTTGATCGATCAGAGCGGTAACGGCATCCGGCGTTTTCTTGCGGCCCTCTGCGATCTGGCCGACCAGATGGCCGTAGAGATCGTCCACCACGGAAGTCATTACCTCGCGGGTTTCCGGACTCATGGATGTGCGCGTGAACATGTCGCCGAAGTCCTTGTACTTGCCATCGTGCTCGACCTGCACACCCACACCGATCTTATCCAGCGTCCCTTTGAAATAGACTAAGCCAACGCCCATGCCCTTCAGGTTGACCCAGTCAGACGGGCCGAGATAGATGCGGTCGGCCACGGATGCCAGGTAGTACTCGCGGGCGCCGGGAGTCTTCAGAAAAGCATACAGTGGCTTGCCGGATTTCTTGAACCGCTCCAAATCGGCGCGGAATTCCTCTAGCTTGCCCCATCCCACGCTGAGCGATTCAGGCTCCAGCACCACGGCTTTAATGCGCGCATCCACGGCGGCTTTGCGCAGCATCATCCAGACGCTTGCGACCGTGGGCGCCGGACGATCGGCAAGGGCGCCGAACGGAACTTCCACCGGCGGACGCTCGGGTATGTCGCCCGAAAGCTGTAGCTGCAGTACCGAATTCTGGACCACGGCGGGCACGCTTTCACGGAACGTTCGCGCCAGCGCGAAGACCAGCAGGAACGCGCCGGCGACGCACAGGACTACGCCGGTAATCAGGCCAAACAGGAACTTCGCCATGCTACTTCCGACAGTAACACAGGCAGAAGACAGAAGTCAGGAGACAGAATCGCCCTCCGCGTTCCGCTCTTCTGACTTCCGACTCCCGACTTCTGTCTTCTTTCTCACGGATAGTACCCTTCGCGCGTTTGAACGGTCATGTTCTTCTTATCGACGGTGAGACTTATGGCGCGGTAGCCTGTCTGGGATGCCGGCTGATCGGAGGTATAGCCGAGGCTATACTGGTTGCGCAACTCTTCCTCGATCCGTGTGTAGATGACATCGATCGTTTGCTTGTGAGCCACCTCGAAGTAGGTCCCGCCGGTTTCCTTTGCGATACGTTTGAGTATCTTTTTGCCGTCGGGGCGGTCTTCTTGCGGATATCGTCCGCCGCCCCGACCCATGCCTCCGCCGCGGCCCATGCCTCCGCCGCGTCCCATGGGGAAACCGGAATTGCCTTCGTTCGAAGCGAAGTAGATGGAGTACACCTGCGTGTCTGAGCGCTGGGCAGCTTCGATGGCTTCCGTGATCGAGACTTTACTGCCTCGGTCCACGCCGTCCGAGAGCACGAAGACCGCTTTGCGGCCCTTTTGCTTTTTCATCAAGTCGTCGCCCGAGGCCAGGTAAACCGCATCGTAGAGTAATGTTCCGCCGCTGCGATGCCCACCGCCGCCGCGCCCGCCTCCACCGCTGGGATAGCCGCCGCCGCTCTGCTGCTGGGAGTCGTCCTGATTTACTTCGAGCTCATGCAGCGCCTTGTTCAGTTTCTGGCGGGACTGCGTCAGGTCTTGCAGCAGTTCCACCTGGCGGTCGAAGTGCAAGACGAACGCCTGATCTTTGCCCTCCCGCAGCACGTGTTCGAGGAAGGTGTAGCTAGCGGAGCGTTCCGCATCGATCACGTTGCGCTGGCTGCGGCTGGTATCCACTAACAGGCCCAGGGTTAGCGGCAGATCCGTCTCGCGCGAGAAATAGCGGATCACTTGCGGGTGTCCGTCTTCTTGCAGGACGAAATCCTCCTTATTGAGGTTCGAGACGATATGGCTATCCTTGTCCCGCACCGTGACGAACAGGTTCACCACGTTGACGTTCGCGGTGAAGGTGGGGTCTGGCTGCTTGGGCGAAGCGCCGGGCGTTTGCGTGGGCGGGGCCGGCGCTGGGGCGCTTTGCTGACCGATCAACGCCTTCGCCGCCGGAAACAAGGGCAGCAGAGCCCACAAACTGCGCCTGGAAATCGGGATTCGCGTGGCATCGTGCATGGCATGGTTAACGATGCGCCCATGCCAAGGCAGGTTACATTCGGCACGGCGAACTGACGCCTCGAAACCTAGCCGTATCAAACCGCACCCCCCGCTCACCCGCGTTAACCGCCATTCCTGCTAAAAAACCCGCCATTCAATGCACTCCTCTTTATTTCCAACGGCTTAAGGGGCGAAGATGCAGTCAATCGGGAGTAGTGTATCCAAGCCCCCGAAGCCAGAGGAGTACTATGAGCACTCAGCCGTTTGAACCGAAGCCCGCACCTCCCGCCGGACTCGTCCAGATCAACGCCGGCATTGAAGACGTCATCCAAAAGCGCCTGGCTGAAGAGCGCGCGCGCCTGGAACGTGAAGCCGGCGTGGCCAAGCGCGAGATGCATCATTTCAAGAAGCCGGTGGAACACCCGTTCACCAAGGAACAGCGCAGCCGGACCACGCTGCTGTTCGGCGGCCTAACCTGGAAGCACGAAAAGCTGGTGCATGGCGCGCTGGAAGGTCTCGGTTATATCGCCGAAGCCGTGCCCACGCCGAACGTGCGCGCGTTTCAAACCGGCAAGGAATACGGGAACAACGGCCAGTGCAACCCGACTTACTTCACTGTCGGCAACCTGGTGCAGTATCTGCAAAGCCTGGAAGAACAAGGGCTGACCAAACAGGAAATCATCGACCGCTACGTGTTCTTCACCGCGGGCGCCTGCGGACCGTGCCGCTTCGGAATGTACGAAGCCGAGTATCGCCTAGCCCTGCGCAACGCCGGTTTCGACGGCTTCCGCGTGCTGCTGTTCCAGCAATCCGGCGGCCTGAGCCAGTCCGACGCCGAAGCCGGCCTGGAGATGAACCTCGACTTCTTTCTGGGCATCCTCAACGCGCTGAACTGCGGCGACGTCCTCAACGAAGTCGCCTACGCCGTTCGCCCCTACGAAGTTAATGCAGGCGAAACCGACCAGAAACTCGACGACTGCATGGACTATATGCACGAGGTCTTCCGCAAGAAGCAGCCTTGGCAACTGGGCGACAGCCTGACGAAATATCTGGGCGGCTTCAAGGACACCGCGGAATACATCGGAAAGTTCGTCAACCAATTGAAGGGCGACGATTACATCCCGGCCCTGCACCGCTGCCGCGATGCGTTCAACGAAATCGAAATCGACCGCCTGCGCGTGAAGCCCATCGTCAAGATCACCGGCGAATTCTGGGCGCAAACCACCGAGGGCGACGGCAATTTCAACATGTTCAACTTCCTGCAGCGCGAGGGTGCGCAAGTGCTGGTGGAGCCCATCGGCACCTGGATCATGTACATGATCCATCAGGTGGTGCAGAAGTATAAGGACTTCAAGGGCCTCGAAGAAGGCGCAGTCCTGCCGCCGCTGTGGCGTCTCGACAAGCGCGCAAAGATCGAGTGGAGCTTCCGAAACAAAGTCGCAAAGCTGAAGCTGGCGGAAGCTATTTTCAAGAACGAATATCACAAGATCGTGGGCGCGCTGGGCGACGTTGCCCATCATCTGGCCGACCAGTACGAATTGCAGCGCCTCGGCCATCCCTTCTATAACTCGCGCGCGGGCGGCGGCGAGGGCCACCTGGAAGTCGCCAAGAATATCTACTATTCGAACAAAGACCTGGCCCACATGGTGCTGTCGGTGAAGCCGTTCGGCTGCATGCCGTCGACGCAGTCCGATGGCGCGCAATCGGCCGTCGTGTCGAATTACAAGGACATGATCTACCTGCCGGTCGAGACATCCGGCGAGGGCGAGATCAACGCCCATTCGCGCGTGCAGATGGCGCTCGGCGAAGCCAAGAACAAAGCCAAGAAGGAAATGGCCGAAGTTCTGGAGCGCACCGGCTTGACCATGGACGATTGCCGCGCCTGGGTGGAAACTCACCCCGAGTCGAAGCGCCCGCTGTATCACGTGCCGCATAGCAAGGGCGTGGTGGGTCTGGCAGCCAACTTTGTGCTGCACATCGCGGAGCAAATGCAACGTGGGGCAGGCTCGCAGCCTGCGGCGGCCTCGCAGGCCGCCCCGTCGCTAGTCAACTGACGCGAGGCATCCATGGACAAACAATTTTTCATCGGAATGGACGTCGGTTCCACCACCGTGAAAGCGGTGGTTGTGGATCAGGCCGACAAGATCCTTTGGTCGGATTACCAGCGTCACGACACCAAGCAGCCCGAAAAGGTGCTGGAGTTTCTGAAGCGCTTCGACACGGAGATCGACGGATTCCAGGCCAACCAGTCGCGCATATTCATCACCGGCTCGGGCGGCAATGGCATGTCGAAGTATCTGGGCGCGAAATTCGTCCAGGAAGTGAACGCCGTCTCGCTGGCGGTCGAAAAGCTGTACCCGGAATGCGGATCGGTGATCGAGCTCGGCGGCCAGGACGCCAAGATCATCATTTTCAAAAAGGACCCCGAGAC
>JBEKTJ010000287.1:0-10051 GCA_049516155.1 Bryobacteraceae bacterium
GGCACGCTGACCGAGGCCGCCGAGGCAGGCCGGCTCGCCAAGGAGGCCGGATGGCAGGTGACCATCAGCGTGCGCAGCGGCGAAACGGAGGACAACTGGGCAGCCGATCTCGCGGTGGGCTGGCGCGCCGATCAATTCAAGGCCGGATCCATCACCCAGTCGGAGCGGTTGGCGAAGTATAACCGTCTGCTGGCGATTGAAGCGGAGACGCAGTGGCCCTTGGTGCGCTGGCCGGGTTGAGTAAACCGCGATCCCTTTCGCGGCCTCCGCGCCTTCGGTACATCCAGCCCGCGGAAACGCTATAATTCGAGTCGATGTCCGTGCTTCAGCTTGACGAGCCGTACCGTCCCGCGCCCAAGACCAACAATGTCTGGCTGCAGGATCGGAACGCGGATCAGGTCGTGGTTTTCGTCCATGGCGTACTATCCGACAGCCGC
This sequence comes from Bryobacteraceae bacterium, assembly GCA_049516155.1. GTDB lineage: Bacteria > Acidobacteriota > Terriglobia > Bryobacterales > Bryobacteraceae > Bog-159. Next base: position 438 of record JBEKTJ010000287.1, read on the forward strand.
GGATGCTGGTATTGTGAGCCTGCCGGCCAGCACCCCGGAGTCTACTGGCCGGATCAGTTAGTCAAGGATCCGCACTTCTCCACGTACTCGATCTACCTTGGCGGGTATTTCACCGACGTTACGTCCGGACCATACGAAGTAAGCGATTGCGCGGAGGAACTTTTCCGGGCTCTGGAGCGCCCTGGCGAGGGTAACAGCCGTGCGGTTCTGGAACGAAAGACCGTTATCTTCGTGTGTCACAGCATGGGTGGCATTGTGGTTCGGTACATGCTTACCGCCCGGCCCTGGCGATTTCAAAACAGGAAAATCGGCCTCGCGCTCCTTGCGTCACCCTCGTTCGGCTCGCCTTGGGCGAACCGCTTGGATTTGCTGATCAGCTACTTCAAGAATGAGCAGGGGAAGAATTTACAGTGGGGGAACTGGAGTCTCAGGGACCTCGACGACCGGTTTCGTTTGATGTTGGAGGAGAAGGCTATTCCGCAACTCGCCGGCCAGGAGGCCTGTGAGAACCATTTCGTGGTGCACGCCAAGTGGCTGCCTCCAGCCGAGGCTGTCGTACCGAAGGACTCGGCCGGCCGCTATTTCGGCCGCGTAGTCATGCTGCCCGGTACCGACCACTTTACCTGTGTTAAACCCGACCGCCGCGACCACCCTGCTTACCTATTCCTCCGCGATTTCTGCGGCCAGGTCGAGCAGGCTGCGGCCAGCCAGGCGCCCGGCGCGGCTTCCGCCACAACCCCGCCCGTCTCCCATCCAGTAGAGACAGCCCCGCGCCAGGAACCAGTTTGCTGCCAAGCTGTGCACTGGGACGTGGCGATCGACGAAGAGGGCGATGCGTACAACGAGATGGGCTATCGGGGCATCGCGCTTCCCACGGATTCTCCCCTGATATTGCCTTTGCCGCCGGCCGAGGTACAGTCCGGCCACTGTACCGCCTTCGAGTTAGTCCGTGACGCCCGCACGTCCGAAGGTGTCACCCTGGATCAGCCCGCCGGCGAGTCGGTGTTCCGCAGGATCGAAATTAAGGTCGTGTTTGAAAACCGGCCTACAGCCATCCATCCCGCCAACTTTTGTCTGAGCAGCTACGATTGGAACGCCTACTCCATGAACATGGAAGAGTATCGTCAGAAGCCAGGCTGGCGCGAGGACGGCATGGACTATGTGGAGAAAGCTGTCCCGGGTAGCTGGAATGTCCTCACGCTGCTGATTCGATACCCCAACGAAATGGTCTTCGCGAAGGATCCCTTCCTCGAAGTCTACGACTATTCCAAGGGCAGGGAAGAAAGAGAGGATAGTCTCACCGCGGACCTTCAGGATTGCTTTCATTATTCGAAGTCGCACAAGACCGCCATGCTTTTGGTACGGCAGCCGCCGCCGGCATTCTCCTACCGGATCTCATGGCTCCTCGGCGAGAGCGGCGCGAGCGTTACCTCATCCCTGCTGCCCAAGCAGCGGCAGCGCCAGCGAGCGTTCGCGCGGAAGCTGCTCCGCATGAGAAAAACAGGGGGCGAGTTGCCAAGCGCCGTTCCGACTCCGCCGGGTGGCACCGCGTCCGGTCTCGAGACTGAGGAAGCTTCAGCCCAAGCGCTGCGGACCGGCGTCAATTCGGTTCTGGCCTCTGTTGCGCAGTTCGTGGCGGAGAACCTGGGTGAGCGCGAGTTGCTGGATACCAGCGCCTTCGAACTCAGTCTGATGGTGCTTGACGATGAGCAAACGGAAGAGCCGGCCCCGGAGGCCCGCAAGTTCCCGGTCCTGCGAATTGTTGCGGGCACGCACCTCCAGGACCCCGGCTATCGCGACCTGATCCTGTTCGCCGGAGATGGTAACGCAGGCAGGGCCTGGAAGCGCCGGATGGCGCGCGTGTTCGATCGCAACGAGAAGGATCCCAAGCGCCACATTTACGTTCCGGTATCGGCGCGCCTGCACCACCAATTTCTGGTCAGCATCCCGCTGATCGATCCCGAATCCGCCGGCTTGGTGTACGGCATCTTGAATATCGGCACATTCTCCGCTTCGCAGGCTGACATCCTTCGTCCCTTGGGCTGCAAAGACGAAATGGAAAAGCTTACCGGCTATGCACAGGCCTTCGTCTTGAAAAGATTGCTGGAATGCCTTAAGATGTAACTATGGCAGTGGAAATTAGTAGAGAAGTTCAATTCGGCCCGGGCAGCAAGGGGTTTCGCTTCGCGCTACGCGATGATGAAGGGTTAGACCGTCAAATCTACGAAGACGGCCGTGACTTGGAAGCCGCGCGTTTCCAGGAGGGATCGATCGGTCGACGGATTTTTGACCGTCTTTCCGCCAATGGACATGCTACGTCAGAACCGAGCAACGTGCGGCGCTGACCTTTCGCGAAAGCGTATCCTCACTTCCCTTAGCCCCAGTCCGCGCGAAGGCCCGTCCGTCGCTTATTCTTTGTCCAGTGCTCCCTTGATCGGGAGCAGTCCTGCGCACAGAACCATTTTCGACTACTGTTACCGGTAGGAGTTTAGTTTCTTACCAGATATACTCCTTCGCCGCCTTCCGCTTATCATACCCGTCCAGCACGTGCACCACGCGGATCTTCTTCAGCGCCACAGGTGAAAGCTGCCCGATCGGTATATAGATAATCGTCGCTCGGCCTTACTCTCGGCGAAATCGTAATCCGGGTCCTGCCACACATCGAACATGCGGCGCGCCGGCAAGCTCATCAGGAACCCGCCGTACTCGCCCCGCCCGATGCCCGGCCCCACCAGGTTGTCGAAGGGAAACGTCGAGTAGAACGCCATGTCCGATTCGTTCTGGTGTTCGCCCAGCCACGTAGTCATGTAGTAGTAACGGTTGTCGCGATCCTCGTCGAAGATCACGATCACCGATCCCACTTCGCCCGCAATCTTCTGATACTGCCGCACGTAGATCTTGCCTTCGTGCCAGTTGCGAATGGTCTCGCGCAGATCGATGCCGTCGAGCAGCGACGTGGTGAAGGGCTCCACGTGCGTGTGTTCCTCCGAAAGGATGCCCTTGCCCTTCTTCTTCAGAAAGCGCCCGTAATCTTCGATCACCAGGTCTTCCGGCGGGTACGAGCAAATGCTATTGCCATCCAACTGGCTGGCCCACTCGCCCGGAACCTTCTCCTTCTTGCGCGGCTTCAGTCCCACCGGACGCAGACGCCGCTTGACGCTTGGAAGCCTGCGCCGCAGCCGGATGCGCTTGGTGTCGAGCCAAACCTCCTCGCCCGAGATTTGCACGGTCTCCAGATCGCTGGCGGTCTTCTGCGGCGGATACCGGCCCGCGGTTTCCCAAACTTCCCAGCCATAGTTATCGTCTACGATGCTGCGCGCGGCCACTGTCACATCGAACACACCGGGCATCAGCGCATGGTCGGCCAACGCCAGATTGCGCGCATAGCGTGCCAGCAGCCGGCGCTGCCAGTGCGCCACGCGCTCGCCCGTACTTACTTCGTAGCTCTTCTCCGCCTCGCGGTAGAGCGCGAATTGCGTGTGCCGCCGGTCGATCAGGTTCGCGTCGGCAGGCAAGCCACGGAACTGCTCGTAACGGTATTGCAGATAAGGATACTCGATAGTGATCTCGGCCAGGGAATCCGGATGCGGATTGAGCAACCGCACGCCATCGCGCCGCGGACGCGACATGGGCTGCGCTTGCGGTTCGTCCATGGCGTCCAGTACCGGGTCCAACAGGTTCAGCGACACCACCACCAGCACGCGCGCCAGCGGATCGCATCCTTGCAGCTTCCAGGCGATGCCGCCGGCATGCCGCGCGATCTCGTCCGACCGCTCCTGCGGGTAGACCCGGTATGCCTCCACATATTTTTCGTAGCCGATGTGGCGCATCGAATATGGGTCCGGGTAGGCGTCCTTCAAGTGCGGCCGTTCACCCGAATCCGGGTCGGTGAAAACCACGTCCGCGCCAGTCTCCATGGCCGTGCGGATAGCTTCCACGAAAGGATCGGCCGGCTCCACCGGCACATAGATGGCGCGCTCCGCGTTCTCCCGCTCAGCCTCGTCCGGATAGAAGATCACGGACATCTCCGGTAGCCTCGCCACCGCGCGCACATAGTGTTGCTGCAGGGTGACGGGCAATTCCAGCGCGACCACTTGCGGTTTCTCGCGCAGGATCGCCTGGCGCACTTCGATGGCGAACTCCAGCCGCCCCGGTACCACCGGCAGGTAGGTGAAGCGCCCGCGACGCAAACTGCCCGGATCGGGCAGATCAGGAAGGTCGATTTCCCCGGGCATAGCGCAGGGCCTCTTCTCCGAGCGTTTGCAGGATGGCCGTTTCCAGCGCCTGGGTTTCGTGCGTCCGCTCGGTGGCCAGGCTCTTCAGCTTGATGGCAAAGCGTCCGATGTTGATGCCATCGCGCACCGTATACCGTTCGTCGGCCGCATGCGCCTGCTGCAGGAATTCGGTGACATAAGTAAGGATGCGCTCCTCGGCGAACGGGAGATTCTCCTTCAGAATCTGATATTCTTCGTCGCGTTCCGGAAAGTCGATCAGGATCTGCGGCTGCAGGCGCGAGTGAATATATTCGGGCAATTCGAAGGTAGAAGCGTCGTCGTTCATGGTGGTGACGATGCGGAACTGCGCATGCGCCTTGATCTTGATGCCCGCCACGATGGACTCTACATAGCGGCGGTTATCGAGCAGCGGAGCCAGACTGGCCCAACTCTTCTCGCTCATGCGATTGCCTTCGTCGAGTATCGCGATGCCACCGCGGATCATGGCCGTGACCAGCGGCGAGGCCACATAGCGGAGCTTGCCCTGGCCCTCGATCACCGGCGTGACCAGCAAGTCTTCCGGGCGCGTGTCCATGGTCGCTTGCAGGATGTAGACTTCGCGCCCCATGCGCTTGGCCGCCGCGTACGCCAGCGTGGTCTTGCCCACGCCCGGCTTGCCCAGCAAACGCGGGTGCATGGGCAGATCGTGCTCGCTGACCACCAGCCAGGCCGCCAGCAATTGGCGCATGAGTTCTTCCTGGCCTACCCAGCGCACGGACAGTTCGTCCGGATGCGCCAGGTGTAGGGTGACGCCTTCTATCTCGACGGTCATATCTGGTTATATTATCGTTCTTCCAGATCGTCGCTCGCCGCATCCTCTTCCGCGAGGAAAGGAGAGAGCAACGCCGTGCCCGGGTCTCATCGCCCGGAAGCGTTTCGGGGGGGGCGACGGGGTAACGGATGTCGACGCCGAACGGCGTCAGCGACTTCGCGCCGCCCAGTTCTTCCGCCATCGACGGCTCCGCGACGCGGAGGAAGTGGTGGAGCCGCCCTCGGAAGCCAGGCGGGCGGCAACATCGCAATCCAAATCCCCTTTGCGCAGCCAATCGCGCACCAGATCCCGCAGTTCCGCTTCACGCGACTTCATAAATGGACCCGGCCATACTTGTGAGCGGGGTACGCAATCGCGCCCAAAATATCCTTCGTCGCTTCGAAGCGCTCCGTGTTGATGACGATGACATCCGCGGGGAAGGAGATGTCGCCAATCACGCTACGGATCTTGACACTCTCCTCGTGCCGGTTCGCAGCCTTCGGTTCGACGATGAGCAGATCGATGTCGCTGTCGCGGGTCATCCGCCCCGTTGCCGCGGAACCAAACAGAATGATGCGGCCCGGATTCGCCACGGCCAGGATGCGGCGCACGATTTCGCCGGTCAGTGTGTCGTCGATACCCATTACGCTCATCATATGTGGGCGGAGTTCCTACTTCCGCTCACGCGGCAGACCTAATCCTATCCTGAGATCCTCCTAGTCCGCCCGACAGTCAACGAGCCCTTTTTCCTTTGCCTTTACGCCTCCCGACTTGTAGCATTCTCTCACAACCGGTGGTAGAATTCCTGCTTGTAGGCAATGTGGCGACCGAGTAAATCACAGTGGTGGGTAATCTGGATAGCGGCCATGCTTGGATTTACGCTCTGGGGTCAAGGGGGATCGGATGGGCAAACCGCTGGCCTCTTTGTCGGGGTCGCTGGTGCGCTTCTGGTATGGCAACTTGACAGGCGAAAGATCGCATTGTCGCCAGACGAGCGACCTCAGACGAGCCGGGATGCCATGAGGAAGAAGTCGGCTCACCCGTATTGTACGAATTGTGGCGCTGCCATGGATCCCGCTTAGAATGTCTATCCGCATTGCGGAACGAAGGCTGCGCTTCCCTGAAAGATGTTGAGTAAGTACGCCTGACTTCGGCATTTCGCTTATAATACGCAATATGAACGTTTGCGAAGCGTGCAGAGGATTGAGGTCTAGCGAGATTGCGGCGATGTGGGCGGACATCAAGGCCAAGGGCCAGGACGAGACGAAACGCGAACTCCGGATCGCGGCGCGCGGCAAATTTCGGGACCATCGTTTCCCAGAATTCCTCGCGGTCCTGCGCCAGCGGGGCATGAAGTGAAATGAAACCGCTACTGTTCCTGCCGTGACGGGCAACACCGAATGGGAGCGTTTCGACAACTCGGTCTGGATGCTCCTGAACGCGACGAGGGTCGCCTTCGTCAATCAGGAAATGAAGCTGACGACACGGCGGGAAAGGAAGCCGGCCGCACAATAGCCGAACTGACAGCCAATGGCCGCGGAGTTGCGAGTGGGAAGCAGCGTTTTCGCTATGAGTTTGCCCGATCGACACTTGACGTGCGGGTCTTCTGCGGTCAAGGCTTTTCCCGTCCCCCTGGAAGCATAGGCGATTGGTTCAAAGTGAACTGGAAGAGAGGCGGCATTATTTCATATTTGGGACCAATTTTAATCGAGGAGGGCTACGCGAAGCCCGGAACCGATACGGACCGGATCTACATCAAGCCATTTCAACCTTAAGCACCTCATCCGGCCCGGCCTTTCACATCGCTGCCGGGATACCTGTTCTGGCGATCGTTGGCCGAGTGAGTTATTGCCCAAAATTAGAGCCTATCCGTAGACCTCCCGCCGGTGAGCGATCCGGGTTACATCCACGATCTTGGCCGTGTCGTCAATCTCGATACGACGCGATAATCGCCGACCCGAACCCGCCATTCGTTATGACCGCCCTTGAGTTTCTTGCAGCCCGGAGGCCGGGGAACAGATGCGAGGCGTTCCAGACTCGGCACAATTCGTGAAATCGCTTTCGCGGGCAGCGAATGCAGTTCCTTTTCCGCGCTTGCGGTTAAGACAACCCGATAGCTACTCACGCGGGAGTTTGCCGCTCTTCATCAGGCCCGCCTTTACCTCGCCCAGCGGAATCCGCTCTTCGTGCCGCCGCGACTGGGAGACAAGCACATCCTCGATGTCTTCCCACAGTTCCCGATGCTTTTTCAGGTCGATTTGAACGGCCACCTTGCGGCCCTTCTCATCGGTCAAATACTGGATTCCAGTCATGATCTCATTGTCCTTCAGACGATGCTTCTGAGCATCCTATCGAACTGGCGATTGATAATAATATACGGGCACAAAGGGAAAAATTCATTCCTCCTGTAATGCAGCCAGTTGTTCGTCATAATACCGCTTCACACGCCGCGCGGCAGCCCGCCCGACCACCCCGGTAAGCTGCTCTTCATCGGCCGTCCGCACCAGCTCGGAACTGCCGAAATGCTTCAACAGCTTCTTCACGGTCGTCTCGCCCACGCCTTCGATCCCGACCAGCTCCGAAGTCAGGGTTTGCGCATTGCGCCGCGTGCGGTGGAATGTCACCGCGAAACGATGCGCCTCGTCGCGGATGGATTGCACCAGGTGCAGGATGGGCGAGAACCGGTCGAGCACAATAGGCTCGTCTTCCTGGCCGAGCACGTAAATGATCTCTTCGCGCTTGGCGATGGACGCCAGCGGCTGATTGATAATGCCGATCCCTTCCAGCGCGTCCGCCGCGGCGTGCAGTTGCCCGATGCCGCCGTCGATCAGCACCAGCCCCGGCATAGGTTGGCCTTCCTGCTGCAGGCGCGCGTAGCGCCGCGTGACCACCTCGCGCATGCTGGCGAAATCGTCGTTGCCGACCACCGTGCGGATGATGAACTTGCGGTAATCGGACTTCTTCATGCGCCCGTCTTCCCACACCACCATGCTGGCCACTTTGTCTGTGCCCTGGATGTGCGAGATATCGAAACACTCGATGCGCTTGGGCGGCTCGGGCAAATTCAGCGTGTCCTGCACGGCTTCCTGAATGGCCCGCGAGGATGGCTTCAGCACGCGGAAGCGTGCCTCGAAACTGTGTTTGGCGTTGGTCTCCACCAGGTCGAGCATGGCTTTCTTCTGGCCGCGCTGCGGAGTGTGAATCTCGACTTTGCGATTGCGCTTTTCCGAGAGCAGCTCTTCCAGCGCCTCGCGATCCTCGAAATCCACGGGCACGTGAATGATGGCGGGGACGTAGCTCTGGTCGAGATAGATCTGCTTCAGCAGCGCGGAAAAGAACTGCGGCTCGTCGTATTCCTCCTGGTCCTCCCAGAAATATTCGCGGCGGTCCACGATCTGGCCGTTACGCAGGTGAAAGACGTTCAGCGCCACCATCGGCGGCTCGGCATAGCTGGCGAAGATATCGATATCGTCGCCCTTGGCCGCGGCCATTTTCTGACGCTCTTCCATTTCCTCCACGGTGGCCAGTAGATCGCGCAGCGAGCCGGCCTCCTCGAACCGCATGGCCTCCGACGCAGCCTGCATGCGCGCGCGCAATTGTGCCGCCAGATCGCTGTGCCGACCCTCCAGAAACAGACGCACATCGCGCACCGCGCGGCTGTATGCGTCATCGGTGGTCAGCCCTTCTACGCAGGGTCCCAGGCAGCGATGGATGTGATATTGCAAACACGGCTTGGGGTGGTAGCGGGTCAGATCCACCTTGCAGGACGGCACCAGAAAATGCCGGTGTATGAAGTGCACCAGGCGATGCGCCAGGTTACCCGGAAAGTAAGGGCCGTAGTAAGTAGCCCCGTCCTTGCGCAGCCGGCGGGTGACGTAAACGCGCGGATATTTTTCGGCGGTCAGCTTGACGTACGGATAGGTTTTGTCGTCGCGCAGCAGGATGTTGAAGCGCGGCTGCCATTGCTTGATGAGGTTGTTTTCGAGCGCCAGCGCTTCTTTTTCGTTATCGACCAAGATGTAGTCGACGTCGGTGGCTTCGGAAATGAGCGTGCCGGTTTTCGTATCGGCCAGGCGGTCGTCGTTGAAGTAGCTGCGGACCCGCAGGCGCAGGCTCTTGGCCTTGCCGACGTAGATCACTCGTCCGCCGGCGTCCTTGTACAGGTACACGCCGGGAGACAGAGGCAACTGGGCGGCTTTGTTACGCAGGTCCATCGCGGCGGAGAGCTATAATTCGATTATCCCACGGGCGGTGTATGCCCAGTGGCAGGTCGCGAAATAGGCTATCTTAGGCTCGTCATGTCAACGGATTTTGAGAGGCAACAGCGCGCTCTGCTTGGCCGCATGCTCCAAGACGTCGGCGAACAAAGCACTCAGCGACCGGCTGAAGAACTGACGGCGTTCGCCTCGATGAAGGGCGAGAGACTTGCTGGCGAGTTGGTCATCATAGGGCGCGCCCCGAACGGCTGGCGTGTAAGGTGGACGCCGGAGGAACTCCTCAATACAGCCGCTCTGTATAGCCTCGTCGAGCAGGCGATGCACTCAAGCAGAGACCGGGGCGACAAGAATGAGTGTCCGATGCTATGGGTC
>JBEKTJ010000288.1:0-7853 GCA_049516155.1 Bryobacteraceae bacterium
AAATCGGCGGCGGTAAGGTCCGTCACAGGCTGGCCGCCAGCGTCCAGCGCGACTGGGTAGAGGCGGATCAGAGGCGGCGGTGGCACGGAAGCTTGGGCCAGAAGGGCGGGCGAGGCCGACGCAGCGGCCAATGCGAGGGTGCAAAGGAAGGTCTTGGATTTCGACATATTGGACATCACAGTGTACCTCCGAGTGATAGGCGATGGCGAGAACGATGGCGATACAAGGTCACCGAGAGTGCATAACCGATCTGGGGAAGAGTGCCGCTGCCCCGCCCAAGCGTGGCGGGCGTCCGCGCGTCGGAGGAGAATCGCGGTCATCGTTATTCTATGCCGCGTCCGTCCCGCGCGAACGGCCGCCGGCAGCCTTCCTGGAACGTGGCCGGTTCCGTCAACAAGCTCACCACCAGGAAGGCTTGGGAGTCGAAATCGAATAAGAAGCCGGGCTGCACCAGGACGTTGTCCTCCGCCGAAAGTTCAAGCGCCCATTCTTCCTCGCGGGCGGATACGGGCACTTGCAGCGTGGCGTAACAGCCGCCTTCGACGGCCAGCATGCGGGCGATTCGGCCGGGATCGCGGTATCTGAGCCATGCCAGATTCGCGCGCGTACGCGCGGCGATCTGGGATTGAATGCCTTTGCCCAGTTCCAGCAGGTGCGGCGCGGCAAGCTGCACGGGCGTGCCTACGGATAGATAGGTATCCGCGATCCATTCGAGCTTGTCGCTGGCCTCGGCGCGGGCCGCGGGAGGGCCGGAGATCACGCTCCATCCCAGTTTCATCTGCGGCAAGCCGGCCACCTTCGATAGCCCGCTCATGCAGAAGGCCAGCGCGTCCGTGCCGCCAGCCAACGTGCGCACTCGCTGCCCGTCTTCACCAAACCCGAAGTCGGCAAAGACTTCATCCAAGATGAGCGTAACTCCCAGAGGTGAGCGGATAGGAAACCGCGCGCAGCGATTCCATGGTTGCGAGAAACTCGAACAGCGGGTAGGATGGCCGCAACGCCAGTACTTCGTCCTCCGTATCGCCCAATAGCTTGAAAAGATACTGATACGCCTCGCTGGTGCTGGCGGAAAGCGGCACCTGATCCGGCGCGACGGTGTGACCGCTTTCCGGGTAGTAGCGGCAAATTGATCTGCTTCGAAAAGAAGAGGCGGCTATCGCTTCGGGCCCCGTCTATAAGCAGGAGCAGCACAACAAGAGCATGCCCTGCGAACCGGAGATGGCTGACGACGATTTGGTCGGCGTGGTTCTTTACGGGCTTGCCCGGGACCGTGACTGCATCGACGTCGAAATCGCTGAGAAGCGAATACAGCTTTACGACCTTCAGGGTGGCACCGTCCAGTCCGCGTAAGGTCCCCACCCTCCGGACGTGATAGCTACGACGCTGCGCAATCGGGACCTTCGCGGTCGATGATCCGCCGCCCGGCTCATGCCTGCGTTGTGGTGGTCGCCCGCCCGGTCTTCGGATGCAGCGCCGTGTCGGTTGCTTCGGTATGCGACTTAGATTAGAGAGGTGGCGGATTCGGATTCTTGGCGGGGCGGACCCCAGTTCGGAACCTGCCGCCCTACCCATCAATAAGCCAGCACCCGCTCCATCTCCGCCACCAGATCGTCCACCTGCGGCAGAATTGCATTCTCCACCTGCGGCTGGTACGCCACCCAGGTGTCCAGCGCGGCCACGCGGCGTACCGGCGCATCCAGCCGGTCGAACAGCTCATCGGCGATGCGCGCGGCGATCTCCGCGGCGTACCCGAACGACAGGCAGTCCTCGTGCGCGATGATCACCCGGTTGGTCTTCTCCACCGATGTGCGAATCGCGTTCCAGTCGAACGGCGCGAGCGACCGCAGATCGATCACCTCCACGCTGATGTCCGGATTCTTGCGTTCCACCAGCAGCGCGGCTTGCTGCGATTTCTGCACTAGCGCGCCGTACGTGACGACCGTCAAATCGTGCCCCGGCTTCACGATGCGCGCGCTGCCGAACGGAATGGTGTAGTCCGGGCCGGGATGCGGCGAGCGGTTGTATGGCTCACGATACAGCCGTTTGTGCTCCAGGAACATCACGGGATCGTCGCAGCGGATCGCGGTGCGCAGCAGCCCGCAGGCATCCAGCGCGTTCGACGGCATGATCACACGCAGGCCCGGCAAATGCGTGAACTCCACTTCGCCGCACTGGCTATGGTAAATGGCGCCGCCATTCAAGTAGCCGCCGATGGGCACCCGCAGCACGAAGGGGCAGGCGAAGGTCCCATTGGAGCGCCAGCGCATGGTGGCCATCTCGTCGCGGATTTGCATCATAGCCGGCCAGATGTAATCGAAAAACTGAATCTCGGCCACCGGCTTCAGCCCGCGCACAGCCATGCCGATGGCGCGCCCCACAATCGCGGCTTCCGCCAGCGGCGTATTGAAGGCGCGCTGCGCGCCGAACTCCCGCTGCAATCCATGTGTGACTTTGAACACGCCGCCCTTGCCCTTCACCACCGACAAATTTTGCTCGCGGCTGCAATCCGCCACGTCCTCGCCAAAAGTCACCACGCACGGATCGCGTCGCATCTCCTCATGCATCGTGGCATTCAGCAGGTCGACCATGGTTTTCGGCTCGCCGGTGAATTCAGCGGGTGCGCGGAACTCCTCTGACGTGGGATCGACCCTCTCGGAATACAAATGTCGCATGGCGGAATCGCGCGCAGCCGGATCGGCGTGCAACGCCCGCTCCGAGGCATCGTGTACCTCGCGGTCGACCTCCAAAGCGATGCGCCGCAGTGCGTTCTGATCGAGCACGCCTTCTTCCAGCAAAAACTTGGGAAAGCGCGCCAGCGGATCGCGCGCCTGCTCGCCTTCGCGCTCGGCGGGAGTCTTGTAGAGCCGCTCGTCGTCGGAGAGCGAATGCGAGTAAGGCCGAATGGTATGCGCGTGCACCAGCGCCGGGCCGCGTCCCGCGCGGCAGTACGCGACAGCCGCCTGCATGGCTTCATAGGACGCCAGGAAATCGCAGCCGTCCACCTCCCTCTGAAACAATCCGGGGAATCCGGAAACCAGCGCCGAAATGTTCGCGCCGGCGGTCTGGCATTCGACGGGTACTGAGATGGCGTAGCCGTTATCTTCGATCAGGAATAGCACGGGCAATCGATTCAGGCAGGCGGCATTCAGGGACTCCCAAAACTCGCCCTCGCTGGTGGCGCCGTCGCCGCTGGCCACCAGGGTTACCGCGTCGCCATCTGGAGACAGATAACGGTTCCCCTCGGCGCATCCCACGGCTTGCAGGAATTGCGTGCCGGTGCAGGAGGAAGTGGAGACGATGTTGAATCGGGTATCGCCCCAATGCGAAGGCATCTGGCGGCCGCCGGAAGCCGGGTCGTTTTCCGCGCCCACCGCCTGCAACAGCATATCGAGCGGCGACACCCCCAGGGTCAGGCACAGCGCCCGGTCGCGATAGTAGGGAAAAATCCAATCGTGGCCGGGGCGCAGGCACATGCCCGCCGCTACCTCCACCGCTTCATGGCCTGCTCCGCTGATCTGGAAAAAGATGCGGTTCTGGCGCTTCAGTGCCACTTCGCGATCGTCCAGGCGCCGCGACGTCTGCATGATGCGGAATGCGGCGATGAGTTGCTCGGGCTCCAGCCCGTGCCATTTCGCGCTGGCGCTCACCTGGACACTGGTGATGGCTGTGGTAATGGTGGCCAAACGGAGTCCCTCCCCACAATTAGTGTAGCCGAGCTTGCGCCAATGGAACAGTATTTACAACGGAATTATCCCGAACTTTTGTGGTGCGGACGGCTACAACCAGTGCAGCCAGATACAGCAGCCCGCCGGCCAGCAGAGTCTGGACCAGTCCCAGGTAGATGGCGCACACCAGCGATCCAACCGAACCCAGCACGCTAGATGCGGCATTCAGCGACCAAGCCCACCGCACCGACGGCTTGTGCCATTCTTCCAGGCGCTTCAGCGCGGTGGGGAACGGCATCCCCATCATAAAGCCGGCGGGCGCGATCAGTGCAACGGTGATCGCGAATTTCAGTGGCAGCGGCAACCCTACGCCCGCCTGCAGCAGCGGCGTAACCACGGCCGCCAGCAGCGCCACCAATACGGCGATCAAAACCAGCGCGCGGTATAGGCAGCGGTCGCTGTCCCCCAGGATTCGCCGGCTGAAATAGCTGCCCAGGCCGCTCGATACCAGCATCGCGAAGATCACCACCGTGAGCGCATAGGTGGGGTGTCCCAGGAAAAGCACAAACTTCTGGATCAGGGCCATTTCGATCAGAATGTAGCCCGCGCCGATGCATAGGAAGTAGAGCAGGAAAGTGAGCACACCCTTATGGCGTGGCAACCGCGTGCCCAGCACCACCGGCGGCAGCGCCAAGATGATGGCCGTCGCCAGTACGCTGATCGCCATCAGCGCGTACAACAGGGGGACGGCTTTGTTGATCTTGTAATCGGCGGAGCGTCGCGACGCGTTCGCCAGGAATGCCAGGATGTCGCGCGGCTGCACCGTATAGAAAAAGAACGGCTGGTTATCGCCCACCGGCGTGATATTGTACCGGTAATTGCGCTCGTAGCCCGCCGGATCGGAGCTGCGCAGGAGGTCCGTGAACTGGCCGGGGATGCGTTCGTCCGGCAGATAGATGGGCTGCATGTTAGCCGCGGCCATGGCCGCCCGCGCACGCGCCACATCCGCCGGATCGAACGGCCGCCGCGAAACCAACACGGTATCTTGCGCGCCCCAGCCCTGCGTGGAGCCTTCGCGGCCGACGATCACATGCCGCCACGGTTCCGGTTCGCCCAGTTGGGTCAGTGCCGCCATGGCCAGCGAGACCAACCGCAGGGATTCTCGCGGCGGATCGAGGCCCCAACGCGTGAAGGCGCACATGCCATCGTCCGTCAGGTGCAGCAGGTAATCGCGGAGCGCGTCGGTAGTGTAGAGGTTGTTCTCCGAAAGGGCGAAGGCCCCGGCCGCGGTGGAGGCCCACGTATCCACCAGGGTAGCTTGCACCACCTGATAACGCTCCTGGCTGCGGCGCACAAAGCTGCGGCCGTCTTCCACGAAGATGCGCACGTCCGGCCGCAGATAGATGCCGCGGCTCTGCTGCACGTATTTATCGCGCATCACCGTGGTCGCGATGATTGGGTTGATTTCCACGCCGGTGATATCGTGGCTGCCGGAAGCCAGCGCGCGGGCGATATCCCAACCGCCGCCGGGTCCGATGACCAGCGCTTTGGCGCCGGGGCGCACCGCATAGGGCAGCGCCGGACCCTCTTCCAGCAGTTCGTGGCGCTCGCGCGCGGTAAGATGCGCGAAATCGAAGCTGGCGATGCCGGTGGAAGCGTCCGCGTCGATGAAGATGGAATAGTTGCGCACGGCGATGCGCGAAAAGCTGTTCCATTGCACGAACTCTTCCTTCTTCAGCTTCTGGCCCTTGGCGTAGCGGATGGCGATGATGTCGTGCGCGCCGTTGTAGAACACGAACGCGAAGATAGCCAGCGCCAGGGCCACGGCGGCCGCGCGCAGTTTCACCGATCCCGCCATGCTGTGCCAGATGGCGCCGGCGGCGGCGAACAGCACGGACACGAACATCACGGTGCTGGTGCCCCCGAAGTGATTCAAGAAAGGAACCAGCAGCAGGCATCCGCCGGAAGCGCCCAGCAGATCGAAGAAATAAACGCGGTCGATGCGCTCGACGGTCTCCGAGATGGCCAGTGAGACGACCGTACCGGAAACGAAAAATGGTAGGGCGGTGGTGAAGTAGACCAGGGTCAAGCCCCAGGCGCCCGGCTCCTCTTTCTGGGCCACGACTACCGCCAGCGCCAGCATCACCAGCAGGCTGTTGAGCATGCTGAGATAGCCCAGCTTACGGAATAGCGGCGTCTTCCAGCCCGCCACGATGTACGAAAAAACCCCCCCCACGCCCAGCCCGAACAAGGCAATGGAGATTGCCAGGAACGCGAAATGGTAGTAGAAGACCACCGAGAAGATGCGGGTCAGCGACAGCTCCAGCAGCAAAGTCGCCAGCGTGGTCAATGCCACGCCCAGATACAGGTGCGGCCACGGGATCGAGGAACGAGAAGAAAAGGGCAATACTTTATCTTAGAATGTATCCATGGCGTATGAATGGAGCGCGCCATGAAGCGGGCCGGCGCGAAGTTGGTGCGCGTGGCTGGTGGCTGCGCCTACCCGTTCACTTACTCACTTCGTGCCACAGGAAGCCGATCGAATCCGAGGCGTCCTCAATCGCTTGGTTCACTGGCTTCACTCTCATGTGGCCGGATTTGGCGTCGTACGTCAACAAGATGGGCTTGTCGCCGCCAAGATTGCCATCGGAGGCGGCTCTAATGGTGGCTTGCTCGTGGGCACGGCCGTTCCACGGTTCCCACCAAGATAACAAGTTGGCTAGTGTGGTGTCCAACAAATAACTAGACAGAGCATTTAAGCCGCGTTATCCTGAGACGTGGGGATGCCGTGCCAGATTTCCGAGGTGGAACAACAGAAGCTTCAGCAGTGGACCTCGGCGCACGGCACGCCGCAACAGGTGGCTTTGCGTTGCCGGATCGTTCTGGCCGCCGCTGCGGGCGAGTCCGATGTCACAATCGCGAAGCGCTTGGCGGTGAATCGAAACACCGTGATTCGGTGGCGAAAGCGCTTCGGTGACGAGGGCCTGGACGGTCTGTGGGACATCGCTCCGGGGCGTGGACGGAAGCCGATTTATCACATCGACAAGATCGCCGATATTGTGGAGGCGACCCTGCAAACCAAACCTGCCGGGATGACGCATTGGAGTTGCCGGACGATGGCGGAGAACCAAGGCGTTAGCAAGTCCACCGTCAATAATATCTGGCGCGCCCACAATCTTCAGCCGCACCGCACGGAGACTTTTAAGCTCTCCCGCGATCCGAAGTTCTTGGAAAAGATGACTGATGTCGTGGGACTGTACCTGAATCCTCCGCAGCAGGCGATCGTGCTATGCGTCGACGAAAAAAGCCAGATTCAGGCGTTGGATCGCACCCAGCCAGGGCTACCGATTAAGAAGGGACGATGCGGCACGATGACCCACGATTACAAACGCAATGGCACGACCACCTTGTTCGCCGCCCTGGAAACTCTCGAAGGCAAGGTCGTAGGCGAATGTCACCAAAGACACCGGCACCAGGAGTTTCTGAAATTCCTGCGGCGGCTCAACACCGAATTTCCGGGCGATGTCCCCTTACATCTCATCATGGACAACTACGGGACGCACAAGCATGCGAAAGTAAAGGCGTGGCTGAAGCGAAATCCCCGCTTCGTGCCTCACTTCGTCCCCACCAGTTCCAGTTGGATGAATCTGGTCGAGCGATGGTTCGGCCACCTGGATAACAAGGCCATCCGCCGCGGCGTCTTCCTCAGCGTGGCCGACCTCCAGGCGTCCATTGAGACGTTTCTCACGGCCTGGAATCAGGATCCTAAACCCTTCGTGTGGACCGCGACCGTCGAATCCATCCAAGAAAAGCTCAATCGCTGTCGGCGCACCTTGGAGCAGATCCAGCCCGGCTGCACCAGCCCCAAGTCCAGAAGGCGAAGAAAAATGACCTGTCTAGTTATTTCGAAGACACTACACTAGCGACGGCATCGGCCTGGCCGCCAGCGATACTCATCTCTACGCCGCGTTCTCGGGTTCGGGCAACATCGCAGCATTTCGGATCCGGCCGGACTGCGCACTCGAGTTTGTCGGCGACCTCCACGCCCAGGGCTTGAGTGGCGGCTCCGCGGAAGGTATGGCGATCCATGGGAACCTGCTGGTGGCCGCTTATGGCGATGGTTCCATCGAATCCTTCAATATTTCCAGCGGCATGCCGCTGTCGAATGGCGATGCCCAGGGCGACGCC
>JBEKTJ010000289.1:0-7010 GCA_049516155.1 Bryobacteraceae bacterium
GGGCTGCTCGATCTGCCGGATGCCGCCCTCCCACACGTCCACCGTGGTCAGGCGCGCGCGCACCGATTCGATTCGGCCCGCCAGAATCTTCAGCGCATCGGCGGTTTGCAGAGCTCCGATTACCGCGGTAATGGAATTCAACACGCCGGCCGTTTCGCAGGTGGGCTGGGCGCCGGAGGGCGGATCGGGATACACGCAACGCAGGCACGCGGTGCGCCCGGGGATCACCGGCATGGTGAGGCCATAGCTGCCCACCGCCGCGCCGTAAATCCAGGGAATCCCGCGGCTCAGCGCGTAGTCGTTCACTAGGTAGCGCGTTTCGAAGTTGTCGCTGCCGTCCATGATCACCTGCGCCTCGTCCAACAGTTCGTCGATATTCGCCGGCGTCAAATCGGCCACCATGCCGCGCGCCTGCACCGACGAATTGATCCGCGCCAGGCGCCGCACCGCCGCTGCCGCCTTGGGCAGCACTTCCGCCGCATCCGATTCTTCGAACAGCCATTGCCGCTGCAGATTGCTCGGCTCCACATAATCCCGGTCGACGATAGTTAGCCGCCCCACACCCGCGCGCGCCAGCGCCGCAGCCTGAAAACTGCCCAGCGCGCCGCAGCCCACGATAGCGGCGTGCGCCCGCAGCAGGCGCTCCTGGCCTTCCTCGCCCAAGCCCGTGAACAAAATCTGCCGCGAATACCGCTCCCGCTCCTCTTGGGTCATGCGTTTCCAATGTACCAGCTTGGCATCCAAGACAATCGCAACCTTCCCAACGACCTCGCGCCCGCCGTTAAGGCCCAGCGCGCGACCGGCGGAGTCTCTCGCGCATCCTTGTATCACGGAGGAAGTACAGGCAACTCGGCGGTAGGCTACTATACTTCTAATCGGGAGAAAAGTATGAGGGAATGCCTTTGACACGAATTCATGCAAGTTTCCTGAACTGTCGTTATGCAGCCGTCGGCCTGGGCCTTCTGTTCGCATGCGCGCTGGCCGGCCAGCAGAGCCAGTTCCAGGGCAGCGTCCCAACCGGAACCGCCTCGTCCACGCCGCTTGCGTTGACCCTCCGCGATGCCATCGATCGCGGCCTGAAAACGAACTTGGGGCTGCTCGTCAGCGGCTCGGCCAGCGAGACCGCCCGCGGTCAGCGGCTGCACGCGTTGAGCGCCCTCATGCCGCAAGTCGGCGGACAGGTCAGCGAGACCGTCGAGCAACTCAACCTGAAGACCATCGGCTTCACTTTCAGCATTCCAGGCGTGGCTCTGCCCAGCATCGTCGGCCCCTTTCAATACACCGACCTCCGCGCTTCAGCCTCCATCACCGTTTTCGATTACAACAAGTGGAAGAATTATCGATCCTACCGGGAGAGTCTGCGGGCCGCCCAACTGTCTTACCAGGATGCCCGAGACCTGGTCGTCCAAGCTGTGGCGAACGCCTATCTTCTGGTGACCGCCGACGCCTCCCGCGCGGAGTCCATTCGCGCGCAGGTCGCGACAGACCAGGCCCTGTACGATCGAACGGCGGATCAAAAGAAAGCGGGCACTTCCCCGGGCATCGATGTGCTTCGTTCGCAAGTCGAGTTGAAGACCCAGCAACAGCGCCTGCTGGCCCAGGAAAACCAGCTTGCCAAGGACAAGCTTTCGCTGGGCCGCGCGATCGGCCTGCCGTCAGGGCAGGATTTCAATATCGCGGAAGCGGCGCCTTACTCGCCCCTTGCCGCCATGACACAGGAACAGGCCCTGCGCACGGCTCTCGATCAACGCCAGGATTATCAGAGCGCCAAAGCCCAGGTACGCGCGGCCGAGGAAGCGGTGCGGGCCACTCGCGCGGAGCGCTATCCCACCGCCGGAGTCACCGGCGACTACGGGGATGTCGGGCCGACCATTGGCAACTCACACGGTACCTTCACCTTCATGGCTGCGCTGAAATTCAATATCTTCGACGGCGGCCGCATCGGCGCGGATGAAATCCAAGCCAAGGCCGCTTTGAAAGAGCGCCAGGACGAATTGGCCGATCTTGGCGGACAGATCGATTACCAGATCCGTGCGGCATTTCTCGACCTGCAGTCGGCGGCCGATCAGGTGACCGTGGCGAAAAGCAATCTTGAGTTGGCCAATGAGACGCTGGCCCAGTCGCGCGATAGGTTCACCGCCGGGGTGACCGATAACATCGAGGTGGTGCAAGCGCAGCAGTCGGTAGCCGGCGCGAACGACAATCTGATCTTCGCGCTGTATGCCCACAACCTGGCGAAGGTGGCTTTGGCGCGGGCGCTGGGCGCTGCCGAACAAGGAATCCGGAAGTTCATGGAGGTGCAGTAGAGATGGCGGACATCGTGGCTGAAGGCAACAAGACAACTTCGCCGGCGTCGACGCGCCCGCTGCCGCGCAAGACCCGGCGCAGCCCGGCGCGCATCGTCGTGCCCATCGTGATCGTGATTCTGCTGGTGGCTGGCTACTTCGCGTGGAAGCATTTCAGCGCTTATGAGTCGACGGACGACGCCCAGATCGACGGGCACATCAACGCCATTAGTGCGCGCATTGACGGTAACGTAATCCAGGTGCTCACCGACGACGAGAAGTACGTGAAGGCGGGCGACGTATTGGTCCGCATCGACCCCCGCGACTACGAGGTCGCGGTGGCCAAGGCGGAAGCCGATCTGGCCGATGCCGAGGCGGCCCTGCAAGGCTCCCGCGTCGATATACCGATCACCTCCACGAACACGGCCAGTCAGTTGAAGACGGCCCACTCGGGGCGGGTGGACGCGGAGGCGGCTCTAACCGGCGCTCAGCATCAACTGGATGCGGCCCAGGCGCGCCTCGAGACGGCCAAAGCCCAAGTCCGCCAGGCTGCGGCGGACTACAAGAAAGCCGGCGACGACGTGGCCCGCTACAAGCTATTGGTGGCCAAAGACGAGATTTCCCAGCAACAGTACGACACTGCCGTTTCCACTGCCGACTCCGCCAAGGCGACCGTGGATGCGCGCATCGCGGCGGTCGGCGAGGCCGAGCAGAACATCAAGGCCGCGCAAAGCGCGGTGGAGGAAGCGTCTGCCAGAATCCCGCAGGCGGATGCGTCCATTCAAGCTGCCATGACCGCGCCGCAGCAGGTCGCCGTTACCGAGACGCGCGCCAAATCCGCGCAGGCCCAGGTCGCCCAGAGGCGCGCGCTGCTTAACCAGGCTAAGCTCAACCTCGGCTATTGCACCATCGTGGCTCCGGTTAGCGGGGTGGTCGGCAAGAAGACCGTGGAAGTCGGGCAGAACATTTCACCCGGCCAGCAGTTGATGGCCGTGGTTCCGCTCGACGACATCTGGGTCACCGCCAACTTCAAGGAGACCCAGCTTCGCCGCATGAAACCCGGGCAAAGGGTCAAGTTCAGTGTGGACGCCTATACCCGCGAATACACGGGAAGGCTGGAAGGCTTGGGAGGCGCCAGCGGTTCGAGGTTCAGCCTGCTGCCTCCCGAAAACGCGACCGGAAACTACGTTAAGGTGGTCCAGCGTATTCCGGTTCGCATCGATCTCGACCCCGGCCAGAACGACGACCACCGGCTGCGGCCCGGCATGTCGGTGGATCCCAAGGTCTACGTCGAGTAACGCTCAGAGCGGATATGGCCGAAGTAACCGAGAGCGCGCCGCCTGCCCCCGCCCCGGCGGATGGCGCCTGGAAACCAAAATTCAATCCCTGGCTGATCGCCGTGGTCGTCGCTATGGCCGCGTTCATGGAAGTCCTCGACACCAGCATCGCCAACGTCGCACTGCCGCACATCGCGGGGAACCTGGGCGCGAGTAACGATGAGAGCACCTGGGTGCTCACTTCGTATCTCGTATCCAATGCCATCGTTCTTCCCATCAGCGGATGGCTGGCCGGCCTGTTCGGACGCAAGCGTTTTTTTCTCACGTGTATTTTCCTGTTCACTCTGAGTTCGCTGGCTTGCGGCGCCGCCCCAACCCTGGGGCTGTTGATCGTCTTCCGCGTCATCCAAGGCGTGGGCGGCGGCGGATTGCAGCCCACGGCCCAAGCCATCCTCGCCGACACGTTCCCGCCGCATCAGCGCGGCATGGCCTTCGCGCTCTACGGAATCACCACCATCATGGCGCCCACCATCGGCCCCACGCTGGGTGGCTGGATCACGGACAACTATTCCTGGCGCTGGATCTTCTATATCAATCTCCCCATCGGAATCCTCACCCTGTTCCTGGTGTTGCGCATGGTGGAAGATCCGCCGTATATTACCCGCCTGCAGGGCGCCAGGGTGCGCGTGGACTACATTGGCATCGCGCTTCTGGCGCTGGGCGTCGGAGCTCTCCAGATCCTGCTCGACAAAGGCCAGGAAGACGATTGGTTCGGTTCGCACTTCATCGTTACGCTGATGCTGATCTCAGCCGCCTGCCTGATCGCTCTGGTCTTCTGGGAATGGCATCGCGAGGCGCCCGTGATCGATGTCCACCTGTTCAAGAATTTCAACTTCGCCACGGCCAACTTGATGATGTTCATCCTAGGCGTTATTCTGTTCAGCAGCCTGGTGATGATGCCTCAGTTCCTGCAGACGCTCATGGGATATACCGCGCAATCGGCCGGGCTAGTCCTCTCGGCCAGTGGGCTCATGGTGCTGTTGATCATGCCGGTGGTCGGGCAGCTCACCACCAAAATGCCAGCCAAATACATCATTGCCTTTGGCTGGCTGGCGCTGGCCTGCGCCATGTATTATTCCACCGTGCGTGTGGATCTGTTGATGAGCTTCAAGGCGGCGGCGTGGCTGCGCGTCGCGCAGTCCTTCGGCCTTGGCTTTCTGTTCGTGCCGATCACCATGGCGGGTTACATTGGGATTCCTCAAGAAAAGAGCAATAGCGTTTCGGGACTGGTGAATTTCATGCGCAATATGGGCAGCAGCGTTGGAACTTCCATGGTGACCACCATGCTCGCGCGCCGTGCGCAATTCCACCAATCCATACTGGCGTATCGTGCGACGAACTTCGATCCCGCGTTTCGGAACCAGGTGGGCGGGCTGAGCCGGCAACTCATCCACTCAGGTGTCAGCCCGGCCGACGCGCAGACGCACGCTTATGGACTCATTTATCAATCCATGCAGGCGCAGGCGCAGACGCTTGCCTATATCGATACTTACAAGGTGCTCGCCATTGGCGCGGGTATCATGTTCCTGCTGGCATTCATCATTCGTAAGAACGACCCGCACGCGGGCGGAGAAGTTGCCGTGGGGTAGGACAGGCCTCCCGGCCTGTCCCGCAGTGTTTGGCTAGCAGTATGGAAGAGGAACGATCCATGACAAGCATCGTCAGAGTACTGACCATTGAGCGCGAATACGGAAGCGGCGGCGGCGAGATCGCCAGGAAACTCGCCGGGCGGCTGGGCTGGAAGCTGTGGGACCAATTATTGACCGACGAAATCGCCCGCCTGATGGATTGCCCCAGCCGCACGGTGGAGCAGCATGAGGAGCGCCGCGATCCGCTCTACTACCGGCTGTTCAAGTCCTTCATGCGCGGCAGCTATGAAGGGAGCCTGAACGCTCCGCGGATGAAGCTGGTGGACGCCGAGTGCATCCGGGAGGTCACGGAGCGGGTGGTCACGGCAGCGGCGGAGCAAGGCAGCTCCGTGATCGTGGGACGCGGGTCGGCATATTATCTGGGCGGCCGTCCCGACGCCTTTCACGTTTTTGTGTATGCCCGCTTCGAAGAGAAGGTGAACCGGTTACGGGCCATGGGGAAGAGCGAGGAGGAAGCCATGCAACTCGCCGAAACTGTGGACCGCGACCGCGCGGCATTCATCAAACAGTACTTCAATGTAGAGTGGCCCGCCCGTCAATTCTTCCATCTGATGATCAACTCCACGATCGGGGACGAGGCCGTGGTCGATACCATCCTCAACGGGATAGCGGCGTTCGAGAAGCATCCTGCAGTATTGCCCAATACCACGTAGCTTTCCCAATAGTAGGGCTGGCCCCTCAGTCGTCGCGGATCGAGTGGGCCCGCTCTCTTGACGATCGAATCTAATGATAAGATACGCGGGCGCGGAGTGGCTTTTCGGGCTCTATCTGGGGTAGTTCCTTGTTGCGGCGGGTGCGAAATTCGTACTGTTCGATATGCATAGCCGCCCAAGTGTCCTCGGCCCGCACCACCCGGCCCACCGCCACGAATTTGAGCGGGCAGCCATCCTCCAATTGGGCCGGCCAATTCACCGACAACTCGACCCGCTTTCCGGGATTCAAGCGCTGCACCGTTTCAAACAGTACTCCTCCGCTGCTGATGTCCAGTGTCATCCCAACACCGCTCTCGGGAGCGGCGGCCCTATGGTCCAGAATCTTGTACAGCACTTCCTGTCCAATCGCAAACCGGAGTGCGGCGCGCCGCTCCACCGCGGGGCCAAACCTCGGATCTTTCTTCGTCATAGCCTTATAATGCGGCTTGAATGGTTGCGCGACAATAGTATCGCAGCATCATAGTTTGTAGTACCGAAGGACAGGCATTCCTGTCGTACACTCGCGGATACAATGTATTCTGACATGTACAAAATAGCAGCAGTGGTCCTGGCTTGTTCCGTTCTGTGCGCGGCGCCGGTCCCGCGCCCCGAGTATCCGCAGCCCCAATTCCAGCGCGAACACTGGCTGAGCCTCAACGGCGCCTGGGAATTCGAATTCGACGACGCCAACGCCGGCCTGGATGCCGATTGGGCCTCCGGCAGCCGGAAGTTTAGCCGGAACATCACCGTCCCGTATTGTTTCGAGAGCCGCCTGAGCGGCATCGGCGACACTTCTTTTCATCCCTGGATCTGGTATCGCCGCGCGGTCGCCCTGCCGCCCGAATGGAAAGGCCAACGCGTCTTGCTGCATTTCGGCGCGGTGAATTACTGGTCCATGGTCTGGGTCAACGGCAGGCTCGCCGGCAGCCACGAAGGCGGTAATACGCCGTTCACTTTGGACGTGACGCCGCTGCTCCAGCCCTCCGCCAACATCCTCACCGTGCGCGCCCACTTTCCGCCCACGGATCGCTACATCCCCCGCGGCAA
>JBEKTJ010000290.1:0-10434 GCA_049516155.1 Bryobacteraceae bacterium
AGCTTCATTTCTTCCATGCTGGCGTGCCCGGAAACGTGCACCGGCGGATTCATGCTGCCGTACAAGACGTCGGCTCCGCGGCGCGCCATGTGGTCGATCATGCGGAAGATGCCCTTCTCGTTGCCCGGGATGATGCGCGCGCTCAACACCACCGTATCGCCTTCTTCCACGGAGATGTGCTTGTGGTTGTCGACGGCCACCCGCGAAAGCGCCGACATGGGTTCGCCCTGCGTGCCGGATACGAGGATGGCAACTTTTTGGGGCGGGGCAGACATGACGTCCTGCGGCCGGATCAGGACACCGTCCGGAATATCGAGCAGTCCCAGGGAGTGGGCAATCTCGCTGACGGATGTCATACTCCGTCCGACAATCGCCACCTTGCGGCCAAACTGCGCCGAAAGATCCAGCACCAGTTGGAGGCGGTGGATGGAGGAACTGAAACAGGAGATCAAGAGCCGACGTTGCGCACGGTTGAAGATGTCTTCCATGCGCGGTTGAACGGCGCGCTCGGATTCAGTGTAGCCCGGCCGGTCGGCATTGGTCGAGTCGGAAAGCAGCAGCAGGACGCCGCGTTTGCCGTAATCGGCTAAGGTGTGCAGATCGAACAACTCATTGTCGGTGGGGGTGGGGTCTACCTTGTAATCGCCGGTGTGGATGATGACTCCGAGTGGCGTGGTGATGGCCAAGGCGACGGCGCTGACGATGGAGTGCGTGACATGAATAAACTCGATCGTAAACGGCCCTATTGTCAGTATTTGCTTGGGCTTGATAGTATTCAGCTCGGGTTCTTCTTCAAGTTCATACTCTTCCAGCCGGCGTTCGACCAAGGCCAACGTAAAGGCGGTTCCGTACACGGGTACGCGGATTTCGGTCAGGAAATAGGGAACCGCGCCGATGTGGTCCTCATGGCCATGGGTCAGGATTAAGGCCTTGATCTGGGACTGGTTCTCCTTCAAGAACGTGAGGTCGGGCATGACCAAGTCCACGCCGAGCAGTTCGTCTTCCGGGAACATCATCCCGGCGTCGATCACGATGATTTCATCGGCGTAGCGAATGGCGGTCATGTTCATGCCGAACTCGCCCAATCCGCCGAGGGGAATTACTTGTAGTTTGTTTTCAGGCATTCAGTAGAAGCTCACTATCTGCGTCATCTATAGCCAGCCGCTTGCAGTTCGAACAACTCCGCATATTGCCCACCCAGGGCAACCAGGTGATTGTGCGTGCCCTGCTCGCGAATCCGGCCGTCCTTAAGAACCAGTATCCGATCCGCCATGCGGACTGTGGAAAATCTGTGGGAAATCAGCACAGCCATTCTCCCTTTGGTTAGCTCCGCGAACCGGCGGAAGACCTCATATTCGGCGCGGGCGTCCAAGGTGGCGGTGGGCTCGTCTAAGATTAGCAGTTGCGCATCGCGCATGTAGGCCCGTGCGAGGGCGAATTTTTGCCATTCGCCACCGGAGAGGTCCACGCCGCCATCGAACCTGCGGCCGATCATCTGGTCGTAGCCGTTCGGAAGTTTACCGATCACTTGGTAAGCCATGCTCTTTTGGGCCGCCATCTCAATGCGAGATTGATCGGCGAGGTCTTCGATTTTACCAAAGCCAATGTTTTCTTTCGCAAGCAGCTCATAGCGCATGTAGTCCTGGAAGATGACGCCGATTTCTTTGCGGAGGTCCTCGACATCATATTCGCGGAGATCGATGCCGTCGAGGAGGATTTGCCCGCTGGTTGGATCGTAGAGTCGCGCCAGCAGTTTGACAAGGGTCGTCTTACCGGCTCCATTTTCGCCGATAAGCGCAATTTTTTCTTTTGCTTCCAGTCGGAAGCTAATGTTCTCAACGACCATGTGCGAAGAGCCGGGGTAAGAGAAGCCGACGTTGCGGAACTCAAATCCGCCGCGAATGGGGCGGGGTGCGGGCAGCGCTCCGGGAATGCTGCGGATCGATGGTTCCATCTCGAAGAACTCGAACAAATCTTTCAAGTACAAAGCTTGGTCGGAAATATCGGTGAAACTTTGCAGAATTTTTTCGATGTACATGCGGGAGCGGGAGAAAGCGCCCGTCAGGAACGTGAATGTCCCCACGGAGATCGCCCCGGCCAAAGTGCGGATCAGGACCACCGCATACGCGCCATAGTAGCCGCCCGTCGAGACTAGGTTGAGCAGGAAGCCCACACTGGCGCGCTTGACGGCAACCTTCTTATTATCGTCATAGATACGGTCGGAAACTTCATGATATCGTTCGGCCAAGTGCGGGCCCAGTCCGAAGATCTTGACCTCTTTGGCGCTTTGGTTGGATGCACCCAGCATCCGGATATAGTCGAGCAGGCGGCGCTGTGGCGTCCAGCGGTAGAGGACGGAATAAGCCAGCGTGGTGAAGTGGGTTTCGCCCAGGAACGCGGGGATCACGGCGGCAACCAGCAGGACCATCAGCCAGGGTGAAAAGACGATTAGGCCGGCGGAGAGCGAGATCAGGCTGAGGGTGTCCTGCGCAACGTTCAGGACCGCCGCTAGCAGGCCGACGCGGCCGGTGGTTTGGCGGCGGGCGCGTTCCAGCTTGTCGTAGAAGACGGGGTCTTCAAACGATGCCAGGTCGAGTTTGGTGGCATGTTCGATGAGGCGTACGCTGATGCGGTTGGTGAAGCGGTCGCCCAAGAGGCTGTCGGCCAGGGAGTTGGCGCGCCCCAGCAGATCGCTAAGGACGGCTAGCCCTAATTCGAGTGCGACGAGCTTCCAGAGGGACGCGGAGTTCCCGTTTCCACGCTTAATCCAGGCCACTACGCCGTCGATGATGAGCTTTGAGACCCAGAGCATGGCGAGGGGCAACAGCGCGCGCACGAGGCGCAAAGCAGTGGTGATGGTAACCAGGGGTGGGCTGGTGTCCCAAACCATCCCCAGCAGCGGACGGATGTTCCGCAGCGAAGCCAAGCGCGTGCGCCAAGTGGCGTCGCCATCGGGCTTCCGGGGGATAGGCGGGTGCATCAGGCTTTAGTTTAGCAGTGGGGCGGCGCCATGCGCCGCTAAGTCAGGCTCTCAAACCGGCACTAGGCCTGGGTAGCTCGGGATTTACGGCCGGACAGCCAGCCAACTTCGCGATGCGGCAGAGCCTCAGTTCTCGAAACGTATATTCACGGCAAGCGACCTGAAGCGGCGGCGGGCGGTCTCCAAGAACTGCAGACCGACTCCGGTCTCATCTTGATGGCGAACACGGACTCCAGATCCACGTCCTACCACACAAATGAAGCGCTTGCCGAATTCAAGGTCAGTCTGCGGTGGTGGCAAATTTTAGGTAGTTCGCGTCGCCGAATTGGGAGAAACCGGCGCGCGTCGGCCCACTGTAAATGCTGAGTCCTTTCCTATGGAGACTGGAAGAACGGGTTCTCGAAAGAAGCACCGGAGCTTCGATTGGGAAAGCCCGGTTCAAGGCCGGGCCTTCCAGTTGAAGCGGAAAGGAGGGTCAACTAACGATCAAAGTGCTAGTTGTGCTGCCGTTGATCGGCAGATTCACGATCATTATCGTCTGCCACCGTAAGGACAAGCGGTAACGACCGAGCAGGATCGGGGGCGCCCCCCCGGTCCTGCTACTAGCACCCTTTCGTGCTGATCAGAGCCGGCTAAAAAGCCGGCTGCGGCCAAGATTGGCCGCCCTCCAAATAGAAATGCTCACCCCGAAGGGTGAGCATCCTGTTCCCCTGTTCTACCAGGGGGATGTTCGATGGGAGAATCAGGTTCGACGGAATCGCAACTCCGCCAAAAACCTTGGTAGTTGGATCTTATGGCTCCCGGCGCTGCAAGTCAAGTAAAAATCCATTGGAAATTTTTTGGCTGTAATTAGTGGCAGATGAGATATTTACAGGATTTCCACATTTCCACAGGGAGTGACCGAAAACGGAAAAACGGAGGGTTTTTACTTGTTGATTTTGGTCTAAAGTCCTGGAATGCGGCAGTTTATGGGTTTGGCGGAGCGCTCGGCGACCGGTCTTGCAAGTGTAGGACAATCATGGCGTCGGCCTCTTCGCCACGCCCGCCACGCCGCAAAAATGCGCGCACGCTGCCAAACGCGAGCCCGCCAACGAGCGAGAATACCAGCAGTATCCCAATCAAAACAAAGGCGTTAATGACCAAGTCTCCGATGTTGTCGCGACGCGTGTTGACGCGTTCGTCGAGCGTAATGTCGGCCTGATAGCGTACTAGCGATAATAGCCGCTCGGCACTGTCCGGGTTAGAAGGGGACAAAATCACCGCCACCAGAGGACCGCTGCGCTTGACCATGGCGCCAGCGATCCGCTGGAATTGGGTGGTCTGCTGGCGGGCGATCTGCGGCGTCGGGTAGTTGAAAATCGCCAGCTTCAAGTCGCCGCCCAACCCGGAGGACGCCGCGCGGAAGGCGCCGACCTCGGCCTCCGCGGAAAGGTGAAAAGCCGCTGCGGACGGGGGAATTCCCGGATCGAACTTCTGTAAGGCCGCCGGGCCTAGCACGTACCGCTCGGAATTGGGCACCAGATCCTGTGATGGCAGGTAGTCGATCAGGCTGGGCAGGGCTGAATTATCCACTTGCTTCAAGCTCTGGATGACTGTTGCCAGAAAGTTTGACGCCGGATGGTATCCCGCGAACTTCAGCACGTAGTTGCCGTGCGCCAGGATAGTGTCCGTAGGTGTCTCGGCGGCTAACCTGGCGAGCGTGGAGGGTTTGGCATCCGCAGGGCGCAGCCAGTCGAAGGCGCCCAGGGCGCCGGTGGGGTCCTGGAAACGGTATGCCGTGACGGTGAACTTCTGGCCGTCGCCTTCATACCGCGCGATTTCGCCTTCGCGCAGGCCGTATTCATCCCAAATGGACTGGTCCGCCGTGGGGGTGAACAATTGGGTTGCGGCGCGATGGAAAGCGCCGATTTGATCGGGCCAGATGGCGGCTGCCGCGAGGGCGGGCAGCAATAAGGCCAAGGCCGCTGAATGGGTCAGACGGCGACGGGGCGAGAGGGCGAACAGGGTGGTCATGCGGCTCCGTGACATTTCTTGTATTTCTTTCCGCTGCCGCAGGGGCATGGATCGTTGCGCCCCACTTTGTCGCTGTTGATCACTTGTTTCTTGGCTGCGGCGGAACCGTCGCCACCCACGAACTGCATCTCGGCGAGTTCTTTATCCTTGTCGCGCTGCAGCTTCCGGGTCATGTCCTGAACGGCGGATTGGGCGGCGCGCCTTTGCTGCTCGGCTACGGCCGCGTGCCGGTCCTCCTCCGGTTCGCCTTCACCATCCTCGCCATCCTCATCCATCGGGAACGGCAGGACCGGTTCCGCCGGGCGGCCCAGGCCATCAGATCCATTCGGGCCATCGCCGCGCCTGATCTGCATGAAGAACAAGTAGCGCAGAGTTTCGTCTTCGATGCGGTCCATCATATCCTGGAACAGGATGAACGATTCCTTCTTGTACTCCACCAGCGGATCCTTCTGGCCGTAACCGCGCAGGTGGATGCCTTCCTTCAAGTGATCCATGGAAAGCAGGTGGTCTTTCCACTGGTCGTCGATCACCTGCAGCATGATGATGCGCTCGGTCTGCCGCATGGTGTCCGGGCCGACCAGGTCTTCCTTCTCCTGGTAATTCTGCTTCAGCCGGTCGACGATGGCATCCTCGATCTCCCGCCGGTTCATGCTGCCGAATTCTGAGGTTTCGATCTTGCAGCCGAACTGGCTTAAGATGTCGGTTCGCAGGCCTGCCAGGTCCCAGGTATCCGGATGGGTATTTTCCGGGCAGCGGACGTCGAGATACTGCTCGACCAGACCGCGGACCATCTCGATGACCCGCTCCTTCTGATCGGTGCCTTCGAGCAACAGGCGGCGCATGCCGTAGACCGCCTGGCGCTGCTTGTTGTTGACATCGTCGTATTCGAGCAGGTGTTTGCGGGCTTCGAAGTTCTGCGCCTCCACGGCTTCCTGGGCCTTCTGGATGCGGTTGGTGATCATCTTCGACTCGATGGGCACATCCTCTTCCATACCCAGGCGCAGCATGAGCTTCTGCATGCGTTCGCCGCCGAAGATGCGCATCAGGTCGTCTTGCAGGGAAAGGTAGAAGCGCGAACTGCCCGGATCGCCCTGGCGGCCCGCGCGGCCTCGCAATTGGTTATCGATGCGCCGCGAATCGTGCCGCTCGGTTCCCAGGATGTGCAGCCCGCCGAGGGCGGTGACCTCATCGTGCTCGCGGTCGGTCTGCTCCTTGTAGCGGGCCATAACCGCAGCCCACTCGTCTTTGGGCATCCTGTCCGGATCCACGGCTTGCTTGCGCAGCGCCTCGCGCGCCATAAATTCCGGATTACCGCCCAACAGAATGTCGGTGCCGCGGCCGGCCATGTTGGTGGAAACCGTGATGGCGCCTTTCCGGCCGGCCTGCGCCACGATGGGCGCTTCGCGCTCGTGATTCTTGGCGTTCAAGACTTCGTGCTTGACGCCCATTTTCTTCAACAGCGCCGAAAGCCGCTCGGACTTCTCGACAGAGACGGTGCCCACCAGCACGGGTTGGCCCTTTTCCTGAAGCGTCTTGATTTCCTTGGCGGCATTGCGAAACTTTTCCTCTTCGGTGCGGTACACCATGTCTGGAAATTCTTTGCGGACCATTTCCCGGTTGGTGGGAATCACGGAGACGTCGAGGTTGTAGATTTTCTGGAATTCGGCCGCTTCGGTTTCCGCCGTACCGGTCATGCCGGCCAACTTCTTGTACATGCGGAAATAGTTCTGGAACGTGATGGTGGCGAGGGTCTGGTTCTCGCGTTCGATTTTGACGCCTTCCTTGGCTTCCACGGCCTGATGCAGGCCATCGCTCCAACGGCGGCCGGGCATGAGGCGGCCGGTGAATTCGTCCACGATGATGACTTCATCCTGATTGGTGGCGTCGTTGCGTTTGACCACGTAGTCGCGGTCTTTCAGATACAGGGCGTGCGCTTTGACCGCTTGCTCCACGTGATGCTTCCACTCGATGGTGGCGATGTCATAGATATTGGGTAGGTTGAGGAGCCTGGCGGCCTTGTCGAATCCCTCTTCGGTGAGGGCGGCGCTGCGGTGCTTTTCGTCGACCGTGTAATCGCCGGTGGTATATTTTTCGCCGGGCTCTTTGCCCTCGATTTCCTCCCCGCGCATGAGCTTGGGGATGATGCGGTTCACCTTGAAATACTTGTCGGTGGATTCCTCGCTAGGGCCCGAAATAATGAGCGGGGTGCGGGCTTCGTCGATCAGGATGGAGTCTACTTCGTCGACGATGGCGTAATTGTGGCCGCGCTGGACGCAGTCTTCCAGGCGGAACTTCATATTGTCGCGCAGATAGTCGAAGCCGAACTCGTTGTTGGTGCCGTAGGTGATGTCGGCGTTGTAATTGTCCTGGCGTACCTGGTCGTTTTCGAGGTCGTGTACGATCACGCCGACGGTGAGGCCGAGGGCGCGGTGGATCTTGCCCATCCAATCGGCGTCGCGGTGGGCCAGGTAGTCGTTTACGGTGACGATGTGAACGCCCTTACCTTCGAGCGCGTTGAGGTAGGCGGGCAGAGTGGCGACCAGCGTCTTGCCCTCACCGGTGCGCATCTCGGCGATTTTGCCGCGGTGCAGGACGATGCCGCCGATCAGCTGCACGTCGAAGTGGCGCATGTTGAGGAAGCGGCGGCCAGCTTCGCGAACCACGGCGAAAGCCTCAATGAGCAGGTCGTCGAGGGGCGCGCCCTGGGCCAGTTTTTCCTTGAATTCGATGGTCTTGGCGGCCAGATCGATATCGGAAAGCTCCCGGATGTGCGGCTCGAGATCGTTGATGGCAGCGACGATGGGCTGAATGGCCTTGATTTCGCGTTTGTTTTTGGTGCCAAAAACCTTGGCTAGGACAGCGTCGATCATAGAGAGGTCTCGTTACAGAGTGGAGATCCGCTCTTCCTATTCTAGCCTATCCCACCTTTTGCCTTTCGCGTTTGGCTAGTGTTTCGTGGAGTAGCGATTTGGTGTGGGTCTGGTACGGCAGCTCTTTCTGCTCAGCCTGCTTTCGGGCCAAAGCCAGATCCGCGGCGGGGATGCGCAGCGCCACTACCGGCGCGGTCGTCTTCTTCGATGCCTCAATCCGCCGCCGTAACTCGTCCTTGGTGAGAATCTTCGCTTCGCCTGTCCTCACTGCGGCCAGAAGTTGCTTGTCATGCACGTGGCGGTTCTTGTACCACCAATCGGCTTCTTCCGCCTCGGTGGCGAAGGCCGGCACAATGCGTTCGGTTTGCCTGTTTCTCATCGGGGTTTCTCCAAGAAGGCCTTCTTGTTCGAGGCACTTGCCCGGAACGCGGTGACGGCGCGGACCTTTTCGTTGCGGACTGTCCACGCCAACCCGCAGGAAGCGGCCTCCATTCGTGAGGCCCACGAATCGATAGCGCTCCTCGCCGTCAATCGCCTCGTAATCCAGGTCCAGCGGATCGTTGTTCAGCGCCTGCTCGAACTCGGCGGGAGTTACTTTGTGGGCTGCCAAATGTTTGGTGTTTTCGCGGTCCCACTCGAACTCGAATCCGCCAACCACAACCATTTATAATCGTAACGTATACCGGGACGACCCATTTTGAAGCAAAAAAGCGCTGAACCGTCTCATTTGTCATGCGGTCCATCATGCCCCTTAACACGGTGAAGGATTCGTCCCTGTACTTCGATGTGCCACCTGAAGGAAGGCGCCTATTTGCACGCATACGGCGATAGGTCAGTACACCTTTGCTTTAGACCGTCATCCGGTTGACACTGTGGATGTGAACCTTCGCCGCGAAATGCACTCTGAAATGGGAGAAGTGGCTCTGACCATTCGATTCGATGGCTCTGACCATGCGAATTGTCTCGGCGCGGCGTGCCAATGCAACCGAAATGGCTGCCTATGAGGAGAGGCGATGAATAACGATTCAGATGGCGATATGAAGGCCAGGTCGACATGATCGCGGTGATGCGGGAACTGGTGCGCCAGAAATATACGCGGCTGCTTTATCCGGAGCACCCGCGCGCGCTGGATGCGGATCGCGAGCGGCCGAGCTTTCATTCGCAATATCCGGGTTATACCGGCTACGCGTACTACGTGGGCTACGCGCGGGCCATGCCGCAAGCGGCGCAGGCGGTCCTCACAGAAATCGTCAGGTAGGCGGAGCCGACGTCGATTTCCCGAGACTCGATTCGCCGCAGCGTGTGAGCCATGTCTTCCACGCTCCTTCTAATTCGGTTCAGCGCCGAAACCATTTGCTACGCGCTCCACAGCGTCAAGACTACCAGGGCAAGGTAGAACAGGGGAAGCGCTACGAACTCAACAGATCCTAGAGGCATGGGTACACCCCAGCGACGATCGGAATGAGTCCGGCGACCAGCTTGGGTTATCAGTCCACGCCTGAAGGCGTAAACCCGCACTGGAACGAGACATCTGTTCCATGAAGGCCGGACTTAGATACAATTCCAACGCTTTGCCTTTCGGCTGCTCCACGACGGCGTTGTTGAGCACGAAGTCCAGCTCTCCGCCGTCCTTTCTGAACTCAGCAAGGAAGGCTCCATGCTCGGCGAGAAACGAAACGACCTGCTCTCTCTAGGGCCGCTTGGTATTCCGCGGCACCGGAGCCCTTCGCCAACCGACCGTACCATCGACTTGATCTCTTCACCACGTTGCCAAGGCGGTCACCTCGCTTCCAGGACCAGTTTGGTTTTAAGGACAACTCTCTGGAAATGCCAAGGGAATCCCATGTAGGATGCGCCAAGTCGATATCGATGCCGAATGGATCGACGGGACCCGATGTCGCACCTTCGCGTTGTGGGGTCACAGTAAGCCTAAGACCTCTTTGACGTATGACAGCAATTCACTCTTAGATCCCACGACGGACAAGTTAGCACGCCGTCAATCGGGAACAAGCATCCACGAAACGGTCTTCGCGAAGCACAGGCGCCGCCAAGCTCACCGCGTATGCGGCGGCCACCTCAACGTCGCATGCAAATCCCGTTCAATCAATTCTTTGCCCGACGTGCTACGCGCCAGCGCATCGTGCAGATGATGCAGGAAACGTTCAAATGCAGCAACGGCCGTTTCGGCCTCAGGCGATAGCCGGCCCGGCAGACATGCCAGCACCGCGCCCGCGCCGATCAGATCTTCAATCGCGGGACGTAGCGCGCCGTCGCCCCATTGCTCTCCGGCTGGAACCACGGCGATGCGCGAACCGTGGGCGCGCGTAGCGGCGGCCACCGCGCGACAGTTTCGCAGGCATGCAGTAAACGTCGTCGCTGCGCCAGCCAACAGGCAGAAAGTGCTGCCGTTCGGAGAAGGCAGCACCAAGGCGGTGCCCGCCGGGATCGACAGCAACGATGGAGGCGAGAGAGAATAGCCGCCAGCGGACCGCGGCGAAGCCAGCAGCGCCCCTTTCGACTTGGCGAAAGCTTCCGCGGAGCCATCCCGCCAGCGATAGGGCAGCACGGATG
>JBEKTJ010000291.1:0-6970 GCA_049516155.1 Bryobacteraceae bacterium
GAATCTGCATCCCCACGGGCAACCCTTCGGCGGTCTCGCCGCAGGGCACGCTCATGCAGGGAATGCCGGCCAGCGAGCCTGTAATCGTGTAAATATCGGAAAGGTACATGGCCAGCGGATCGACGCCCGTCTGAGCCAGTAGCATGCCCGGATTGCGCCGACGATTTTGAGGCGGCAACGGGCATTACGGCTGCCTTTCAGTTCGTGATGCTTCGGCGTGAGCCGTGGCGTGGATGGTTTTGTGCGTGATAAAGTAATTGGACTTAAGTTATTCAGAGCAAATGTCTCCGTTTGCCGATCCATCGCAGTTCGTATCGCGGCTCCTCGACAGCGTTTGTTCCTCCGCCGTCCCGCCATATGATCGCGCTATGGCCCGAAATCTCTTGGCTGAACATCGCTTGTCCGACAGCCGTTTCCGGATATTTTCGGCATTCGCCGGGGACATGGCCAATTTCGACCTGATTCACCGAGCCATAGAACGTTACCAGAAACAGGAGGTGCGCCCGCTCGCCATCGCAGGGGTTAAGCCTGCATACGCGCGACCGGAAAATGAGAATAACATAATGGAGACACCGCCGGAATATGTCGCGACGGTGCTGAATCTGACTCGTTTGGGCGAAATCTACGGAGAAGCCTGGAAGAGTTTTAGAATTCCGGAGTTTCAGATGTATGAGGTTACCAACCCGCGGGATTCGCAGCAGGTGAACGATTTCCTAAGCGGTCGTTTGACGATCCCCGCGCAACGCGAATCGTTTCTGCAGGCAACTCTCCGGGGGCTGCGCCGCTACAGGAAGAAAATCCAACGGAATATTCGCCCCACCTGGGTGGCCGAATGGAATTCATTACGCCCTTTTCTCGATCCCAATCGGCCGGAACGCTGGCTCCGGGCGGTTGGAGTTGCAAGCGACGACCCAGCTTGGCTCGCCGTTTTCCGATATCCAGTGCGGAGACGCGGGAAGCAGATCCAGTTGTTCCGGCCAACGCAGTTGGACGCCGGGTGGTACGCTCACCACTTCCCATCGCCACCTGAGGCCACTGGGGGCGGAGGCCATACGATGTATTTGCTGCATCCGGGCGAAATCCTGCCCGATCCGCTCGGGTTGGTTTCCGAATATTTGCATATCGAAATCGACCTGTCCATCGCGAGTTGGCGCGCCGCAGGCAGCCTGATAGGAATGGCTCGGCGGGCGGCTGGAACTCTAGATGAACAACGCAGCCATCATTGGCTTCTACTCCAGGAAAACTACGGAAAATCGCAGATCCTGGGCTGGATGCCCACCTGTCCATGAAATATAATGCATACGTTATGGAATTGTGCTAATCTATGAATCGGGAAATCTGGGAATTCCTGGCTGGCGGGAAGCGGCGTGTCATTCGCGCATGGCTTGAAGACGAAAAGGTATCGCCAGAGGAGCGGGCAAAGATGGATGTCGCCCTCAACCATTTGCGAACATTAGACTTAGCTTTGGTAAGTCCTAAGCTGATGGCCGGTCCACTGCGGGGTACGAAGCTTTACAAGCTGCGGCTTCGCTGCCAGAACCGCGAACTGCGGCCTCTGCTATGCCGTGGTCCGATCGGTGAACGTCTCGACTATACGCTGTTGCTAGGAGCGATCGAGGTGGGCGACAGGCTGAAGCCTCACGACGCGGAGGGTCGGGCCGCTGAGAATCGCAGATTGCTGATGGAAAACCCCGGTTGGCGAGAACGGTATTGATATGAGTGAAGATAGTTTGCAGGAACGCAAAGAGCGTCTCAGGGCGGAGCTGCGGGACCCGGCTTATCGCGAGCAGTTTGCGACCAGCACCCTTCTGGATAACGTGTCGGCGCAGGTGCAAGCCTTACGCCGGCAGCGGGGGCTAAGCCAGGAGGAACTTGCCGCGAAGGTCGGGACGAAACAGCCCCGTATCTCCTCGGTGGAAACGCCCGCGAAAGGAAACCGGCTGCCGAACTGGGAAGTCGACACGCTCGACCGGATCGCGAAAGCGCTGGGGACGCGTTTGAAGATCACGCTTGAGACCTACGGTTCCCTGGTGGAGGAACTGGATGCCGTAACTTCGGATTCGTTGCGCAGGCCCGCCGTTGAGAACGATCCAATTCTGTTTCCCAAGCCAAGCATGCCCGCGCCCGATCCAACCGCGCCGGAACGGACCAGATGGATGCAGGAGCTGATGATCCCCTGGCTTTGGGAGGACAAGTTAAATATTGAAAAGCTGATCGGCTGGCTGCAAGGCCTGGGCCTGCCGCCCGTGGGACCGGAGGAGGAGCCGTACAACTGGCTTCTCCGCGGAATCTCGGTGCCGGGACCGGCGCAGGATTCTTTGGAAAAGCGGTTCGCGGAGCGCTTGGCGATAGTCCTGGGAGAGCAGCCCGATGTGGAGCCGGTCGCTCCGGGCGAGCAGGACGACTTTCTGATCAACCTATACTGGACTTGCGCCGGGCTGCGCCAACGAGGCTTCCTCGCGGAACAACTCTGGCAGGCTTATCGGCGGCTGAAGTACACAAAACCGCGCGGCGCAGTGCGGGACGCGTTGCAGGGCGCGCTGGTGCAGAATCAGTTCGGCGAGACCAAGCCTTTGAAGGAGATTTGGGAGCCAATGGTCGAGCGGGGCCGGCATCGCTGGCTGCGCGGCGGGGAGATCGTCGGGTACGAGGGTATTCTGGTTCGGCACCAGACCGTGAAGCCGGACCTGGACAAGGTATTTTGGGCATTGGGCCGCATTTCGCATCGTTGGGAAGCCGGTACGGCGGAGCAGCAGGCGGAGTTTAGGCGGCTGATGTGGAAAATTCCCGATTATGAATATGAGGTTGCCAAGAAGCTGGCATCGGCGGACGGTGCCGAGTACGGCTGGGCGGCTTGGGCGCTGCGTCTTTTGCCGATGTTCAATTATCGCCGGGCGGCGGACGGGTCGCTTGAAATCAGCGCCAGTGCCCGCGAGACTGAGTTTTATGCGGTGTGGCCCGCCGGAGGGTTTGCCAGGACCGGCATTCGCGAACGGGGATCGATAGTGGAGCGGGACGAGGAGCGCTCCCAGTTGTCCGGCAAACCGAAAATGATCCTGCTGCTAAATGAGTTGCTCACTCGTGTGAGCAACACCGAGGAAGAATACCCGAGTCTTGCCCCCGAAGCGTCGTTGGCACGCCCCAAAGTTTGGGGAGGCGTGTTGAGGCGGGCCGCTTAGTTGTTGGTTGTTAGTTACCAGCCGTCGGTGCCGCGCACGCGTCTCTGACCACGTCGATTAGGTTTTGGCAATCCGACTCCTTCACGACGAAAACGGCGATTTCTGGTAGTGAAAAGTCTGGGATGTCCTCCTTGGGCAAAACGGAGTAGAGGATCACCTTCACGCTGCATGTTCTCGGGTCGCCGCTCAGTTTTTGGGCGCACCTCAACCCCGCATGATAGGGCGTCGAATCCGCGGGCGGCGTTGCACCGTGACGGGAAGGGCTGGCCCACCGCAGCATGATGTCCAGGACGGCCACATCCGGCGGATCCGAGGCGATCGACTCAAAGTCCCTTACGAATTCCGATTCACAGGTCTTCGTCTCTACGGTTGCGCCAAGACTTTCCGCCAGCGCCTGTTGAACGTAACTGCGCTGCACGTGATCATCTTCGACTAACAAGATCTTGAGCATGTGTTAGCTTTTCCACTCCTTTTACGATCGGGAGCACGAGGCGGACCTCGGTAATCCCGTTCTGTGTCGGCGTAATCGATAACTTGCCTCCGTGGGCTTGCATGATCTCGTCTACGATCCAGAGCCCAATACCAGATCCTTCGCCCGTCGCTGAAATGGCGTCCTGGCCACGATAGCCTCGTTGCTTGAGTTTCTGTGCTTCCTCCGGCCTGACTTCCAGGCCGTCATTTGCCACGGAGATGAAGAACTCATTCCCCTTGGATTGCACCCCCCCCCAAACCCTCACCGCCGTCTCCTCGAAGCTGTATTTGGCGGCGTTATCCAAGATATTATTGATGCATTGCTCCAGCAGCGGCCAGTCGCCTTCCACAAGCAGCTTCCCAAGCCTGTCCTTATCGTCCGCAAGCTCGTCAAAACCCTTTTCTTCCAGACGAAAAACTATTTTGCGTTCGGGGTCGATGAGCGCCTGGTGGTCCGCGCAGGAGTCGCGGAGCATTTGCAGCAACTTCTCCCTCGTGAGCAAGGAACGATGCAGCCGGATGGGCTTCTCGCTGGCCAGATCCGAGAACATTCCCATATTTCGTACCACGCGCGTCACCTTGCTGCAAAGCCCGCGTAAGCGTTCGAGCGCCTGACGCTGGGATGGCAAGGAGCGAGAAGCGAGCAGAGTTTGCGCGATGCGATAGGAAGACAGAATGGGCGATTTCACCTGGTGGTGAACATCGCCAATTGTCTTGGCCTGGGTTTCGATCATTTCGCGGTTTTTGCGTTCGAGAACCTGCAGATTCCGGATCTGAGAGGCTAACGAATGATAAAGCCCCAATTGCTGTCCCAACAGGCCGGCAATCAGTTTGACGTTGGCTGGGAAAGGCCTAGGGGACTTGCTCCGAATGCATAACACGCCGCTTATCGCGTCGCCAGCTTCGATAGGAGCCAAGATCAGCTTACGAGTGTCCTCGAAGTTCGGCTTATAGTAGGGGGCATCCTTGATGTCGTCATAGGTCAAAACCCCTTTTCGCTCGGCCACCAGGTAGGAAGCCGTTGACCCGTAAGGCTTCAATGGGTATCGCGCGTTCTTGCCGTCCTGGTGTTGGTCCCAATCGCGGCCATATGTTGCGGCTGTATAGATCTCATTCCCGTCCACCAAACGGACGTCGCTGTTATCCGTATTGGGTATTACGTGGTGTGCCAGGCGCATCGCTTCACGAAAGAAAGCGGTTTCGTCCCAGGTGTGCTTATTGAGTTGCTTTTGCACGAAACGGTTCATGGCGTCGAAGCCGCGTGTCAAGGCCACCCAGCCCTGGAGCTCCTGTTCCTTCCCGCGGTGCCGCAAGTAATTCTGCCACCATGCCCCGAGGCGCACTCCGACACCGTCGAGAAACTTCGCTTGCCACGCATCGAAGTAGAATGGGCTACGGGTGGAACCGGCGCACCGAATGGCCCCGAAAACTGTGTTGGTGCGGCGGATCGGGGCGCATAACCAACTGAGCGGGGGGGAAGTCTCGGGATCGTCGATACCAAAGTAGTCGCAGGCGCGATCGCGGATGTGAAGCGAGTCCTCCCATTTAAGGAGTGGATACTGTTTTTGTATCCAGGCCTGATCCTCCTGATAGTGCGCCAGGTCGACGATGCGAACCGTCTTGCCGCTTTCAAAGACATAACCCGTGGCGCCCTGCCCCTTTTTATATTCGGCTCTTTCCGTCCACGGCTCTTCCCACACCCTTTTGGAAGCGACCAGACGACACAACCCTTCGGCCTCCGTAGGGTCCTCCAGAAAAATCGATATCTCGAGGCACGAAAAATCGTCGTTAATCCGCTCGACGATCCGCCGGAACGCCTCCGTCGGCGTCATGCCTCCTTCGTCCGCCCGATTACTGATATCGTCCACGTCGTCAACCATCTTGAAACCGACACGATCGGTGAGGTTGCCCAACAAAGAGGGAAACACGGCCGCCATTTGCTCGAGGTGATTGACTTCCGCCTGTGAGAATCCTCGATCTTCCTTTCGATAGACTTCCAGGACGCCACGCGCTCCATCTGGCATGGTCATCGGAGCCAGACAGAAATGGCGGGCTTCAGACTGAATGGCGAACTGTGGCAACGGCTTTGTAATTCGCTCATCTCCCAGGCTGATGGCCTCTGGCCGGCCGGACCTGAGGACCGCGCCCGTCATCGATTCGAACGATAGTTCATGCCAGACCCGTATGTCGGTTGGAATCCAATAGGCGGGAACAAAAAGACGACCTTCACCCGTTTCAATGTTCGAGCCGGGAGCCACAAGCCATACCAGCGTTCCCCAGCCCTTCATTTCGTCGGTAATGACTCGAAGCATCTCGGTGACACCTTCGAGTTTTTGTTGATCGGCGGCGGTCTGAACCAGTCTAATAATGGAGCGATGACTGTGATCGTCCATAGCGTATACGTTATAACATAATGCATACGCTCAATGCAAGGTGATTAAATATACTATTATCAATCAGTTACATGGTGATAATCCGCGTGTGCATCTTACTTGTGGGAATTGAACCGGGCTTCCACCGCCGCCCAATCCACCACATTCCACCACGCGCCCAGATAATCCGCGCGGCGGTTCTGATACTTCAGGTAATAC
Source organism: Bryobacteraceae bacterium (assembly GCA_049516155.1). Lineage (GTDB taxonomy): Bacteria > Acidobacteriota > Terriglobia > Bryobacterales > Bryobacteraceae > Bog-159. The sequence goes on from JBEKTJ010000291.1 coordinate 6,242, forward strand.
GCATGCTCCCAAACATCCACGCCCAGGATGGGATGCTTGCCTTCCATCACCGGGCTGTCCTGGTTCGCGGTGGAAGTAATCTCCAGCTTGCCACCGCTCGAGATCAGCCACGCCCAGCCGGAGCCGAACCGGCCCATCCCGGCCGTTTGCAGCTTGGTCTTGAAGTCGTCGAAGCTGCCGAACGTGCCGGTGATCGCTTCCGCCACGTGGCCCACCGGCGCGCCGCCCCCGCCCGGGCCCATAATGGTCCAGAACATCGAGTGGTTGATGTGGCCGCCGCCGTTGTTGCGCACCGCCGTGCGGATGTTCTCTGGCACGATGGCGCAGTTGTTCGCCAGCAGTTCTTCAATGCTTTTGCCGGCTAAGTCGGGCGCGGATTCCAGCGCCTTATTCAGGTTGGTCACGTAAGCGGCGTGATGCTTGTCGTGATGGATCTCCATGGTGGTCTTGTCAATGGAAACCTCGAGTGCGTCACTTGCGTAGGGCAGTGCGGGAAGCGTAAAAGACATATCGATCTCCGTTTATCTCCAGTTTGCGTCAATTTGCTCTGGCGCGCTCGAAAGCGTCAGCCAGGCGGAACATCGTGGGCTCGTCAAAATGTTTGGCTAGAATCTGCATCCCCACGGGCAACCCTTCGGCGGTCTCGCCGCAGGGCACGCTCATGCAGGGAATGCCGGCCAGCGAGCCTGTAATCGTGTAAATATCGGAAAGGTACATGGCCAGCGGATC